>JANXNI010000013.1 GCA_025354165.1 Burkholderiales bacterium | reverse complement strand
AACAGTCCCGCGATGCAAGCACTGCTAGCGCAGAGCTGGGCCGATGCTGCGAACGCCGCTCAGTCGGGGCGTTTGCCAAATCCGCTACTGACCCTCGACTGGATTCGGTCTTCTAGCACTATCGACGTGGGCCGCATGCTGAGCGTTGGCTTGCTCGATATTCTCACACTGCCTAGGCGCAGCCGCATCGCGCAAAGCCGACTTGAGCAAGGGCAACTGCAACTCACCTCTGATGTTGTCGACAGGGTGACGCAGGTGCGCCAGGCATGGGTCGCCGCTGTGAGCGCACAGCAATCGTTGGTCTACGCGAAACAAGTCAGCGATTCAGCAGAAGCGAGTGCCGAGCTGGCGCGACGTATGTTGGCAGTGGGAAATTTCAACAAACTGCAACGGGCGCGGCAGCAAGCGTTTTATGCCGATGCTTCTGCGCAATGGGCTAACGCTTCACACGCCGCAGCAGCGAGTCGCGAGGCTTTGATACGGTTGCTCGGTTTGACGGACGGTCAAGCGCAACAACTGACTTTGCCGGAACGCCTCCCCGACATTCCGATGGTGCCTCGCGCACCGGACGACGTCAGTGCAGCAGCATCAAGGGGGCGACTGGACATCAAGACCGCGCAGGCCGCCGTCAATGCGACAGCGGCGGCACAGGGATTGAACGCACTGACGAGTTTTACCGACATCGAGCTGAGTGTCATCCGCAACACGTCGAAGGATCGTGGCGACGGGCAACGCACCCAAGGGCGAGGCTTCGAGGTGGCCTTGACGTTGCCCGTGTTTGATTGGGGTGACTTGAAGCGCGATGCAATGAATGCGCAGATGCTCGCCGCTGCCAATCGTCTTGAAGGCACGGTGCGCGCCGCCGGATCGAACCTTCGAGAGAGCTATTCGGCGTATCGAACAACCTACGACATAGCGAAGCACTATCGCGATGAAATCGTACCGCTGCGCAAGCTCATCGCTGACGAAAACGTGCTTCGCTACAACGGCATGTTGATCGGCGTCTTCGAGTTACTGGCCGACTCCCGCGATCAGATCGCGAGCGTGATCGCCGCGATCAATGCCCAGCAGCAGTTCTGGCTCGCCGATGTAGCGCTGCAATCATCCATTTTGGGTAAACCCGTGATGATGCAAAGCATGGGCGCTGGTTCCGCGCCAACGGGAGGCGGCGATGCGATGCACTAGCCCCGCTCCGACGATTGTCCTCACCCCTACCTACCCTACCGATTGCGAACCCGCGTACTCAAGGATTGTTTTATGAGTTCCAGAAGAGACTTTTTACGTTCAGCCGGTATTGCAGGCGGTGCCGTGGCTGCCGCCTCAGTGAGCCGCGTTGCGATGGCAGCCCTACCTGAGCCAGTCATGCAAATGAAGCCAGACACCATGCCGCCATTGGTGCCCCAAAGCGGCCGACCTTACAACCCAGTGGTCACACTGAACGGCTGGACATTGCCGTGGCGCATGAACCAAGGCGTGAAGGAATTCCACCTGGTTGCCGAGCCGGTCGTCCGAGAGATGTGTGAGGGCTTCAAGGCACATCTGTGGGGCTACAACGGTCAGAGCCCAGGGCCAACCATCGAAGTGGTCGAGGGTGATCGCGTGCGCATCTTCGTCACCAATAAGCTCGGCGAGCTAACCAGCATCCATTGGCACGGCCAGCGCCTGCCGAACGGGATGGATGGCGTCACCGGGCTCAATCAACCCGGCATTGCTCCGGGGAAAACCTTTGTTTACGAGTTCGTGGCGCGTCGCCCTGGCACCTTCATGTATCACCCGCATGCCGATGAGATGGTGCAGATGGCGATGGGGATGATGGGCTTCTGGATCACGCATCCGAAGGACAAGCATCCGCTGATTGATCCGGTGGATCGTGACTTCGTGTTCCTGCTCAACGCATACGACGTCGATCCAGGCGCTTACACGCCAAAGATCATGACCATGCTCGACTTCAACTTGTGGAGCTGGAACAGCCGCATCTTTCCGGGCATCGACTCGCTCAACGTGCGCCTCAACGACAAAGTGCGTATCCGCATCGGCAACCTGACGATGACCAATCACCCCATCCATCTACACGGTCATGAGTTTCTGGTGACCGGCACCGATGGCGGGCCGACGCCCAAGTCAAGTCGGCAGTATGAGGTCACCACCGACGTGGCGGTCGGGCAAATGCGCCAGATCGACTTTGTGGCGGACGAACCCGGTGACTGGGCGTTTCACTGCCATAAGAGCCATCACACTATGAACGCCATGGGGCATGACGTTCCAACGATGATCGGTGTCGATCATCGCGGCATTGCCAAACAAATCACCAAACTGATCCCTGACTACATGGTGATGGGCGAACGCGGCATGAAAGACATGACCGAAATGGACATGCCGTTACCGGACAACACAGCCGCCATGATGACCGGCAAAGGCCCGTTCGGCTCAGTCGGCATGGGCGGCATGTTCAGCATGGTGAAGGTGCGCAAAGATCAGAAGCCCGGTGACTACTCGGACCCGGGTTGGTACAAGCACCCGGCCGGCGAAGTGGCTTACGAGTGGACAGGGTCACTACCTGATCCGGCTCGATTCAAGGCCGAGACGAGCGCGCCGAAGCAAGGCTCAATGCCGGTCGAGCACATGCCCGCCAAGCAGGTCGAAGTGCAGATACGTAAGCCCAAATCACACACAGGCATGGGGCATTGAATCCCACCTGCCGACACGACAGCATTTACTTAACCAACGAAAGCAAATCAATCATCATGAATCCAATCAGCAAAATCATCAGCGTAGCGCTGTTTGCACTGGCCGCTGCGACCGTTGCCGATGCCCACGAGGGTGAAGACCACGGTAAAAATAAAATCGGGCCTGTCAAAAAGGAACAAAAAGCGTGGGGCATCGCAGGAGATGCCAAATCGGTCAAGCGTACGGTGATACTCATCATGGCCGATACGATGCGATTTACCCCTGACTCGATTGACGTCAAGCAGGGCGACACCGTGAAACTGGTGATCAAGAACACGGGCGGCGTTATGCACGAACTGGTCATCGGCACGAAGCAGGAATTGGACGAGCACGCCGCGCTCATGGTTAAGTTTCCGAACATGGAACACGACGAGCCGTACATGGCACACGTTGCACCGGGCAAAACTGGCGAGATCATCTGGACGTTCAACAAACCGGGCGATTTCGACTTTGCCTGTTTGATTGCGGGCCACTACCAAGCCGGCATGGTGGGCAAGATCAAGGTCGTTGCAGCGAAAGGCGATGGACATGCGCACAAGCACTGATGGAGTGTCCTTCCCCCGCCGTGAACTGTTCATTGGACTCGCCAGCGCAGCGCTACTCCCTGCTACGTCTTGGGCGCACGAGGCACCGCTTATCGAGGTCTGGAAAAGTCCAACCTGCGGCTGCTGCAACGACTGGATCACTCATCTGAGAACCAGTGGTTTTCGGGTGAAATCCTACGACACGGGTAACGCACCAATGCGCGCTGAATTGGGCATGCCGCCCAAATTAGCGTCTTGTCACACCGCGAAGATCGATGGCTATGTGATCGAGGGCCATGTTCCCGCTCGGGAAATTCAGCGACTCCTCAAAGAAAGACCGAAAGCGCTGGGGCTCAGCGTGCCGGGTATGCCGCTTGGCTCGCCGGGCATGGACGGCGACGCGTTCGATCACAAAACCGAACCCTACAACGTTCTGCTGGTTCTCCACAACGGGGCAGCCAGCGTTTTTCAAACTTATTAAACCGTTTCTTTCAAACCGCTAAAGGACATCTCCCATGAAAATCACCAAATTCACCTCCATTGCACTTGTGGCCGCTACCTTTACAGCGACCGTTCTCTCGGGCGCGGCGTACGCTGACGGCAAGGGCCAAGATCACGCCAAAGCAGATCCCATGAAGGGTATGGCAATGGCTGATGCTGACATGACCAATGCCGAAGTGCGCAAAATCGACAAAGACGCCAAGAAAATCACGCTTAAGCATGAGGCGATCAAGAATCTGGACATGCCCGGCATGACCATGGTGTTTCAGGTCAAGGACGCCTCGATGCTCGATAAAGTCCAGGCGGGAGACAAGATCAAGTTCAAGGTCATCAGTGAGGGCGGTGCGTACGTAGTTACCGCAATTGAGCCCACTAAGTAGCGCGCAAAACGATGCGAATCCAACGCTGGATTAGCGCGTTGCCGTGGGCAGGCTTGCTCTTGGCGCTTCTCGCTGGTATCGCTACGCGCGACTGCATCCTGATTGCGAGTGCTGCGGCGCTCGCGATCTACATCGCGCGTATGCACGTCGTGCACCGTGAGGCCGTGGACTTGTTGCGCAGCGCGATTGATTGTTGGGTCATTGGTGGCACTTCGATACTGGTTGCGCTCGCGCTGGTGGTATGGGTAGCAGCGATGCATGCTGGGCTCTGGGACGGTAACGGAATCGATACGCGGTCAATGGTGTCCATACTCGGATTTTGCGTTTTGACGGTCGGTGTCGCTACAGTTGTCACCGTGAACGCGTCGCGTCTCCGCGCGGAGTTCACGGGCTTCGTCAAGCTGGGTGTAGCGATGGCGTTGGTCGCGTTGACAGCGCGTGAATTCGACGGCAACGGTCCCTGCCTGTTTGCGCTCGGTGTTGCAGCGATCACGGCCATTTCAGGCTGGCAGTTGGCGCGCAAGATCGGCACTGAGCTGGCGCGCACGGCCGTGCGGATTTGACACGTTTGGACATCGATGCCGCACGAATTCAAGGCCATCCTCGATGCACCGCCTGCGCTGCTCGCGAGCGTCGGCCCGCTGATGGTCGCGATGGTCGTCATCATCGTCTGCGGCGTTGGCGGGCTCGCCTGGCGTCACCGGAAACTGCGCCATGCGCGCCGCCACCACTACGCTCCCAAGAAGCCGCGAAAGAAGCGCTGAATCTAGGGAGCTGAGGTTTGGATATTTGCCAAGGTTGCGATGATCGGACAGGGAAGATGTTTCTTCGTGCGCTCGCATTGATCCACCAAATGGGTGAGCACGTCGCGCATGCGCTCGAGGTCGGCAATTTTCTGGTGAATCTGCTCCAGTCGGGCGTTGGCGATGCGTCGAATAGAGGCTCGGTCAGCGCCGTCCTCCAGTCGCAGCAGTTCGGCAATTTCCGCCAAAGTGAGCCCCAGTTCCTGCCCTCGCTTAATGAAACGAATCCGTCCAACCAGATCAGCCGAATAGCGTCGATAGGCACCTTCGGCGACGGGCACCGGCAGCAGCCTGCGCTCTTGGTAGTACCGGATCGTCTCGACGCCTACGTCGGCCGCATTGGCCAGGCGACCTATGGTCAGTGTCGCCGTGTTTTGAGCGTCCGAAACAGTTTTCATAAAAGGCTTGACTCTGGGGTTGAGTACGGAGTTTACGCTTCGGTTGTCTGTCGAATGTCCAGAGCGTTCGCGCCTGAGAGGCCCCTATGAATCATCAAGACACTGACTCTAAACCCGTCACCAACGATGCACACGCCGGCGCGTGTTGCGGCGGCCACGTGCATGCCGCGACTGTGTCTACCGAGGCTCCGCTGAAGGATCCCGTGTGTGGCATGACGGTGACCGAACAGTCCACCCATCGCCACGAACATGGCGAAACGATGTTTTTCTTTTGCAGCGCAGGCTGCAAGTTCAAGTTCGCTGCTGATCCCGCCAAATATCTGGCACCAAGACCAACTGTACCTCTCGCCAGAGTCGCAGCTTCGATTGCTGCGATGTACACCTGCCCCATGCATCCCGAGATACGTCAGGACCATCCAGGCACCTGCCCGAAATGCGGCATGGCGCTAGAGCCGGAAATGCCGACTCTGGAGGAGGATGGCAACCCGGAGCTGGTGGACTTTACGCGGCGATTTTGGTGGACATTGCCGCTCACCGGGGTTGTGACAGTGCTGGCCATGTTTGGGCACCGGCTAGGCTGGTTTGCGATGTCCACCCAAAGCTGGGTTGAACTGGTACTGACGATACCTGTGGTGCTCTGGGCCGGCTGGCCCTTCTTTGATCGCGGCGCACAGTCCATCATCAACCGAAGCCCCAACATGTGGACATTGATCTCCATTGGCACGGGCGCGGCCTTCGTCTACAGTGTGGTCGCAACTGTCGCGCCGAACGTGTTTCCTGCGGCGTTTCAATCGATGGGTCGGGTCGCAGTGTATTTTGAAGCGGCTGCGGTGATCATGTCGCTCACCTTGCTGGGGCAGATTCTCGAATTGAAGGCCCGTTCGCAAACATCAGCCGCCATCAAATCGCTGCTCGGCCTCGCACCCAAAACAGCGCGACGCATTAACAGCGACGGAACCGAAGAAGACATCCCGCTCAATCACGTTCACGTCGGCGACAAACTGCGCGTTCGCCCAGGCGAAAAGCTGCCCGTTGACGGTGTGGTCGTCGATGGCGAAAGCCCGGTTGATGAATCTATGTTGACCGGTGAGCCGATCCCCGTGACCAAGCGCGTAGGCGACAGCGTCATTGGCGCAACGATGAATGGATCGGGTGCATTAATCATTGAGTCGCAGAAGGTGGGCGCGCAAACCATGCTCGCGCAAATCGTACAGATGGTGGCGCTGGCACAACGCTCGCGCGCCCCGATGCAGCGCATGGCGGATTCGGTGGCGTCGTATTTCGTCGTTACCGTAGTTGCCATCGCTGTCGTTACCTTCTTTGTCTGGGGTTGGGTTGGCCCGGAACCGAGTTGGGTCTACGGGCTGATCGCTGCGGTGTCGGTATTGATCATTGCTTGCCCTTGTGCGCTGGGCCTCGCCACACCGATGTCGATCATGGTGGCTACCGGTCGTGCCGCGACACAGGGCGTGCTGTTTCGTGATGCTGCGGCGATTGAGAACTTCCGCAAAGTAGACACGCTGATTGTCGACAAGACAGGCACATTGACTGAAGGCAAACCGAGCTTTGATCGCGCGATTGCATTCGCGGGTTACACCGAAACCGAGATACTGCGGCTTGCAGCGAGCCTCGATCAGGGCAGCGAGCATCCGCTGGCGGACGCTATCGTGCGCGCCGCGCGAGAAAAAGCGTTGACGTTGAGTCGTGTCGACAAGTTTGAGTCGAGCACCGGCATTGGCGTGCGGGGTGTGATTGATAAGCAGCCAATGGCGCTGGGCAATACTGCGCTGATGCGCGATCTGGGCGTAATCGTTGAGAGCGTTACTGAGCAGGCCGAGGTGATACGACAGCAAGGCGCAAGCGTGATGTATCTGGCCGTGAAGCAAAAGCTCGCGGGGCTCATTGCAGTGTCCGACCCGGTCAAGGCCAGCACGCTGGAAGCGCTCGCCACGCTTCGTGCCCTTGGGATTCGTGTGGTGATGGCGACTGGCGACGGGCTAACTACGGCTAAGGCGGTTGCGACGAAACTGGGCATTGATGAGGTCTACGGAGAAGTCAAACCCGCTGACAAACTTGCACTGGTCGAACGCTTCCAGAAAGCGGGCCGTGTTGTGGCGATGGCTGGTGACGGTATCAACGATGCGCCCGCGCTGGCCAAGGCAGACATCGGCATTGCAATGGGCACAGGCACCGACGTTGCGATGAACAGCGCGCAGGTCACGCTAGTCAAGGGCGATTTGCGCGGCATCTCTGTTGCGCGCAAACTGTCGCAGGACACCATTACCAACATGAAGCAGAATCTGGGCTTCGCGTTTGTTTACAACGCGCTTGGCGTGCCGCTCGCGGCAGGCGTGTTGTTCCCGTTAACCGGGTGGCTACTTTCACCGATGATCGCGGCGCTTGCAATGAGTTTGAGTTCAGCGTCTGTGATCACGAATGCGCTGCGTTTAAGAGGAACCAAGTAATGCTGAAATTTCACGCAATCACAAGGATGGCGACGTTCGTAGCATTGAACGTGCTGGCGCTCAGCGCGACTTCACACGCTGAACTCATCGATGTGAAATGGAATAGCGAAGGCAAGTTCGAGCGCACACAATCCATCGCTCCGGGCAAATTTGTGGAAATCTGCGAAAGCCTGCCGAAGGAAAGCGTAGTGAACTGGCAATTCAAGGCGTCCACGCCGCTGAATTTCAATGTCCATTTTCATCAGGGCAAAGATGTTGCGTTCCCCGAAAAGCAGGACGGCGTATCCGAGCGACAGGGAACCCTCGTGACACCCAGCAAAGAAGACTATTGCTGGATGTGGACGAACAAGGGTGACTCGCCCTCAAGCATTCTCGTGTTGCTGGCGAAAGAACCCGCTCGAAAGTGAGTTTGAGTTTGACTGCCGAACTACGCTATGACACCGCGTTTTTTGGCCTGAGCGGCCAAACACTTTGACGCAAAAACCGTAGCTGCGATCAGATCACTTTAGATAGGAACGCAGCACCGACACCACTTGTTCCAAGTCTTCGTTCCTTTGCTTTGGCGACATGCCCTCGATCCCGAGATGCTCGCGTATGTGACTCTCCAATACCTCTGCCATTAACCCATTGACGGCACCACGGATCGCCGCGATCTGCTGAAGAACCGCAGCGCAGTCCGTCTCCGCCAAGAGCGCTTTTTCTAGTGCCGCTGCTTGCCCTTGAACGCGCCGCACACGTGTCAACAGTTGTTGTTTTGACTTGATCGTATGGGGCATGAAGTTTCCTGTCTGCAGAAGTACCTACTATACTAGGGTATAGTATATAGCGCAATCATAAAGTCTCCCGCCCATGCAAGCCGCCACGATCCCCCACCTCCGACAACACTCTCACGCTTTTGACGAGGGCAATCCGCTGGCCGAGAGAAATACCCTTTGGGCAGTGGTACTAACTGCGCTAATGATGGTGGTCGAGATCGCGGGTGGCTGGTACTACAACTCAATGGCGCTACTGGCCGATGGCTGGCACATGAGTTCACACGCGCTGGCCTTGGGTCTATCTGTGATGGCGTACGCGATGGCTCGACGTCTTGCGCACGATGTGCGTTTTGCGTTCGGCACCTGGAAAATAGAGGTGTTGGCGGGTTATACCAGTGCGATTTTTCTCATTGGCGTCGCGGGGCTGATGGTTTACCAGTCCGTCGAGCGCTTGATTTCCCCCACGCCGATTCAGTACGATCAGGCTATCGCGATTGCCGGAGTCGGGCTGTTGGTCAATTTGGTGTGTGCGTGGCTGCTCAAGGATGGGGCTTCACACCAGCACGACCATCATCATTCGCATGATGGGCAAGGCCATCATCACGACTTGAATTTGCGTTCCGCGTATTTGCACGTAGTCGCTGACGCTGCGACATCGGTGTTTGCCATTCTTGCGCTGACGGGTGGGAAATTCTGGGGCATCGGTTGGCTCGACCCGTTCATGGGTGTCGTCGGCGCAGTGCTGGTCGCTGTTTGGGCGTACGGATTGCTGCGCGATACGGGTCGGGTCTTGTTAGACGCCGAGATGAACCATCCGGTTGTGGTCGAGATTCGAGACGTAATTGCGGCGAGTCCGGTTGCGGCAACGATTACAGACTTGCACGTATGGCGAGTGGGTAAAGGTATGTACGCGTGCATTGTTTCCCTCGTAACCGCGAGTGAGGCCACGCCCGACTATTTCAAACGGCAATTAAGCATCCACGAAGAGTTGGTTCACATCACGGTCGAGGTGAACAGTCATCAAGTTTCACACGCGCACTAGCTCCCTGCATCTGGTCAATGACACCAGCGCGACCTTGCGTCGCAGGGCGATGCGAGCTAAAGCCTAACGTCGATGCTCGCCGCATTTTTTTGCCGCGCCCACAAGCATTGAAGTGCCGCCGGTGGCGGCACCTATCAAGTAGCAAGGGCGACCGCGCAGCTCGCGGGACTTGAGGCGTCCGATGCTGAAGCGCGTAGAGTCGTGTTGGAACTTGATAATGTCGCGAACTTCCGTGCCTCAACACAGGCCAGCGAAAGGTACGAGTTGTACCGATGACATGCGTGTCAATTGTCTGATCGACAGTTGCACGTCGGGTTTTGCATTTATTCTCAGCAGGATGTTTTGAGCGACTTCAACTACAACGCGACTCCCACAGCGACTCAAATACTTATTGAGCGCTGGCGACGCGACCCACACAGTACCTACAACACTTGGTTTCTTTGGCCCGAGCGGCTGAAGAACTTCCGATCCATCCGGCGCGGTATCGAGCTGGTTGTAGATGACATCAACGGCGGAACCTTCGGCAATACGTATCGCGGTTCGTCGCTTGAGACGGCAGTCAAATCCATCGCCGAGCAGCGCCAGATGTTCAAAGGGGCAGATCATGCGTTTCTCTGGAAACCAAAGCTGCGTATTCCAGACATTTACGAACATCCTGACAATCAGCGCGCGTTCGCGAGGCTGCTGCATTCATGCAACTGCTGCGATACGTTCGACGCGATAGTCGAAGCCATTCGGCGAATCGACGCACTGAGCATTAAAGGCTTGGGGCCAGCGGTGGCCAACCTGTTGTACTTCATCCATCCTACGCTCGTGCCGCCCTTTAACACGGCCATCGTCAACGGTTACAACGCGCTCACGGGCAGCAAAGTCAAACTCGGGCGATGGGATCACTTTCTGACGATGCGCGAGGGCATCGCGCGAGTGAACGCGGATCACAGAGGGCTGCTGTCGAATGACTTCGGCGCGGTCGCAGGTTTGCTGTTTGACATCGGCAGCGGACGCTATACGGCACCGCCCATCGGGGATGACGCATCCGCGAAAGCACTGTGGCAAACGGAGTTGAACAAGGTTCGAGAGGAGTCGAACGCCGCCCTAAAGCGATCTATCACGGATCAAGGCGAGGCCACGTCGCACACGGACATGCAGGGCATGCTTCGTGATTTGGGCCTGTCGCTCGGCTTCGACGTGTGGATCGCAAGCAATGATCGCAATCGCATTTATCGAGGCAGCGAGCTATCGTGCAACTGTCTCGGTGCGTGGCCGCTTGTCGCGTCCGATACGGTCAAACTCATTGACGTCGTCTGGTTCGAAAAGGGCGCACCAACCGTGGCCGCAGCGTTTGAAGTAGAGCACTCCACGTCCATCTATTCAGGCATCATGCGCATGCTTGACCTAATCCTCAGCCCGTCGACAGTCACTAGCGCTCCGATCTTTATCGTTGCACCTAGTGCACGACGCGAAGAGGTTTTTACGCAATGGCGACGCCCCGCATTTGCGCAACTCTCTCAAGTAGAAGTCCGCTATCTGCCGTACCAACAGCTACACGATCACTCGAAGGCGATTGTTCGCTTTGGGCAAGGCCTCAAACCGATGCTGGAACTGTCTGAACGATTGTGATTTTTCTGTCGCGTCTATGGAACATGCGCGTAGAAAATGCATTTTCTAAACCCGCAAATTGCATGCGCCTGATTGCCGCTGTGATCCTGTCATCACTTACGCAGGGTTGCTGCGAGTCGCCTTTGCTTGCGCTTCGTAACCTGCGGCAGGGTGATCGGATACACGAAGTCTCCTTCGGCGATGCCGAGTTCCAAATAGATCGCCAGTACTCCGCGAGTGTCCAGTAGAGCAACCTGCACGGCGTTGTCGACCTCACGCGGATAAGCGAACAACTTTCTGAACGTTGCCCGAATTTCTTCACCTGCGGCTTTCGAGTTTGCCCGCTGCACGTCCTCGCTCAACCCCGCACGCGCTATCTCCGGGACGGAGCTAAAGCCACCTTCAAGAGAAACGCCGATGCAACGCGACAACGCGGCACTGAAGAATCCACTTGCGCAACGACTTGCCGTTTCCGAGACTTTTTGCCCATGTACCGACTCCTTGAAGCGCTAGGGGACCGATAGCACCAGCAGCCCTCTTCGAGAAACCAACAAATATTATGAACCTAACTTCAATCCCGTCTGTGCGGTAGCGTACATAACGATCAACCCTCGACATCACAAAAAACAGGATTGAGCCCGTGTCGAGTAGGTGTTACAGCCCGAAGCTGATAGCTAATATGATCGGTGCGGTTATCGACTACTTGACCAGCGTGTGCCCGGGGAACTCAGGGGTTGCACCCTATATTGCAGTTGTTTCGGGGTGTGGACGAATACCTACTTCGCCTTCGCAAGCCACTTATCGAACATAGCGATTTCTTTCTTCTGCGCGGAAATGATTTGCGTAGCCATTTTTTTCATCGCGGGTGACTTACCGTCCTTGAGTTCCATGTGCGCCATGTCAACGGCCTGCTGATGATGCATTTTCATCATCATGGCGAAGTCTTTGTCGGTGTCGCCCGTCATCGGCATTTTCTGCATGCTGTCCATGCCCGTCATCATCGACTGTTTCATGCCATCTGAACCCATCATGCCCTTCGGCATTGCAGGCATTGCTGGCGTAGGTACGGTTGGCGCGGTGGTCTGAGCCTGCACTGCAGATACAAAGGTCAAGGCCGTAAGTGAAGCGGCACACACCGTGCGCGCAAATTTGAAATTGATTCGATTCATGATTTTCCTAGAAAAATTGGGGAGGTCGTTGCCGGGGTATCAACAGTATCGCCACATGGCAAGCAGAATGCGGTAGGACGTGATCCTGAGACCGTGTCAGACTATGACGATTTTCAACTTCCACCGTTGCGAGCCTCGTCAGTCAGGCGCTACGTCACATCACTGCGAATCGCAATTGAAAGGTCGTGCGCCCGTCTGTACTACTGGTGGCAACAACCGTACCGTCGTGCATTTTCATTATCGAGCGGACGATAGCTAGGCCAAGCCCCGTGCCGCCTGAATCGCGACTGCGGTCAGCGTCGACGCGGTAGAACCGTTCAAATATCCGTCCCAAGTCAGCGCTCGCAATGGCGCGACCCACGTTGGCAACGGAGAGCGTCACCATGGTTTGAGATTGTTCAATCGTCACTTCAATCATCGTCATTTTGTTCGCATGGCGAATCGCGTTGGATAGCAGATTGGTGATGGCGCGCTGTACCAGAAGCCGGTTGGCGCTGACTGAGGCTTTGCCCACCACTGCGATTTGCAGTTGCCGTTCTTCCGCGATGTGCATCAGGAACTCTGCGACCAGATTGGCCTCAGCATCCAGCCGCACCTCATCGCGGTCAAGCGCATGCTTGTCCTGTTCAGACTGCGCGAGAAAGAGCATGTCCGCGATTAGACGGGTCAGGCGTTCCAGCTCCTCAACGTTACTTGCCAGCGTGTCGCGCAGCGTTTCCACATCTCGGGTCTGCGACAGCGTGACTTGAGTTCTGCCCAGCAGGGTGGCTACCGGCGTGCGCATTTCGTGTGCCAAATCCCCCGAAAACTGTGTCAATCGTGTCATGCCTTCATCAATCCTGGTCAGCATCGAATTGAAGGAAGTCGCGAGTACACGTAACTCGGAAGGGATTCCCGCTACGTCGATCCGACCGCCCAAAGACTGCGAATTACTCATAAGTCAGAAATATAAGAGACACTAGGATGTTTAAAGAACTGTTTGACCAAAGACGGGTTTTCTTTGATTTTGGTCAACTCTTCATCCACGCGCGCCTTCATTTTCTCGCCCGTCTTCAGGGGGCCGCGT
>JANXNI010000088.1 GCA_025354165.1 Burkholderiales bacterium | reverse complement strand
CATCCACCTCGTGGTCCAAGCGCCAACCCGTCGGGGCCGCCTTAGTTCAAACGTAAAACCGCAGAAAACATTGGTTGCTGCAAATACACGTTGTACATACGATTGGAGTATGGGATTCACGTGGTCTCAAACGAAACGTGCAGTGAACATCAAAACCCACGGACTTGACCTCCTAAATGCCGCATGAACCTGTACGATTTCCGTTGAGGAACGGCTTCACCCAAAAGAGCGGCGTGGGCGGACTCATCTTTCATTCAGATAAGGGCAGCCAATACGCCGCGCATGAGACGCGAAATTACCTGCAAAGCATGGGCTACCGGCAATCGATGAGTGGCAAAGGCAACTGTTTCGACAACGCGCCGATGGAGAGCCGTAGTCACTCTGAGCACAGCCTGAAAGTCGAGGAGACGCACGGGCAGGGCTTTGAGACGCGGGAAGAGGCCAAACGCTGCGTGTTTGGCTACATCGAAGGTTTCTACAACACGACGAGGATGCACTCAGCGCTCAATTGGCAGTCACCGCGTGAGTTTCGGCGTGCGTTCGAGCAATCTGAGCTGGAAAAGCACGAAGAAAGAGACTTCTCCGGTTCGCTATCCACGGGGCGCATCGGCGTGGCTAGCCCTACAAGCCAGACGCGGATGCGCCCGGTGGGTAGCGATTCGGGGAAGTCGGGGATTCACGCAACAAGCTTCGTTGCCGACGCCAAGAAAACAGTGTTGCCACGCTACTGAAAATGCGTGGCTTAATCACTCAACGAAATGTTGACAGGATCACCCAGGGCGTAGCGCGTGAGCACCAAGCCGTCGTTTTCGAGGGTTGAGCCGCCGCTGTCGAACGGGCAGATTTGGGCGTGGGCGGCAGGTGCAGCGAGCCCAACGATGACGCACGCTGCGCCTAGCAACTTCCGAAATGTGGTGGAGATGGACATGGTTTGCCTTTACGGGGATAGGCACTCTGCTGAATGCCTCGCAGTTGGGGGGACGCAATTGCGAAAAAAAAGCGGACATTTCAAAGCGTGGGTGCAACACAGCTT
This sequence comes from Burkholderiales bacterium, assembly GCA_025354165.1. Classification (GTDB taxonomy): domain Bacteria; phylum Pseudomonadota; class Gammaproteobacteria; order Burkholderiales; family Casimicrobiaceae; genus Casimicrobium. The sequence goes on along the minus strand of JANXNI010000088.1, from coordinate 85,297 downwards.
TAGCGGTGCGAGTTGCCTCATAAAGAAAGTGAACCGAAGGGAGCCGTTGACTCACGCTCGGGTCGCAAACCCGTTTACGCCGCAGACGCCTCGGTGGTGGCCGCCATTGAGTCCATCTGGCGAGCGGCCAACAAACCCTGTAGCAAGCGTCTGGTCGCCACCCTGCCGCTGTGGTTAAAGCACTACGAGGCGGCGCACGGGTTGCTGTCAGCGGCGAGCCGCGCGCGGGTGCAGCGCATCTCACCGGCCAGCATTGATCGGCTACTGCGACCCAGCCGTTCGCTTGAATGCCACACCCTTCACGGCCTCAGCGGCACCACACCCGCCAGCGACCACTTGCGTGGGCTGATCCCGGTGCGAACCCACTTCAAAGGGCTTGACCGTCCCGGCTTCATGGAGGCCGACACCGTGGCCCACTGCGGCTCGACCCTCGCGGGGGAGTTCTTCTGGACGCTCACCTGCACCGATATCTACTCCGGCAGGACTGAGTGTGCGCCGGTCTGGTCAAAGCTTGCGGTCAACGTAGTGCACGCTGTGCGCGCCGCACAAACCCGTCTGCCTTTCAAGCTCAAAGCCTTCGATACCGACAACGGCGCTGAGTTCATCAACTACCCGCTGCAGCAGTATTTCCAGAACCAAAGCACACCTATTGCCTTCACCCGCTCCCGCCCGTACGAGAAGAATGATCAGGCCCATCTCGAGCAGAAGAACTACACCGTGGTGCGTCAGTATCTGGGCTAGGCGCGAATCGACAATCCCGATCTGGTTGAACCGATCTCTACCCTGTTTACCCAAACTTGGCGCGATTACGTCAACTTCTTTCTACCAACACTCAAGCTCATCAAGAAACAATACGTCGGCACCCGCGTGCGCAAAATCTATGAGCCCACCGCGCGTACGCCTTATGCGCGTTTGATGAGTTCAAAGTTCGGCGCGAGCAACAAAACCAAAGCCGCGCTAAAGGCGCATTTATTGAGCTTGAATCCCTTCACTCTGAAGACCCAACTCGACGCTAAACTCGTTCATATTCTCAACAACGCTCGGTACACTGATTTGTGAGTCAACGGATAACCCTTTAGTTCGAGTATTTGTGAGTCAATGCAATAGCGACGGGCGAACGTAGGCCAAACGCCAATAATCTCAAATATCGACACTAAGCCTTTTATGCCGTTAGCCCCAATGCAGCAAAGCTTTTACGAAAAAGCTGATGCCCACGATTGATATTTTCTGTCGGGTGGTCGACAACTACGGCGACATCGGGGTTTGCTGGCGCTTAGCGCGGCAACTGGTCGCGGAACACGGCTGCAAAGTGCGGCTGATTGTTGACGATCTCGCAGCGTTTCGATTCATTGCGCCAGACGTTGATTCCACAATAATGCAGCAAAATTTGCTTGGTGTTGACGTCGTTCCATGGCGCATTTCCGACTCCTTGCCACCCGCTGAAACTGTCATTGAAGCCTTCGCCTGTGATCCGCCCGAGCCATACGTTCTGGCCATGGCCGCGCGTGCCGAAAAACCGGTCTGGATCAATCTCGAATACCTCTCCGCTGAGGCTTGGGTTGATGGTGTTCACGGCTTGCCGTCGCCGCATCCCAGACTGCCGCTAACCAAGCATTTCTTTTGCCCAGGGTTTACCGAGAAGAGCGGTGGATTGATTCGGGAGAGCCAACTAGCCCCCTCTCCCTTCAGGGGAGAGGGACGGGGAGAGGGTGATGGCGGCGTGGAAAGCCAAGGCGAAAAAACCGATCTCCTCGCTTTCGCCTACCCCCACGCACCCGTGCACGCGTTCGCGACCGCTCTCAACGCGCACGTAACCACCGCATCCCCGTTCGACGAAACCGACCCAGCTTGGCGCACAGTCTCACCCGTCCCACAAACCGAATTCGACGCCCTCCTCGCGCAGTTCGACGTGCTCATCGTGCGTGGTGAAGACTCGTTCCTGCGCGCCCAGTACGCGGCGAAACCCTTCCTCTGGCACATTTACCCAACGGCCGACAATGCCCACTTCGTCAAGCTCGACGCATGGCTTGATCATTACTGCGAAGGCCTTGCAAGCGACGCCGCACGAGCGCTCAGGCAAGTCCAGCTCGCCTTCAATCGCGGCGAAAACAACGCCGATGCCTACGTCGATTTCGCCTCTCATCTACAGACGTTGAAAGCCCACGCCACCCGCTGGCGCGACCACTTAACCGCTCAAACCGACCTTGCTACGCGCCTCCTCAATTTCGTCAATTCGCAGAAAAAGCAAAAAGTTAGCTAAAATCAAAGGCTTTGCTACGAAAACCAGCGCCCTTCGCATTAGCCGCATTGATCGCCTCTGCGCGACTCGATCCAAACTGCCAACGTTTCAGGCGCGCAACCTTAAAAAAATTAATCTATGAAACTCGCATCTGAACTCCGTACTGGCAACGTCATCATGATCAACGATGCTCCGATGGTGGTCGTCAAGGCCGAGCTGTCGAAATCGGGCCGAAACGCCGCCGTCGTTAAAGCGAAGCTTAAAAATCTGCTGTCCAACGGCGGCACCGAAACCGTATTCAAGGCCGACGATAAATTCGACGTCGTAATGCTTGAGAAAAAAGAAGTGACCTACAGCTACTTCAACGACCCGATGTACGCCTTCATGGACAGCGAGTACAACCAGTACGACATCGAAAAAGACAGCATGGGCGACGCGCTCAAGTACCTCGAAGACGCGATGCCGTGCGAAGTCACGTTCTACGACGGTCGCGCCATCGGCCTCGAAATCCCAACGACGCTCGTTCGTGAAGTGGAATACACCGAGCCGGCCGTTCGTGGCGACACTTCCGGCAAAGTGATGAAGCCCGCGCGCCTCAAAGGCACCGGTTTCGAGATTCCGGTTCCGGCGTTTGTAAACACGGGCGATGTGATCGAAATCGATACGCGTACCGACGAGTTCAAAAAACGCGTTTAAGCTAAATTCGACTCAGCAAAACGGCTCCTTCAGGAGCCGTTTTTTTATGTCGTCATCGAGCGCCAGGGCTTGTGTCGCGCGAGAGGCGATAATTGTTTCTGGAGGACTTGCTTTCAATGACTGTTGCCTACATCACTCACCCATCGTCGACCCAACATGAGATGGGTGCGCATCATCCGGAATGCCCCGATCGCGTTCGCGTGATCGACGACCTGCTGAGGGTGCAGGGACTGGTTGATTTCATGCGCGAAGAGACAGCACCCGCAGCGACACGCAAGGTGATCCTGCGAGCGCACAGCGCGGCGCTGCTGGACGAGATTGACGCGATATCACCGCAACAGGGATACGCTGGCATTGACGGCGACACGACGATGAACCCGTTCACGATGAGCGCGGCTTCGCATGCGGTCGGCGCGGCGGTGCGCGCCGTGGATCTGGTGTGCACCGGCGAAGTGCAGCGAGCGTTTTGCAATACACGACCACCGGGCCATCATGCCGAGCGCAATCGCGCGATGGGATTTTGCTTTTTGAACAGCGCAGCAATTGCCGTGCTGCACGCGCTTGAGGAGCACGGCCTGCAACGGGTGGCGCTGGTTGATTTTGACGTGCATCACGGCAATGGTTCTGAAGACATTCTGGTGGAGGCATGCAACGCCGGGCGCGTGCTCATGGTGTCGACGTTCCAGCACCATCTTTATCCGGGTACGGGTGACCAACCCATGTCCGCCAACACGGTCAATGTGCCATTGGCGGCTTACTCGAAAGGCGACGCTATGCGCGATGCCGTCACTAACGACTGGCTACCGGCGCTGAACGCGTTCAAGCCGGAGCTAATCGTGATTTCCGCAGGATTTGATGCGCATCGTGACGACGACCTTGCCTCGCTGGGTTGGGTGGAGGCGGACTATCGTTGGCTGACGCAGCAGTTGGTTGCTGTCGCCAACCTTTACTCGAAAGGCCGCATCGTGTCGACACTCGAAGGCGGTTACGCGCTGGGCGCGTTGGCACGCAGTGTCGGTGAGCACGTCAAAGTGCTGATTGGCGCGGACTGAGCACGAAGTATGAAAGACCACTCCAATCATCATCAGCACGACCACGATCACGACCATGAGCATGATCACGCGCGCGACGCGGACCACGGCGGGCATGGAGTGCATGCGCATGGCCCCGGAGGACATTCTCACGGCCCAATGAACTACGACCGGGTGTTTGCCATTGGCATCGCGCTCAATGTGACCTATGCGGCGATTGAGGCCGCAGCAGGCTTCTGGCTTAACTCACTATCGCTCATTGCAGACGCGGGGCACAATTTTTCCGACGTACTGGGGCTGCTGCTGGCGTGGGCCGCTGTGTGGCTGTCGCGGCGCGAGCCCTCGTCGCGGCATTCTTACGGACTGGGCCGCAGCTCAATCCTTGCTGCGATGGCCAACGCGATGCTCCTGTTCGCCGCTCTCGGCGTGATCGTCTGGGAATCGATGACGCGCTTTGCTAATCCGTCGCCAATCATGACCGGGCCGGTGGTCTGGGTCGCGACGATTGGCATTCTGATCAATGGATTCACCGCATGGCTCTTCATGCGTGGCAGCAAAACCGACATCAACGTTCGCGGCGCCTATCTACACATGGTGGCGGACGCAGCGGTCTCGCTCGGCGTCGTTGTCAGCGCACTGGCGATGGCCTGGACGGGCTGGCTGTGGCTCGATCCGCTCACGAGTCTGATCATCGCAGCCGTGATTGCTGTGGGGTCGTGGCGGCTGCTAGTCGATTCAGTGCGCCTGTCGCTCGATGGCGTTCCGCCGCACGTCGACGTCGATGCAGTGGCGCACTACCTTGCTTCGGACTCGCATGTGAAGGATTTGCACGATCTGCACATCTGGGCGCTATCGACCGAAACGGTGGCGCTGACCGCCCACGTAGTTTGTCCGAACGGACATCCGGGCGACGCGTGGCTGGCCAATATCTGCGACGAGCTGAGCGAAAAATACGACATCGAACACGCAACCATCCAGGTCGAAACCGGCGACGAAGTGCACACAAAAGACGCCTCCGTCTGCGGCATCAGCTTTTCGACGTAAGCGCCACTACATGAGGGCTAGCGCCTCAAATCGCTAAAAGTCGAGTCACTCACGCGAATTTTTGCCTGAAAACAGGCCCCAGCACGGCAACCGCCAGCCCTGCAAGCACGATGATCGCGCCCACGACCTGGACGCCGGTGAGTGATTCACCGAACGCCCACGCGGTGGCCGACATTCCCGCCACCGGCACCCAAAGCGCAAACGGTGATACCGCGGAGGCGGGATAACGTGTCAACAAATTTGACCAGAGCCCGTAGCCAAACACCTGTGCCGCATACGCGAGCACGGCGAGGTGTCCCCACAGGCTCCAGCTCTGCGCGATCAGCGGGCGGATAAGCGCATCAGCGCCTTCCATCGTCAGCGAAATCAGGATCAGCGGCGGAACCGCAGCGAAACTCGTCCACGCGACGAAATTCATCGCGTTCACTCGACCGCCTTCGGCCACACGGGCGACGTGCTTGGCCACGGTGTTGCCCGCGCCCCAGAAGAAAGCGCCGACCAGCACCAGCATGAACGCGAGGCCGAGGCCGCCCTGTAACTTGGTCACACCAATCACGATCAGGCCAACTGCTGCAATCAACGCCCCGGCAATATGCCAGCGTTGCACGGACTCACCGAAAAACGCTACGGCGAGACCAATCGTGAAGAACACCTGCGTCTGCACGATGAGCGACAACAGTCCCGCAGGCATGCCAAGATTCAGCGCGATGAACAAAATCACGAATTGGCCGATCGCGATGAAGATCGCATAGATGAACAGCCAGCGCCACGCCACCTGCGGTTTGCCCACAAAAAATATCAACGGCACCGCCGCCATAAAAAAGCGCCAGCCCGACAGCGCAAATGGTGGCATCGTTTGCAGCGCAATCTTGATCGAGACGAACGTCAAGCCCCAGATCGTTGCGATGGCGAGGGCTAGAAGGTTATGGCGGAGCGGCAAATGAAACTAAGTTTGTGAATATAGGAGCGGCTCTGTCGCGGCAGAGCCGCGCCTACAGTGTGGTTCGGTCTACTCAACCGCCTTGAGCATCGCCTCAACCACACCCTTGGCATCGCCGAACACCATCATGGTTTTGTCCATGTAAAAGAGTTCGTTGTCGAGGCCGGCATAACCCGCAGCCATCGAGCGTTTGTTGACGATCACCGTGCGCGCTTTGTACGCCTCAAGAATTGGCATGCCGTAGATCGGGCTGCCTTTCTGTAGCGCCAGCGGGTTCACCACGTCGTTGGCACCGAGCACCAGCACGACGTCGGTTTGTGCGAAATCGGAGTTGATGTCCTCCATCTCAAACACCTGATCGTAGGGAACTTCTGCTTCAGCCAGCAGCACGTTCATGTGACCCGGCATACGGCCAGCGACGGGGTGAATCGCGTACTTCACGCTGATGCCTTTTGCGATAAGTTTCTGTGCGAGTTCTTTCGTCGCGTGCTGCGCGCGGGCAACCGCCAGGCCGTAGCCAGGAACGATCACCACGCTGTCCGCATTCGACAACATGAACGCTGCATCATCTGCGCTGCCGCTTTTGACCGGACGCGCTTCTTTCGAGCCTGTGACCGCACCCGCATCACCTCCGAAACCACCAAGAATCACGCTAATGAACGAGCGATTCATGGCTTTACACATGATGTACGACAGGATCGCACCGGACGAACCCACGAGCGATCCGGCAATGATCAGCATCGGATTGTTAAGGGAGAAACCAATGCCCGCCGCCGCCCAACCCGAGTAGCTGTTCAGCATCGAGACCACAACCGGCATGTCCGCTCCGCCAATCGGGATGATGATCAGCACGCCGAGCAGAAATCCAAGCGCGATGATGACCATGAACGCGCTGAATGACTCTGTGCTCCAAAAACTGTAGATGAAGAACAACACAGCCAGACCGAGCACAGCGTTGAGCGGATGTTGCCATTTAAACGTGACGGGTGCGCCCTGAAATAGACGGAATTTGTACTTACCCGAAAGCTTCCCAAACGCGATCACCGAACCCGTAAAAGTGATTGCACCGATGAACGCGCCGAGGGCAAGTTCAATGCGGTTACCGCCGGGGATCAGCGCGCCTTTTTGTGTAATGCCAAACGCGTACGGCTCCGCCACCGCCGCGACTGCAATGAATACCGCAGCCAGACCAATCATGCTGTGCATGAAAGCCACCAGCTCCGGCATCTTGGTCATTTCAACGCGCTTGGCCATGACTGCGCCAATGCCACCACCGATTACTAACCCGGCTAATACATAGACGAGGCCGCCCGCTGAATTACCAGCGAGGTTGTAGATGAGCGCGCATGTGGTCACGGCGGCAATCGCCATTCCGACCATGCCAAAGCGGTTTCCCTTGATCGACGTCGTCGGATGCGACAGCCCCTTCAGCGCCTGAATAAAGAAAATCGACGCGACGAGGTAGAGAAGAACGACGAGGTTCATGCTCATTTAGCGACCTCCGTCGTCGTAACTTTTTTCTCTTTCTTCTTGAACATTTCGAGCATGCGTTTGGTCACTAGAAAGCCGCCAAATACGTTCACTGCGGCCAGCGCCACGGCGAGCACACCCATCGTTTTGCCAAGCGTCGTTTCAGTCAGCGCGGCAGCGAGCATCGCACCGACGATGATGATGGCCGAGATTGCATTAGTTACAGCCATGAGCGGCGTATGCAGCGCAGGCGTCACGTTCCATACGACGTGGTAACCGACGTAAATCGCCAAAACGAAAATAATCAGGTTGATGACAATATGGTCTACGCCGCTCATTTTTTGTCTCCAGTTACCAGCGTTGCAGCAACGATGTCATCCTCAAGATCAATCTTGAATGCGCCCGTTTTGAAATCAATCAGCAGCTTCAGAAAATCCAGCAAGTTGCGCGAGTAAAGCGCGCTGGCATCTTGTGGCAACAGCGCTGCAAGATTGGTATGACCCACCAGCGTCACGCCGTGCTTGACGACCACTTCATCCTTCACCGTAAGCGGGCAATTGCCGCCCTGCTCCGCCGCGAGATCGATGATGACCGAGCCTGGCTTCATGGCTTTCACCATGTCTTCGGTGACAAGCACCGGGGCGGGACGACCGGGAATCAATGCCGTGGTGATCACGATGTCCGCCATAGCAACGCGCTTCGCTACTTCAGCGCGTTGCCGAGTCATCCAGCTCTCAGGCATCGGCTTGGCGTAACCGCCAACGCCAACCGCCGCTTCACGCTCTTCATCCGTCTCATACGGCACATCGATGAATTTCGCGCCGAGCGATTCGACCTGCTCTTTCACCGAAGGACGAACGTCTGACGCCTCGATGACTGCGCCCAAACGTTTGGCCGTGGCGATAGCCTGCAAGCCCGCAACACCAACGCCAAGAATCACAACGCGCGCAGCCTTTACCGTACCTGCCGCCGTCATGAGCATCGGGAAAAATTTGGGATAGTGATTGGCGGCGAGGATCACGGATTTGTAGCCCGCGATGTTCGCCTGCGAAGACAGCACATCCATGCTCTGTGCGCGCGTTGTGCGGGGCGCTTTGTCCATCGAGAAGCCGTTGACGCCGTGCGCTTTGAGCGCCGCGATGCCTTCCGCATTGAACGGATTCAGGAGCCCAATAATATTTGCGCCATTCTTGACCGCAGTCAATTCGGCGGCGTTAGGGCCGCGAACTTTGAGCACGATGTCGCTGCTGGCGAGCACTTCCTGAGCACTGGCATTGATCGTCGCGCCCGCTGCCGCATAGGCTTCGTCGATCAGGCTAGACGCGTTACCCGCGCCCGATTCCATGACGATGGTGATGCCCGGAATCGCAGCAATTTTTTTTACCGTTTCCGGTGTGGCGGCCACGCGTGTTTCCCCCGCTGCCGTTTCCTTGATGATGCCGATCTGCATCGGACACCTCCCCTTTTCTATTGACCCGGAAGAGTGTAGCCGCTTTCGGCGCCAAGGTTCCGGGATAACCCCCTTATACAGGCCGCGAGCGTTGCCATAATTTAGAGTAGATGACTTGAACAGCTAACAAGGGGAAATTATGATGGGTTCGATGTTGAGTATGAAACGTGTGGCGCTCGTCGCTGCGCTCGGTCTCACGGTTGCTGCGAGCCACGCTGCAATGCTTCGCGGCGCGGCTCAAAACGACATTTTGACCGCCGATCCACACTCGCAGAATCACGCGACCACGAACGCGATTTTGATGCATGTCTACGAGGGTTTGACGCGCTACAACGTGAAATATGAAGTCGAGCCGGCGCTTGCCACCAAATGGACTTACATCTCGCCGACGCAGGTGCGATTCGATCTCCGCAAAGGCGTGAAATTTCACGATGGCACGCCGTTCACCGCTGACGACGTGGTGTTTAGTTTTAACCGCATCAAGCAGCCACAAGGCACGATGCAGATCTATATCGCGGGCATTTCGGACGTAAAAAAGATCGACGACTACACGGTCGATTTCATCATGCCTGCGCCGAACCCGATTCTGCTTCGGAACATCATCGATTTCCGCATCATGAGCAAGGCGTGGGCGGAGAAAAACAAGGCGAACAATATTCAGGATTACAAGGCGAAGGAAGACACTTACGCCTCGCGCAACGCGATGGGCACCGGCCCGTACATGTGGAAGAGCTGGGCGCCTGAACAAAAAATTGAATTCACCGACAACGCCAACTGGTGGGGGAAAAAGGACGGCAACGTAACGGGCTATCAGTACCTGCCGATCAAAGCCGATGCCACGCGCATTTCCGCGCTCATCGCGGGTGACGTGGATCTCGTCACCGAAGTACCACCGCAAGACGTTGAGCGTTTAAAAAAGGATCCCAAGCTGCGCGTGATGGAAGGCATTGAAGTGCGCACCATTTTCCTCGGCATGGATCAGTTCAGCGACGAGGCAAAGTACACCAACGTCAAGGGCAAAAATCCGTTCAAGGACAAGCGCGTGCGTGAAGCGCTCTCACTCGCCGTAGATCGCGAAGGCATCAAGCGCGCCATCATGCGCGGGCTCTCGGTGCCCGCTGGCATGATGGTGGCACCCGGAGTCAACGGCTACAGCACCGACATCGACAAGGCCGAATACAACCCGGTCAAAGCGAAGAAATTGCTTGTGGAAGCGGGCTATCCCAACGGTTTTGAGCTCACACTCGATTGCCCGAATAATCGCTACGTCAATGATGAAAAAGTCTGTCAGGCGGTGGTCGCCATGTGGGCCAAAATCGGCATGAAACCGAAGTTGAATTCAATGAATTTCGCTCCCTACATCGCGAAGATTCAGAACTTTGATACCAGCGTTTATATGCTCGGTTGGGGCGTTGCCACGTACGATTCGCTGTACTCGCTGCAATCGCTCGTCCGTACCAAAACGACCGGAGCCGACGGCAATTTCAACCTCGGACGCGTCAGCGATACGCGCCTTGACGCAATCATCGATCAGCTCAAAATTGAGCCCGACGAAGTCAAGCGCAACGCACTGATCCGTCGCGCGCTGGAGCGCACCAAGGAAGAGTCGTATTACGTGACTCTGCATCACCAGATTCGTCCGTGGGCGATGAAGAAAGAAGTGACAACAATCCATCGTTCTGATGATCGTCCGGAGGCGCGCTTCGCCAAGGTATCGGGTGCGGGTTCGTAAGCGGGTTCGAAGTTCCGTTGAAAAAGCACCTTCGGGTGCTTTTTTTCTTTACGTCAAGGAAGTACATCGATACCACAAAGCGACAATTTCTATACGTCGTATAATTATGTACATCGTCTATTATTTCGATTAATATGACCCGCGCTACCCCGACAACACAAACGCCCGTTGCAGATGTCATGAAAAGCGGACTGCGGGCGCGCAAGTCACATGCGACCTTAAGCCACATCGGCGCTACCGCTTGGGCGATGTTCGAGGCGTACGGGTTTGATGCGGTGTCGATGGAATCCATTGCGCTTGCGGCCGACGTGGCCAAAGGTACGCTTTACAAGTATTTCCCGTTAAAAGAGTCGCTGATCGGGCATAAATTTGACAGTGATCGGCGCGAGCAGGCGAAGAAGATCAATGAGACTGTGATCGCCAGGAAAACCTGCGCAGAACGGCTCTCGCTTCGGTTTCAAATAGAGGCGCAATACATCGAAAAAATGCGGCGCTACGTGACGCCTTACCTGCGCTACAAACTGGCAGAACAGTCGTCGTCGCTACCCTCGGCAACACCGGGGGCGGGGGAAATATTCATCGCTGAATTGCTTGCCGTCGGGCAGGCTACGGGCGAAATCACGTCGACGATTGCGGCGGCACATCTAGCGGAGTACCTGCGGTTACTGCGTCTTGCGGTGCTGGTTCGCTGGCTTCAAACGCCGGGGGCCTCGCTCAACGCGATGAACGAGGAAATGCTGCGGCTGTTTTTACGCGGCGCTCAGCCGCAAACACAGGCACCACCGTGACGCTCGCCCCCGCCAGCAGCGACTGATGCGTATCGTGCCGTTTCGCGAAGTGACGGTCGTCGCGTGTGACGTGCTGAGCGCCAGCGTGATTGATCGCAAGGTTGTCCAGGCGGCGTACTTTCGCGATGCCTACTGCGTGCCGTTGAGGCAATCGCAGTTGAGCGTTACCGATATCTTCTCAGCTGTCTTCGCGCACCATCCGATGTGGATGAAGCTTGCGCTAATGACGCGAAATTGCATCGCAACGTGGTGTGGGCTTGATGCTCCTGATGCGAGCGAAATTTTGCGTCCCACATTCAAACGCCACTATGCCGTCGGCGACGCCATCGGAGTTTGGCCAATTTTTGCGCTGACTGCAACCGAGCTTGTTGCGGGTCGCGATGAGGTGCATCTGAACTTTAGAGTCTCAGTGTTAAGGGCGCAAAAGCACGATGTAACCACAGTCACGGTATCCACGATCTGCACCGTCCACAACCGATTCGGAAAACTCTATTTGTTCTTCGTAATCCCGTTTCACCGATGGGGTGTACAGCGACTGATTTTGAATGCGATCAGCGCGGGCAGACTGTAATTCAACCTACTCATTTATGGACTCAATAACAATGGCAAAAACAGTCGCATGGGCGGTATTCGCACTGGGCGGCGCCCACATCATTTTCGGGATCCTGCGATTCCGGGAACCGCTCACCGAGGCGTTACTGGCAGGATTTTCGGGGCAATTTATGTTGCCCGAAATTCGCCGTACCGCGTTCTGGTTTTTAATATGCGGCCCTATGATCATGCTCGCCGGACACCTCGCGCTTCACGCGGTTGAGCAGGGCGACTTGAGGGCGTTGAGATTGATCGGGTATTACATGTTGGCATCGTCCATCGTCGGGGTCACCTCGTTTCCGGTATCGCCGCTGTGGGCACCACTCTTACTGTCGCTGCCGCTCATCGCGGCGGGCTATGGTTTCATAAAGTAGTTCTGCAAGCGGGCAATCATGTCCGGTGTGAAACTTTATATAGCTTTTTGACGAAACCCCCGTTGGCATGGGCTTAAACACAGTTTCCTCAAAAGTCAACTTTCGGCAATAACGACGCTTGCTCTAGACAAAATGGGGCTTTACAGAAAAAGCTGATAGTTTTTATGCAGTCACTCGAGCATGAATCGCCTTCTCCCAAACGCCGGCTTTCATGATGCCAACAAAGTTTTTTTCCGGATCGCCCATCAGCAAAATATCCAGCGTCGGATCGCCGTCGACGACGACCAAGTCAGCATGCGAACCGGCTGCAATTACGCCGAGTTTTCCTTCCTGATTTAGGAGTTTTGCCGCCACACTGGTCGCGCTTTGCAAAATTTCAACGGGCGTCTGCACCGTCGAGCGCAAGCGCCATTCAATCGCCTGTTGCGGATGCATCGCACCCAGCAAATCGGTGCCAAACGCAATGGGAATTCCCATCGCTTTTGCAATCGCGATGGCACGTGTCCCGGCATCTTTCACCCGATCCAGCTTGCCAAGCATTTCATCGCTCCAGGCGAGGCGTTTTCCTTCTTCCGCTAATACCGCATAGGTCGCAAGCGTCGGCACCAGAAACGCGCCCTCCGATTTCATCACTTTTGCCGTGGCTTCGTCCAGCAAATTGCCATGCTCAATCGAGCGCACACCGCACTGCACGGCGCGCGTGATGGCGCGTGGCGAATAGGCGTGCGCCATCACGTAGGTATTGGCGGCGGTGGCTTCTTCACACGCCGCAGTGATTTCTTCCAGCGAATACTGTGTGCCATCAATCGGATCGGTCGGACTCGCTACGCCGCCGCCCGCCATGATCTTGATCTGATTCGCACCGTGCCGCAATTGCTCGCGTACCGCACGGCGCATCTCGGGCACGCCATCGGCCAGCGCGGGAAACAGGCCCAGTCCGGCGCAGGTACAGATAAATTCCTGCACACCACGCGGACGAATGTCAGCATGTCCGCCGGTTTGCGACAACGGGCGACCCGCGATAAAAAGCCGTGGCCCGCGCAAATAACCGCGCTCGACAGCAAGCTGCACGCCGTAGTCCGCGCCTGCTGCATCACGCACGGTGGTGAAGCCGCGCATCAACATGCCCTCCATCACATGCTTTGCCTGCGCGGTGATGAGCGACGGCGGCTGCATCGAGAGCTGCCAGACGTCGTGATGCACGGCCATCACGTGAACGTGGCAATCGATCAGGCCGGGCAGTACGATGCGCCCCTTGATGTCGATGCTCTCGGCGAGGTCGGTCAAGCTTTCGCCAATCGTCACGGAGGTAATGCGTCCGTCAACGATGACGATCGTGCCCGAGGGTTGAACGACGCCCGTCACGCTGTCGAAGACGCGCGCGTTGCGCAAAACCTGTCGTGTCATGTGAATCACCCCGTCGCTTTCAGAGAATTTGTCGCTGCGTGGCAATAAATTCATGCCGACAACATAATGCGTGGAAAAATTGCTTACGTCCAGCGCAGCAAAAAGATAAAAAGACGTAATCTCTCAAAATACCATGCCAAAAGTCACCCAAGATTTGTTCGAGCGCGCGGCCAGTGGCGACGCCGACGCCATGAGCTCGCTCTATGCGGAACTGTATCCCGAAATCAAGCGGGTGGCACGGTCGCGTCTCGCTCAGGTCGGCGGCGTCACGGGACTCAACGCGACGGCGCTGGTGCACGAGGGCTTCATGCGCATGGCCGAGCGCGAGGGTTTGCAGGGCAATACCCGCGTTCAATTCTTCGCCTATGTTGGCAAAGTGCTGCGCTCGATCGTGATCGATTTTGTGCGCGCGCGCGATGCCGAAAAGCGCGGCGGCGGCGCGACTTTGTTGACCATGTCACATGCAGAATCATCTGCTGACGCCCTGATGTCGGCGGTCGATGTCATTGCACTGGATCGTGCACTGGAGCGGCTCAAGGCCGTGGACGAAGGGATGTATCACACCGCCGAGCTGCATTTTTTTTGCGGTATGACGATTGTCGAGACCGCCGAAGCGCGCGAAATTTCCACGCGAACCGTGAACCGCGAAATCACCAAAGCGCGCGCGCTGTTAGCCGAGTGGCTGGACGTTTCGCCCGCTTGAATCAGATTCCCCTGACGCCGACACCTGACGCACAATTTCGATCAATCTCGTCTGTCTCAAGGCGATGACACCAGCCGATCCGCCCAGCTCACCCAACGGCCCAAAGCTTGCCGATCCAGCCTTTGATGCGACGTTCTGGAAAGCGGTCAATGCAGCATTCGATGAGGCGCTGGAGTGTGACGAAATCGCCCGACCCGCCTTTGTCCGATCTTTGCATGAGCGCGATCCACGTGTAGCGCAAGAAGTCAGAAAGCTCCTCGGCCGCGCCCACGCGCAAACGCTGGCCACCAGCTTCGTGCGCCACACCCCGGCAAGCGCGGTTAGCAACACCACGTCAGGGCTCACCACGCACCTCGCGCCGGTGTTAGGTGACGGCAGGGAGCGCGGCTTTGATCACCTGCTCCAGCGGGCGCTGCGGGCCGAGCGATCGCGTGCCCAGGATCGTCGACACGAGGGCGAGCTGTGCGGTGCCTGGCGTTTGCAGGAGGTCGTCGGCGTCGGAGGCATGGGCGAGGTCTGGCTCGCCACCCGCGCCGACGGGTTGTATCAGGCCAAAGCGGCCGTCAAGTTCTTGCGCACCGATGGTGACAACGAACGCTTCGAGGCGCGCTTTGCGCAAGAGCGGGCGCTACTGGCACGGCTCAATCACCCCGGCATCGCGCGTCTCATCGACGCAGGGCGGTTGTTCGGGCAACCGTTTTTGGTGCTCGAATACGTCGACGGTCAACCGCTCCTGAATTACGTCGCCGAGCACGCAAGCACGGTCGAAGCACGCATCGAACTGATCCGCGAAATTGGCGAAGCCGTGTCGTATGCGCATTCGCAGCTGGTCGTACATCGCGATCTGAAACCGTCCAACGTGCTGGTGACACCTGGCGGTCATGTCAAGCTGCTGGACTTCGGCGTCGCTGGTTTGCTCGACGACAGTAACCATGACGAGGCCACGACCTCCGAGGCGACCAAGATGGGCGGTCGCGGCCTGACCGTGGAATACGCGGCACCCGAGCAAATCAGCGGTGAGGCAACGGGCGTGGCGAGTGACATCTACTCGCTTGGTAGCCTCGCCTATCACTTGCTCTGCGGTCGCCGCGCGCACCTTCCGGAAAAGTCGGGCCGCGCGGCGCTGGAATATGCTGTGCTGCACGTGACACCGCAGCGCTTGTCGTATGCCGCTGCGCACCACGACCACGCTACCGTCAAGGACAATATCCCCGCCCCGAGCAACGTCGAGCGACTGGAGGGTGACGTCGATGCCATCATCGCCCGCGCTATCCGGATCGACCCCGTGGACCGCTACCGCACGATGGAGGCCTTTGTAGCTGACCTCACTCGTTGGATGGCACACCGCCCGATCTCGGCGCGACGCGAAGATCGCAGCTATCGCACCCGGTTGTGGTTGCGACGCAACTGGTTGCCGGTGAGTCTCACGGCGTCGCTATTTCTCGCGCTGGCGGCAGGCCTTGCATTTTCGCTGTGGCAATACGAGCGAGCACGGATTGAGGCAGCACGCGCAGTCAAGACGGCGGACTACCTTGTGGAATTGCTGCGCAGTGCGGATCCGGACACGCATGGCGGCCACTGGCCGACCGTGCTGACGCTGATTGAACAGGCGCAGAAGGACCTGGCCAGCAAATTTGCCGATGACCCGAGTGTTGAGCAACAGGTCGGCGTGCATGTGGCGACCACGCTGCGCCGTCTGTCGCGGTTCAAGGAAGCGCTCCCGGTGGCCCAGCGCTCAGTACTCCTCAGCGAGAAACTGTACGGCGATCAGGCTGAATCGACCCGCCGCGCGAGGTTTCTGCTCGCTGACATCATGTACTGGATTGATCAAACCGCCGCTGCGTTGCCTTTGCTCGAACAAGCCATCGGCAAGGGTCCGCCACCGTCGCTGCAAACCTGGTGGCGTGAGGCCATATTGCTGCGCGCCAATATGCTGGCGGAGCTTCGGCGCTTTGCCGAGAGTAACGCCGAGTTCGACAAGTATTTGACGCTAGTTCGCGGTGAACCGCTGGAGCAGTGGCTGGTCGCCGAGGCGGAGGTTGATCGGGCGCTCATGCTCAGCCGCGAAGGGCGGCGGGCTGAGGCGCTGGCGTTGCATCGCAAGCTGCGCCCGATTCTGGAAAATCCGCCGCCGCATGCAAAACGCGTTGCGCTGAACGCGTTGACGAACGGCGCCTTCGAGCAGGTTCAGGCGGGGGATCCAACCGGCGTCGAGGCGCTTCTGCGCGATTCAATTCGGCAGTGGGATGAGCTCGCAGGAAAATTTAATGCAAACAGCCTCGATGCGCTGCGTGATCTCGGATATTTCTACAACCGGTTCGGGCAGCCCGAGCGCGCACTGGCGACCTATGATGAGCGGCTCGCGCGCCTTCGCGCAGCACCGACGGCTGATGTTGCCGCCGTTTTATTCGGCGAGCTGGATCCACTTGAAGTTCGAACCCGCTATCTGATGCTGGACAAAACAGCCACGTTAACCGAGGCCAAACGACTCGCAGATAGCTTTGCGGCGCTTGACGCGGCGAGCGCCACGCCCGATCAGAAGCTGCGATTCCGGCAACGCGTTGCGCTAGTCGAATTGACGTACGGAAAAATCAATGGCACGGCAACGGATATCGTTGCCGAAACGCTGCCGTCCGCCGATTCCAGCAAATTCGGACCGTCCGAAGGCTCTCGCCGATTCATTCTGCAATCGATGCTGCAAAGCGCACGCGGCGAGAACACGGATGCCTGCAAATCTGCCCTCGCGGCCGTTTCCATATGGGGCGCACAAAATCGCGGCTATGTGCTCGCGTCGTACAAGTTGCGCGCGGCCGTCGTTTGTACCCTGGCCGGCGACAGCAGCGCGGCTAGCCTCGTTAAAGAAGCGATTGACGCCATTCCGAAAGAGCTTCCCGAAGATCACCGACTGCGGCAGGTCGGAACCTACGTGACGCAACTGCAAGTGGCACGCGACAAGGCTGACATCAATGCGGCGCTCGCTGCGTTTCTATCGAAAGTAACGCCTATAGCCCGCCCGGAGATTCCAGCGGCGCTCACCGGACTCACGTTCTAACGTTTTACGGATAGTTTGCTGCACCCTGTCACTTTGTGCGCGCAGAATTCGTCTCTACTTATGACACCGCGTTCAACCTCGACTGACGCGGTATTGATGCAGCGCTTGCTCCCCCGAGTCGCTGCGTCGCTAATGTGCCGTGACCCCATCGCGCCCTGCGACGGGTTGCGCCGTTGGCAAACGCCGTCACCTCTCGCGTGGCTGGCGAGTGCGAGCGCAGTTCCTCCCTGCGCTTCGCGCAAAATCTCAGGCCCGCCTTTATGGCGGGCTTTTTTTCATGTGCGTGCGCTACAGCTTTTTCGTCAAATGACCATTTTATTGGGGCTATCGCCCATTTTCTTATGAAACCGACTATTTATTAAACTGCCATGTAGCCCCTTTGCAATATATCTGACAGGGAAAAGCTGAATCTTATTCCTACTTTTGCACGGTTATTAAATTGCTATAAATCATATTTATTCGACATTTAAATCTAATGATGCTCGCATATGTTATGTTTTGAGCAATTTCCTTGCTTGACGTAAAATCATTGCATTGCAACAAGGAATGATCATGCCCGCTACGCCCGCCCTGCTCAATCGCCAAGTCGACGACGTCCGCATCAAGGACATTTTCGAGCTCGCTCCGCCCTCGCATTTGCTGCGCGAGTTCAAGCCGAACGAAGCGGTCGAGCAACTGGTGTTTGACACGCGCCGTGACATTCACAAAGTCCTGCACGGCGCGGATGATCGTCTCGTGGTCATTGTGGGCCCGTGCTCAATGCATGACAAAAAAGCGGCGCTGGAATACACCAAAAAGCTCAAAGTACTGCGCGATGAGTTGGCGCACGATCTCATCGTTGTCATGCGCGTCTACTTCGAAAAACCACGCACGACCGTGGGCTGGAAGGGCCTGATTAACGACCCGTTCCTCGACGGCAGCTTCAAGATCAACGACGGCCTGCGTCTGGCGCGCGAGCTGTTGCTCGACATCAACGAGCTGGGCGTCCCCGCCGCAACCGAATTCCTCGACACGCTAACGCCGCAGTATTACGCCGATCTCATCTCATGGGGCGCGATTGGCGCGCGCACGACGGAGAGCCAGGTGCATCGCCAGTTGGCCTCCGGAATGAGCTGTCCGATGGGCTTCAAAAACGGCACCGACGGCAACATCAAAATCGCCGTCGACGCGATCAAGGCCGCCGCTGCGCCGCACTTTTTCCTCTCGGTCACCAAGGGCGGCCATAGCGCCATCATTTCAACTAACGGCAACGAGGACTGCCACGTCATCCTTCGCGGTGGCAAAGCACCCAATTACGACGCGGCGAGCGTAGAAGCCTCAGGCAGCGAACTTGCCAAAGCCGGTTTGCCGCAGCGCATCATGGTCGATTTCTCGCATGCCAATTCGAGCAAGCAGCATGACAAGCAGATCGAGGTTTCCGCCGACGTTGGCCGACAAATGGCAGCGGGTGATGAGCGCATCTTCGGCGTGATGATCGAATCACATTTGAATGCCGGTCGGCAAGATTTGACACCCGGAAAAGAGCTTGCTTACGGCGTATCGATCACTGATGCCTGCATCGACTGGACGGCGACCGAAGGCGTGTTGCGACAGTTGGCGGCGGATGTGCAAAAGCGGCGATTGGCGCAACCAGAGTAGCCGCAACGCACTTATGGCACTGTGGGAGCGTTTTACCGCGATTACCCGTTACCGGTGGTAGTCGCGGTAAAACCGCTCCCACATTGAATCCGAGTAGTGCAACGTTAAGTTTTTCGTCCCGAAAGCGCCGCGAAAATCCCGAGCCCGATAAACGAGCAACCGGCAACAGTACGACCGGTTGTTCCAGCGCCGCGATGCTTTGCAAGCCACGGGGCGATGGCACCGGCGGCGATCGCATAGACCGCATCACTGGTCGACGCAATCAGCACAAAGAGCGCGCTCAGAAACATAGCCTGAGCCATCGCGGCGCTGCCCTGCCCGTGCTGCGTCATGAATTGCGGTAGGAACGCCGAAAAGAAAATAATTGTTTTCGGATTGAACAGCGCCACCACAAAGCCATCGCGAAACAGCGGCCACGACGGCACGGATTGCGTCCCCTTCACCTGCAGCGCCTGATCCACTGCGACGCCAGCGCTATCGTCGACTGTCGCACGCAGCGTCTTGATGCCGAGGTAAATCAAATAGGCAGCTCCGACGTACTTGAACACCGAATACAAAATCGCAGACGTCGCAAACAGCGCTGCCAGCCCAAATGACGTGACAAAGGCATTGACCAGCGTTCCGGTAGAAGCCCCAGCCACGGACATCAAACCAGCGCGCTTGCCCTGCGTGAGGCTGCGTGCCACGACGTAGAGCACAACCGGCCCGGGAATGATGGCTAGCAACAGGCTTGCACCGAAAAAAACACTGAGTGTTGACCAAGAGGGAATGATGCTTGCGTCCATCACGCAAGCATACCCCGATAAACTCACGCAATCACTTTCGATCCTGCTATGCCCCGTATCGCTTCAACTTACCAACGCCCCGGGTGGCTGCCCACGGGCCACCTGCAAAGTATCTACGCACAGTGGCTACCGCGACCGAAGATTGCGTATCGCCGCGAACGGCTTGAGCTAGCTGACGGCGACTTCATCGATCTCGACTGGGCCGACACGGCCAACGCAAACATGGCGAGCTCCAACACAGCGCCGCTGCTGGTATTTTTTCATGGCCTCGAAGGCTCCAGCGACTCGCAGTATTGCCGCACCACGATGGCCTCAGCCAACAAACGTGGCTGGACTGGCATGGTGGCTCACTTTCGCGGCTGCTCCGGCGAACCCAACCGCCTGCCCCGTTCATATCATTCCGGTGACAGCGAACATTGCGACATTGTGTTGCGCGAGATGCGCTTACGGTTCCCGGCGCGAACGGTTTTCGCAGTCGGCGTCTCACTCGGTGGCAACGCACTGACCAAGTGGTGCGGCGAGCAGGGCGAAAGTGCAAAAGAAATTGTCAGCGCCGCAGCATCGGTATCGAACCCGCTGGATCTTGGCATTTCTGCCGAAGCCATTCTGCATTTCAAGAACTGGATTTTTAATCGCTATTTCATGAATGCGATGGGTGCTAGCTACGCCGCACGCATGGAAAAACATCCACATCTGCGCGAAAAGGGCTTCCTCGCAAAACCAGAGAACTTCCCGCAATTCGACGAACACTACACCGCGCCAATGCACGGCTACACCAGCAGTTGGGACTACTACTACCGCGCTTCATCGCGCGGTTTCATCGCAAAAATTCGTATCCCGTTCTTGCTGCTCAATGCGATGAACGATCCTTTCGTTCCGGGGTCTCTCTTTCCCAATGCGGCCGAAGTGTCCGACAACGTCACGCTGGAACAACCCACCGATGGCGGACATGTCGGTTTCGTCACCGGCTCGTTCCCCGGCAAGCTGGATTGGTTACCCGAACGACTGTGTGAATTCTTCGATTCCGCATTAGCGGCAAAATAGCGGGCTGCACACGCCTCCAGTTTCAAATAGTCATTCAACGATTCATGCAACTCCCTTCAGAAATTTTCAAGGCTTACGATATTCGCGGCATTGTGGGCAAAACGCTCACACCAGATATCGCTTACGCCATTGGCCAAGCGCTCGGAACCCTGTCGCTGGAACGAGGCGCATCGTCCATCGCCGTGGGCCGCGATGGTCGGCTCTCCGGGCCGGAGCTTTCGCAGGCGCTGCGCGATGGCATTACCTCCACGGGATGCAACGCGATTGATATCGGTATGGCACCCACGCCGGTTTCTTACTTCGCAGGGCACCACCTGGGCACTGGCTCGTGTGTCAGCGTAACTGGAAGCCACAACCCACCAGACTACAACGGCATCAAGATGGTCGTAGCAGGAGAGGCGATTTGGGGCGAGACGATTTTATCGTTGAAGACAAGGGCGGAATCGGGTGAGGTAAAAACCGCAGAGCACGGAAAAGCAGGTACACAATCCACCGCTGACATCAACGACGCCTACGTCGCTCGTATCGTCGGCGATGCCAAACTTTCGCGCCCCATGAAAATCGCGGTGGATTGCGGCAATGGTGCAGCCGGTGTTCTCGCCCCAAAAATCTTTCGCGCCCTGGGCTGCGAGGTCGTCGAAATGTTTTGCGAAATCGACGGCAATTTCCCGAACCATCATCCTGATCCATCGAAGCTGGAAAACCTGCAGGACCTGATCAAAGTCGTCAAAGAAACCGACGTCGAGCTCGGCCTCGCGTTCGATGGTGATGGTGATCGTCTGGGCATCGTCACCAAGTCGGGCGAAGTGATTTTTCCAGATCGGCAGATGATGCTGTTTGCCGGTGATGTACTGTCGCGCAACCCCGGCGCAACAATCATTTACGACGTGAAGTGCACGCGCCTGCTCGACAAATACATCGTTGATCACGGCGGGGTTCCGCTGATGTGGAAAACCGGCCATTCGCTGGTCAAGGCGAAGCTCAAGGAGACCGGCGCACCGCTCGCTGGCGAGATGAGCGGGCATATCTTTTTCAAGGAGCGCTGGTACGGCTTTGATGATGCGATTTACTGCGGCGCACGCCTGCTTGAGATCGTTTCCAAATCGGCAGACGCGAGCAAAGTGCTTGAAGACCTGCCAAACGCCCCGTCAACGCCAGAGCTGAATTTGAAGTGCGCCGAGGGCGAACACTTCACGCTTATGGAGCAATTGAAAAACGCCGCGCAATTCCCGACCGCAACGCGCATCGCAACGATTGACGGCATGCGGGTGGAATACGTCGACGGCTTTGGACTTGCACGAGCGTCCAATACGACGCCCGTGATCGTGCTGCGTTTTGAGGCAGATACGCCAGAAGCCCTAAAGCGGATTCAGGATGACTTCCGCAGCCAGTTTGCTCGGGTCAACCCCGAACTGGTTTTGCCGTTTTAGACCTACACTCACGACGAAACTTTTTTGGAGGAGTCTCACCATGCAATTTACTAAAACAGTCACCGCACTCGTCGCCGTAATGGCTACCAGCGTCACTTTCGCTCAGGCTTATCCATCGAAGCCGATCAGGATCATCGTACCGTTTGCACCGGGCGGAACGACCGACATCGTCGCCCGTATCATGGCCGCAAAAATGACGCCGATTCTCGGTCAACCCGTGATCGTCGAAAACCGTGCGGGGGCCGGTGGCTCCATCGGCGCAGCCGAAATCGCCAAGGCACCTGCCGACGGTTACACCATCGGCATGGGCTCGGTGTCCACGATGGGAACCAATATCGTCGCCTACAAAAATAACAAGATGGACCCCGTGACGCAGTTCACCCACATTACGAACCTCGCCTCGGTCCCCGGCATCATCGAGGTCAACAAGAATTTCGCGTACAAAGACTATGCGTCGCTCGTCGCTGCTCTGAAAGCCAACCCTGGCAAATTCAGCTATGCCAGTTCCGGGGCAGGTGGCGTCGGCCACCTTGCAATGGAACTGTTCCTAGTCGAAACGGGCACTGACGCACAGCACATTGCCTACAAAGGCGCGGGTCCGGCAGTGACCGATGTGGTTGCGGGCAACGTTCCGATCATGTGGGACAACCTGTCGTCATCGCTCGCACAGATCAAGGCGGGTAATTTCATTCCTATCGGCCTCGCGTTCCCAAGACGTATCCCACAATTGCCGAACGTGCCAACATTTGCGGAATTGGGACTAAAAGGCTACGAAGCCGATACCTGGTTCGGTTTCGTCGGCCCGGCCCACATGCCCAAAGACATCACAAAGAAAATTTACGATGCCTCGATGGCCGTACTCAAGGATCCGGACACCATCAAGAAATTTGAAGACAACGGCGCATTCGTTATTGGCAGCACGCCAGAACAATTTACCGAAACCGTCAAGCGCGAAGTCGCCAAGTGGAAGCGCGTGGTAGACGCGAAGAAGATTTCGCTAGAGATGTAGAGCCGTTGTGCCGTAGTAAAAGCCGCCTCCGGGCGGCTTTTTTCTGGCCGGTCAGCCATTGAGAATGGGGGTTCAAACCGCTTCATCGCGGCGCTTCCAGTAGGCCCAAGAGGGGCGCGTTTGCGGCGCGCCGAACGGTACTCGCCGCATCAATCGATACACCGCCGGAATCACAAACATGGACAAGAGCGGTGCCGTCACCATGCCGCCAACCATCGGCGCGGCGATGCGCTGCATGACCTCCGAACCCGTACCCGCACCGAGCATGATCGGCACCAGTCCAGCGATGATCACCGCCACCGTCATCGCTTTCGGGCGCACGCGCAACACCGCGCCATCGCGAATCGCATTTAGCAAATCAGCGTCCGTGGTTTTGCCTGCTGCAATGCTCGCATCCCATGCTTGCCGCAGGTAGAGCAGCATGATCACGCCAAACTCGGAGGCCACGCCCGAGAGGGCAATGAAACCAACGCCACTCGCGACTGACAGGTTGTGTCCGAGCAGCCACAGCAGCCACACACCACCAGCGAGCGCGAAGGGAAGCGTAGCCATGATCAGCAGCGCTTCATCAAAGCGCCGGAAGGTCAGGTACAACAACACAAAGATGATCAGCAAAGTCGCCGGTATGACGATCTTTAACTTCGCCGATGCACGTTCCAGAAATTCAAATTGTCCCGACCACGACACCGACATGCCGGGGGGCAGTTTCACCTCTTTTGCCACGGCTGCCTGCATTTCCTTGACCGCAGAGCGCAGGTCGCGACCGCGAATGTCGACATAGACCCAGCCGGACAGCCGCGCATTCTCGGATTTGAGCATGGGCGGGCCGTCGGTGATCACCACCTCTGCGACATCCGAAAGTCGTAGTCGCGCACCGCGCTCGGTAAGGATCGAGAGCGCGCGAAGCTTCTCAAGCGAATCACGCACTTCGCGCGGATAACGCACGTTGATCGGGAAACGCTGCAAGCCTTCCACCGTCTCACCGACGTTGTCACCACCGACGGCGGCGGACACGATACTTTGCACGTCGGCAATATTGAGGCCGAAACGCGCGGCGTTGTCGCGGTTGATGCGAATGTCGATATAGCGGCCCCCGGTGAGTCGTTCCGCCAGCGCGGAAGTTACGCCCGGCACGGACTTCACCACGCGCTCAATATCCGCCGTCACGCGATCAATCGCTTGCAAGTCAGTGCCCGCCACTTTCACACCGACCGGGCTTTTGATGCCAGTAGCAAGCATGTCGATACGGTTGCGGATCGGCGGCACCCAGATGTTGGCGAGGCCTGGCACTTTGACAACGTTGTCCAGTTCTTCGATGAGTTTTTCGGGAGTCATGCCGGGCCGCCATTGATCGCGCGGCTTGAACTGAATCGTAGTTTCCAGCATCTCCATCGGCGCCGGATCGGTGGCTGTCTCTGCGCGGCCTGCCTTGCCAAACACGCGGGCGACTTCAGGCACCGTCTTGATGAGCCGATCTGTCTGTTGCAGCACTTCGCCCACCTTGCCTGCAGAAATGCCAGGCAGGGCCGAGGGCATGTACAGCAAGTCGCCCTCATCAAGCGGTGGCATGAACTCCCCGCCCAATTGACTTGCTGGCCACACGCTGATCAGCGCCACCAGCAGCGCGGCGGTCAGCGTGCTCTTCGGGAAACGCAACACAGCGTTTAGCAGCGGTCGGTACAGGGCGATCAGCAGCCGATTGAGCGGGTTCTTTTGTTCATCGGGAATGCGGCCGCGAATCAGATAACCCATCAGCACCGGGATCACCGTCACCGAGAGGCCAGCGGCCGCTGCCATGGCATAGGTCTTGGTGAATGCGAGTGGCGCGAACATCCGCCCTTCCTGCGCCTCCAGCGTGAAAACTGGAATGAACGAAAGGGTGATGATGAGTAGCGAGAAGAACAGCGCAGGGCCGACCTCGACCGCTGCATCACCAATCACCCGCCATTGTTCATCGCCTTTGAGGGCAGCGCCGGGATGCGCGTGTCGCCAATGCTCGATGTGTTTGTGCGCGTTTTCGATCATGACGACGGCGGCGTCGACCATCGCGCCAATAGCAATCGCAATACCGCCCAGCGACATGATGTTTGCGTTGACGCCCTGATACTGCATGATGATGAAGGCGATCAGCACACCGAGCGGCAACGACACAATGGCGACAAACGCGGAGCGCAGATGAAACAAAAAGACAAGGCAAACCAGCGCCACGACGATGAATTCCTCCAGCAGCTTGGACTTCAAGTTGTCAACAGCACGCAGGATCAATTCCGAACGGTCATACACGGGCACAATTTCAACGCCGGGTGGCAGACTGGGCTTCAGTGCTTCGAGCTTCGCTTTAACGGCGGCAATCGTCTCCAGCGCGTTCTTGCCGGAGCGCATCACGATAATGCCGCCAGCGACTTCGCCTTCACCGTCCAGTTCAGCTATCCCGCGCCGCATTTCGGGTCCGAGCTGCACGCGAGCAACATCTCCCAGCCGTACTGATACGCCCGCTTCCGTCGTCAACAACGGAATCTTGCGAAAGTCGTCCAGCGAGCGCAGATATCCGGACGCGCGCACCATGTACTCCGCCTCACCGAGTTCCAGCACCGAGCCGCCCGCCTCCTGATTTGCGCGCTGCACCGCCTCGATGACTTTGCTGTGCGGGACGTTGTAGGCGCGCAGCTTGTCAGGGTCAAGCACGATCTGGTATTGCCGCACCATGCCTCCGACGCTTGCGACTTCGGACACATTGGCCACGGTCTTGAGTTCATACTTTAGGAACCAGTCTTGCAAGGCCCGCAGTTGCGACAAGTCCTGCTTACCAGTTCTATCGACCAGCGCGTACTCGTAGACCCAACCCACGCCGGTGGCGTCCGGGCCAAGCGCAGCAGTGGCACCGCGTGGCAATCGAGCCTGCACCTGATTTAAATATTCGAGCACGCGTGAACGCGCCCAATAGGGATCGGTGCCGTCCTCGAACAGCACGTACACGAACGAATCGCCAAAGAACGAATAGCCTCGCACCGTCTTCGCTCCAGGCACTGACAGCATCGTCGTCGTGAGCGGATAGGTGATCTGGTTCTCGACGATCTGCGGGGCCTGACCCGGATAGGACGTGCGGATGATGACCTGCACGTCGGAGAGATCGGGGATCGCATCGAGTGGTGTTCGCAACGCGGAGTACACGCCCCAACCCGCCACCATCAGCGTGGCGAGCAGCACCAGAAAGCGGTTGCCAATCGACCATCGAATGAGCGCCGCAATCATTTCGGATTGCCTTTGTTCTTGTTAGTGCTCGCTGGCATTTCAGGCACTTTTAACGCTGGAGCCATCGGTGTGATGGTGCCGATCTGATATTCGCCTTCGCCGCTTTGCACGAAGTCGAAAATCACGCGATCACCCACGGCAATGTTGCCGGGCAGCCCAGATGCAGGCAGCTTGAAACCCATCGTCATTTCGCCCCATTTAAGCGACGGGATTGGGCCGTGCGAAAGCGTCACTTCCGTTTTATCGATGGACTCGATCTTGCCTGCACCGCGATGGGTGACTGCGCCCGTCATCGACGTCATCATGGGCTTTCCGGTGTTGGCCGTTGGCCCTGGCACATCGCCCATGCGGGTCGTGGTTGCGGTCAAGCTCGACTCCGAGTCGAGCAGGAACTGGCCCGATGTGACCACCTTTTGTCCGAGCTTGAGGCCTTTGCGAATCTCGGTTTTACCGTTGGCTTCGGTGCCAATCTCGACATCAACCGGCACGAACTTTCCACCCGACTCGGCGACCATCACGACGGAGCGTATACCGGTCTGGATCACGGCTTCAGTAGGTACTTGCAAAACGGCCAGACGCGCAGTGGGTGCGAACGTGAGACTCGCGAACATGCCCGGTAATAGTTCACCGCGCGGGTTCGCCAGCTCGACCCGCGCCTTGATCGTGCGCGTGGTCATGTTGACGTCGGGCAACAGCGCACCTACCTTGCCGGTGAAGACGACGCCGGGCAATGCAGGCGTGCGTGCTTCGACCGAAGTGCCGCGCCGAACATTCGCCGCTTGACTTTCAGGGACGTCCGCATTGACCCAGACCGAACTCAACCCGTTGATACGCATCAGCGTCGCGCCGCCCTGCACCGACATACCCTCGCGAGCGGTCAGTTCGGCGACGATGCCGCCGGTTGGCGCTACCAGCGCCAGGCGACGCTGCACTTGACCCGTTCGCTCGACGGCGCGAATAATTTCATCCGGCACACCCGTCACGACCATGCGCTGACGCGCGGAATCCGTCAGCTCGGCCATAGCGCCGCCTTGCAGTCGACGCACGGCCAGATACTCCTCCTGTGCCGCGAGCCATTCGGGTACATAAAGTTCCGCGACCACTTGCCCCTTGCGCACCGAATCAAGCGGAGCACGGACGTTTAGTTTCTCCAAAGTGCCAGCGACGCGGGTCGACACAACACTGACGTCGCGCTCGTTGTAGGCCACTGTGCCATTGGCTTCTACGGGCACTACGAAGCTGCCCTGCGTGACCTCCGCAGTTCGCACGCCGAGGTTCTGCTGCACGCGTGGGCTAATGGCTACTTTGCCGTCATCAGCCTCACCGCTTTCGCCATATTTCGGCACCAGCATCATGTCCATGAACGGCGATTTTCCGGGCCTGTCAAACTTATTGTTCGGCACCATCGGGTCGTGCCAGTACAGCACTTTTTTGCCATTCGCTGGATCGACGTCTCCCGCTTTTTGCGGGCCGCCTTGACTGGCCGGTGTGCTCTCTGGGCCTGCCGCCATCTGCATGCCCTGACTCATGCCTAGCCACCATCCACCTCCGATGCCTGCGCCGAGCGCGATCAATACTCCCACGCCGATTGCGATGTATTTGGTTTTCATTTTGTGGTGTCCTTGCTACTGATCGCTTCGTCGCTTGGAAGGAGGTATTTGAGTTGTGCCCACACGCGGGCTTGTTCGCGCTCGAGGTCGAGGCGCTGCATACGCACATCGATTTCGTTTTTTCTGGCGTCCAGAATGGCGCTTAGAGGGCCGGTGCCGCTGTGATAGGCGATGTTCGCCGCAGCGGTGCGTTCGGTTGCCAGGGGAATGAGACCGTCATCGATGCGCTTAATGCGCTCGCCGAAGCTGGCCAACTCCGCCTGCATGATGCGCAGCTCTGCGCTGTGCGCACGCAGCAGGTCTTCCCGTTGTGCGTGGAGTTGGTCGATTAATGCATTTTTTGCAGCGATGTCCCGATCCTGACGGCGCGAAGGCGCGATCTGCAATGGAATACTGACACCCAGCGAAATCATGTTGGAGTAGGCAGATCCGCGCTGTGCAAATCCTAATTCCCATGTCCAGTCCGGATGTTTGGCTGCTTGCGCGATTTTGCTGTCGAGCTGAGCGGTGGATTCTTGTGCGGCAAGCATGGTCAGCATGGGATGGCGCGAGAGTGTATGGCTCACGTCATGCGCTCCGAGCGCTGGAATTGCCCAATCTGGCGGACTTAGGGTGGGACGCTCCGCCGCGCCACCGATCCAGCGTGCAAGCTGCAGCGTCGACACACGTTGCTGCCGCTCGATTTGCAGTTGTCGGTCTTCGAGCGTCACGATAGCTGCGCGGGCTACGATGATGTCGGCTTGACTGCCGCGCCCCGTTCGGTAGGCGATGGCTGCGCCATCGACCGCGAGCCGCGCTTCGCGAATCTGTTCATCCAGCAAGGTACGCTGACGATCCGCGAAGTAGCGATCGATCCACGCCAGCGCCGTGTCGCGTTGCAGGTTGGCGAGGATGCCCTGTTTCGCCACACGCTCGCGCTCAGCCTCCGATTCGCCGCGCTTTCGTCGCAGATCGAGCTTGTCGGATCGTGTGAACTCCTGCATAACGCCGATGCGGCGCATGGTCATGAAATCGGCACCGATACGCAGGCGATCCGGTCCAGTGACGGGCAGATTGTCAATGCCAAGTTTGAGAACCGGGTCAGGTCGCTCACCGGCACTGATGGCGAGTTCGTTCGCCGCAGTGACGGCCGCGTCCTGCGCAGCCAATTGCCGCGAATCGGACGCCGCCAGAGTTAACGCTTCTGCGAGCGTTAACGCGGGCTCTGCCGCGTGCGACAGCGGGGCGAACTGCATCACCGCACCCAGGGCAACTGCGACCAATGCGAGTTTAGAGCGGCGAGCGGCTGCGCCGTCGCGTGTATTCGTAAACCGTGCATCACGCTGACAATCGCCCGCGACTGGCGCGTACATAGTCGAATAAAAAACCATGGCCTGGCTCCAACAAATTCGTTCCATAAGCGTCACGGCGCAGCAAAAAACACTGACGCCGGACGGACTAAGGGCGGGAAACGAACTAAGCGGCGGGAGGCCGCTGGGCCGGAGGGAAGGAAGTAGAGGTGAAGCCGATATACGACGGCGCGACACCAACAGTAGGTGCAGCTGCAACGCCATCGAACGACGAAACAATCGGAAGCGCGGTCAGATGCGCGAAATCGCAGAGCGCGGCCATCGGGCACGAATTGTCGGCATCGTTCGCCACAGACAAAGCCTGATCGCAATCGGGCATCGCTTGATGGGCTTTTGCGCTCATTGGCACACCCATTCGAGCCAGACTACATCCCAATTCACACGCTTGCGCGAATAAAGTAGCGGGTAAAAGTACCAGCAACATTATTACGGCCCAATGGCGAAGTGTCGATTTCACGTGAAGGAGACTAGCACAGTGCGAATCGGTTCCCGGTGTAAATGGGTTTTGCGAAGTTAGCGTCTAGCAAAGCCGAAAACACCGGCTCAGGTTGCCACAAGAGCAACAACGGCATCTGCTTCAACACGAAACGCGCGACTGTCGTCTTGTCTCCAACCGTTACGGCGGCGTCTGTCTCGCACCCTTTTCGCCTTTGAATGCGCCTTTTAACGCCGGCCTGCCGTCCGCTGGTTCTGGTTCGTACTCTTCTTTTTCTGCATGCGCGCGCACCATGACTTTGACTAAATACTTGCTCACAACGGGAGACAACACACTGCGCCGGTAAACTGTTTCGATGCTGTCGCTCGAACAAACCCTTCTCTACCTCCCGGCCGTCGCGGTCATCATCGCGATTCCGGGGCCCGATATGCTGCTCTCGCTGTCGCGCGGATTGACACAGGGGCCGCTGGCGGGCATAGCGCATGCGATGGGTGTTGGCTTGGGCATCATGGTGCATTCGCTGCTCGCCGCGATGGGGGTGAGTGCGCTCCTTACCGCCAGCGAAACAGCCTTTTGGGCGATGAAACTTGTTGGCGGTATCTACCTGATTTATCTGGGTGTTTTGTCGTGGCGCAACGCGTCTGCGGTGGCCAGCGTCGCTTCGCAAAAAGCGCCCTGGACGGCTTTGTTCTGGCGCGGCTTCTTGAGCAATTTATTGAACCCGAAAGTCGCGCTGTTTGTGCTCGCCTTCGTGCCACAGTTTGTACGATCAGGCGAGGCGAACGCGTCGACGCCGTTTACGCAAATGCTGCTACTCGGTGCGATTTTTTCGGTACTGACCATCGTCGCTTATGGTGCGCTCGGCGTGGCGGCGGGCCGCGTGAGTCGTTGGCTCGCGGCGCACCCCACGTATATGCGCAACGTCAATCGTGCAAGCGCAGCGCTCTTTATCGCCTCTGGCGCGGCCGTGTTGCTTCTGGATCGTCGGCGGTAAGATTTAAGGGTATAGCTTTTCGCTGTAAACGCCACTGCATTTGGGGTAGCACTTAATTTGCTAGATTATCGACAATCAGCGTTTTTCGATTGTATCCCTCGTAAAAACGCCATTTCGCCGAAAAGCTATCAGGGCAACGGACAAATAGGGTGCGCACCAATGTGCACACATTCGTTCGTAATTTCCACGTTTGGACACGCGCCACGATGGCGCGCATTTTGATGCGCACCCTACTCTCAATCGGCTACTTGCCCTGCCAATCCTTGAACTTCGCCGCGAGCTCGTCGGCCGCACGCACCATCACATGCACGTCGGTGCCGACGCCAACGAGCGTTGCGCCCTGCTCCAGATATTTCGCCGCGTTACCGTCGGTGCTGAGGATGCCGATGGCTCTGTTCGCGGCTTTGGCAACGGCAAAGGCTTTGCTGATTTCCGCTTGCACTTCAGGTCCGTTGGCGAGGCCGCGATAACCAAGCGAAGCCGCAAGATCCGCTGGCCCGATGAATACGGCGTCTACACCCGGTGTTCGGCAAATCGCATCAAGCTCAGCCAAAGCTTCGGGCGTCTCGATCTGCAACACGAGACCGATTTCGTCGTTGGCACGCGCCATGTAATCCTTGTAGCGCGAGTAGCCACCGCCGCGCGTGCTCCCGGCCACACCACGCAGTCCCTGCGGCGCAAAACGCGTGTACGCCACAGCCTGCGCCGCTTCCGCCGCGCTGCGGATATTCGGGATCATGAGGTTTGTGACGCCCGTATCGAGCGCGCGCTTGATGGTGGTCATATCGTTCGAAGGCACGCGCACCACCGCATGCGTCGACGAATTTTTTGTGGCGAGCAGCAGCATGCCGATAGTGCCAAGATCGGTCGGCGAATGCTCCATGTCGAGCAGCAGCCAGTCGAATCCCGATTGCGAGACGATTTCAGTGATTGGCAGATGCGCGAAGTTGCACCAGAGCCCAATCAATACCTTGTTGGCCACAAGCATTTGTTTAAACGTATTGACAGGCAGACTGTTCATGCGAATTCTCTCCTCGTAGATTTAGCCGTGAATAATAGGTGCCGCCGCGTCACGTCTGCGTGTCGACATCAGTTTCAAGCGCCATCAGTCGCTGAAGACTCGAAAATCGCCGCGAATGTCCGGTAATCGGATCAACAAACGCAATTTCTTTAGCTAACAGTTGCAGCGGCTTCAGGAAATCATCCAATGCCTCTTCAGCGAGCAAATTTGGATAAATGCGATCATTAACAATCGGAATGCCCAGCGCTGCCATATGAGCGCGCAATTGATGCTTCTGCCCGGTCAAGGGTTGCAATACGTAGCGAGCCAAAGTCCCTCGCGTTTCGACTAGCTCAATACGTGTTTCCGCATTGGGCTCGCCAGGTGCTTCGTGCATTTGCATAAACGCATCGCTTTCGATCAGACGGCTGCAACGCGTCCGCGGAAAAGTGTGACTCGCGCTTGCCGGTGGCGCTGGGGCAATTGCCTCATAGCGTTTTTCAACCACCCGATCACGGAACAGCCGCTGATAGGCATCGCGCGCGTTCGGTTGAACCGTAAAGATCACGAGACCCGCCGTATCGCGATCAATTCGATGTGCTGGTGACAAGGTGTCAATGCCGAGCTTGCGCTTGAGGCGAACCAGCAAAGTCTCCTGCACAAATCGCCCGGCAGGAACCACAGGCAAGAAATGCGGCTTGTCGGCGACGACGATGTGCTCATCCTGAAACACGATGGTCTCTGCAAACGGAATGTGCGGTTCGTCCGCGACGCTTCGGTAGTAATAAATTTTTTGATGCGGCGTGAATGGTGTTTGCGCAGTGATGCAAAGGCCGACCTCGTTGCTCACCGCACAAACGCTCATACGCGCCAGCCACACGTCTCGCGAAATCGCCGGAAATCGTTCAACCAGAAAATCAAGCACCGTACGCCAAGCACCCGCTTGCTGCGACGGCAGCGCGACGCAACTAGCGCTCACACCATCGCGTGCGGGTCGAACGATATTGCGCAAATCAGCCCGCTAGATCGAGCCGCTTCGCCCGAGCGACGCGCCATTCACCATCGGGCTCTGCCGCATAAACCTCTTCGTAGGTCGTCGCTGTTTCCTGCAATTTCGTGTCGATCGCGATGCGATTATCGAACACGAAACACTCGCCTTCCCAATCCTTTTCGGCATCGGGCATCGACTGAAAGTAATTAAGAATTCCACCCTCAAGCTGCACGACGTTCAAGCCCAAATCCTGCATCCACGCGCTTGATTTTTCGCAACGAATGCCGCCCGTGCAATACATCGCAACCGTCTTGCCTTCTGCCTTCCATGCGGGTGCGTTGGTTTCCACATATTTTGGAAAATCGCGAAAGTTTGGTACGAGCGGATCGATTGCGCCCTTGAACTTTCCGAGGCGATATTCAAAGCTGTTGCGGTTATCTATGATCACCACATCGTCGCGCGCGATCAGCTCTCGCCACTGCGCAGGACTCACGTTGTTGTTGCCGTCGGCATCAGGCCGAACGCCATCAATGCCAAAGGCGACGATCTCACGCTTCACATGAACGCGCATTTTGAAAAACGGCCGCGACGTGCACGCGCTGCGCTTGAACACGATGCCCGCGAAAGCGCCACCAAAACGCGCGTCCTGCGTCAATGCCAATTCGAATGCATCCAGCACGTCGGTCGTCCCGGCAACCACGCCGTTGATGCCTTCAACCGCGACGAGAATGCTGCCAGTCAACTCGCGCGCAACGTCACGCAACGATTCCGCAATTGCATCGGGATCAGCGACTTCGACGAACTTGTAAAACGCGGAGTGAAAAAGCACAAGAGAAGCCAGCGTGGAAACGGCGTCAATTATCTCAATTCGAAGGTTGTCGCTACTGATCTGCGTCAGGTCGAGACATTTGCGATACCCGACGCATTGGCCATCTTCACTCGGTTCGCTACGTGACGTTTAACGTGGAGCTAACCGGCCCTGGCAGGCTGGCCTGCCGTAGCGGGTCCAATTGAGCGCCGGGTTAGGCGTCATCGCTTACGAGAGAGGGGCGATAGATCATGCTTTCGATACTGACAGGCCCTGGATGCGGT
The DNA here is from genome assembly GCA_025354165.1 of Burkholderiales bacterium. Classification (GTDB taxonomy): domain Bacteria; phylum Pseudomonadota; class Gammaproteobacteria; order Burkholderiales; family Casimicrobiaceae; genus Casimicrobium. The sequence continues at coordinate 51,150 of JANXNI010000088.1, read as the reverse complement.
TGAAGCAGGGCTAACAAGTACGCTGAAGGTGGTTCGCCGGCTAGGGGAAGCATACCGCGCAACTCGCGCTTGAATTGCTTTTCGTCGAACTCAAGAAACATCGGGACTCCTTCGCGTCTTAGTTCATAGGGACCGGGTTCAAAGGCCTCAGGTTGATGCTCGTGCTTGAAGGCGTACAGCGCGCGCGAATGAGTGCGGAATTGCTCCGAGAGTTCAGAAAGCCAGCGAGTAAAGAGTTTATTCTTCTTTGTCCCATTGCAGCGATAGCAGCAGTAGACGGAATTTCTGAGTGAGTCTTCGCCGCCTAGCGATAGTGGGTCCATGTGATCGATGACTACTGTCGACACAGAGCGAGACGTCCAGTCATCGGTTAACAGGCATCCACAGTATGGACAGTTTGCGCTTTCGGTTCGCAAGAGAGTGGGCCAGCCGCGTGGAGGTGTGAAATGCTTCCACCACCCTTGATACGCGGCCCACAGATTTCTCGCGATATTGATCTCTCTCTGTCGCAACGACTCTTGGTACTCTCGGGCCCTACGCTGACCGCACGAGGGACAGTAGAACCCGCGAGGTGCCAGATTACCGTCACTCGCCGTGGCGAGCTCTGACGAGAACTGGACCTTGCAATCTCTGCATCTGCGCATGCGGATCGGATTGGTCATGACGCCTAACGTTTGAGATGAGAGGCGGCGCCCGGCTTGCCGGGTGACGTCCTCCCGATTGAAGGGTTAGGCATCAGTGTGCCTCCAAGAGGGAAAGGCAAGCGCGAAGGTGGGAATTTCGAGCGCTTCAAGGCACTTGTCTAGTGCTTCGGCACTGACGCTCTCCGGGACTTCAATGGAACCGACACCGAGCTGAGAAGACCAAGTTGTATTACAGCCAAGCTCTCGAATTGGTGCAAGGAGCGGCTCTATCTCGACTTCTCCGCGCCGTAGAAACCATACCGTTGAGTTTTTCGACTTGCTCAGGTGGCGCCACTCGTAGACGATGCCTTCAGATTCGCTAACCACCTGCACAACGTCTCCGACCGACAGGCCCTTTATGAACAGAGGCGCAACTAGTACGGTGTGGGATTCGTCGGTTGTTTTGACCGGAAGGCACTCAGTAGCTACAGGCGGCCAGCCGTCTTCGACTTCAAGGGCAAAGTTAAGCGCGGCGGTTTGAGTCTGCATTTCCGTGATGCCTAACGTAATATAAGTTTGCGACGCCAATATATATTTTTATACGCACACAGAAGATTCCGAACGCGGTGCTTCTAAACGTTTCTGCGAAGGGACGATTTACTTTTGAACTGACTCCACGAATAGTTTAAGTAGGAGTGCACATATCGCACCGATACTCCGGTCAATCACGGCTTTCTAGAAGCTGAACAAGGGCGACACTCTTTTCGTGGGCGTCCGCAATCCGAACGAATGAGCTATGCGGCCGCCGAAGTGCCCGGGTCAAGCATCGACAAACGGCCACGTTGCGATAATCGGGCATGTCTACCACTGCCACTGCAACGCCCACGTCCGCGCAGCCCTACGCGTTACTCACGCCCGACACCGTGCTCAACGCACTCGAATCGGTCGGCCTGCGCGGCGATGGTCGCCTGATTGCGCTCAACAGTTACGAGAACCGCGTGTATCAGGTTTGGCTGGAAGAGCCGGTGCCGCACGGCGTGAGCGTGGTCGCCAAGTTCTATCGTCCGCAACGATGGACGACGGCTGCGATTCTCGAAGAACACGCCTTCGTCGCAGAGTTAGCGGAGCGCGAAATTCCGGCGGTGCCGCCGATGACGCTCAGCGGCAAAACACTAAACGAATTTGAAGGTTTTCGTTTCTCGGTCACGCCGCGATTGTCGGGCCGATCGCCCGAGCTGGACAACATGGAAACACTCACCTGGATGGGCCGATTCATCGGTCGAATTCACGCCATTGGCGAGCTGCGTCCGTTCGCCGACCGACCCACACTCAACATCGAATCCTTCGGCATCGAACCGCGTGCTTTCCTCCTCGACAACAACTTCATACCGACGGATTTGCTACCCGCGTGGTCGAGCGTGAGCGCGATGGCACTCGATGGTATTCGCGAAATATTTGGCCGCGTCGGTACGGTGAAATCGATCCGCCTGCATGGCGATTGCCACGCGAGCAACGTGCTGTGGAACGACAGCGGTCCGCACTTCGTCGACTTTGACGACTGCCGCATGGGGCCCGCTGTGCAGGACTTATGGATGCTGCTCTCCGGCGAGCGCGATGCGATGCAGGGCCAGCTCGCGAGCATCATCAAAGGCTACGAGGATTTCTGCGAATTTGACGACAACGAATTGAAACTGATCGAAGCGCTGCGCACGCTGCGCCTATTGCACTATTCAGGCTGGATCGCCCGCCGCTGGCACGACCCGGCCTTTCCTGCCGCCTTCCCGTGGTTCAACACGCAACGCTATTGGCAGGATCGCGTACTGGAGCTGCGCGAGCAAATTGCGGCGATGCAGGAACCGGGATTGCGAATTACGGGCTAGCGTCCTCGGGGAAAGGGCAACGTAGCCCATCAATGCTCGTGCCGATGGTGAATGTCCGGAAAGTGCATGTGTTTGTGCGTGACAACGGCGTGTTGGTGCCAGTGCGAGTGCGTAGCCGCAGCATCCCCGGCAAACTCAGCATCGTGTGAATGCTGGTGGTGCTCGTCATGGGCATGACTGTGTTCGTGGGCGGTTGCGTCGTGTGTGTGGACGTGCGCGTGATGCTCCGTCAGATGCAGCCACACGCCGAGAGCCATTAGGGAAGCGGCGCACCAGAATTGCGATGTTGTCGTTTCTCCCAGCAGTGCAAGGGCCACGACCGCGCCGATGAATGGGGCGACAGAAAAGTACGCACCGGTGCGTGCCGTACCCAGCCAACGCAGCGCCAGCACAAAGAGCACAAGGCTCAGTCCGTATCCCAAAAAACCGAGGAGCATCGCGGATGACACTGTGAGCACATCCGGAAGCACAGCACCAAAGCTAATCGCCAGCAACGTGTTGAAGACACCAGCAATAAGTCCCTTGCTACCCGCGATAAATAACGCGTCGGAGGCCGAGACTTTGCGCGTCAAATTGTTGTCAATCGCCCAACAGGCGCATGCCGCGGCGATCAACAGCGGGCCTATCCAATCCTCGGTACCGCTGTGTGACGATGGCCACGACAGCACAACGCCGCCGGCAACGATGGCGGCCATTCCAAGCACCACTCTGCGATCCGCATTTTCTTTGAACACGAGCCACGCGATGAGCGCCGTCAGCACCGCCTCCAGGTTCAAAAGCAACGATGCAGTTGATCCGCTAACCCGAGTTAAACCGAACAACAACGCCACCGGCCCGACGATACCGCCAAAAAATATCGCGCCGAGCAGCCACGGCCATTCGCTTTTGGCGATCCCCGAGGCCTTCCAGCCGCCATCACGCAATACGCGTGCAACGCCCAGCCCGACACCACTGCCAAGATAAAGCAGACCGCCCAGCAACACCGGCGAAAGATCGCCAACTAACCGCTTGGCGAGCGGTGTACTGGCACCGAACAGGGCTGCTGCGAGCATGGCGTAGAGGACGGCGCGATTCATAAGATGGATTATGTGTGTGCCGCCCGCAAATCTCACGCCTCACACAATTTACCCGGGTAAATTTGACAGCTTAAATTTACCCGGGTATATTCCGCGCATTCACCAGCGAGAAGAGTATGTCCAAGAATACAAATGCGCCACGCTACGTGGCGTTTCAGCGCGGTAAGCGCGTTGCAGAGGGCTCCGAGGCCAAGATTGCAGCGCAACTGGCGGCGCTGTCGATCAGTCCGTACGCCTACCGCGCGTACGACGCCGATTTCGACCCGAGCGCACAAGCGATGGTGTTCGATTTGACCACTGGCGAGCGCATCGAGCTGATGCCCGATGCTGCGCACGCCGCCGCAGAGCCGGACGTCCCGGCGCCGCCTCCCGTCGGCCCCGGTCGCCCCAAGCTCGGCGTCATCTCGCGCGAGGTCACCTTGCTGCCGCACGATTGGGAATGGCTCAACCAGCAACCGGGCGGCGCGTCGGTCACACTTCGCAAGCTCGTGCTGACCGCGCGACGCATGAGTCAGGGCGCGGATCGCGCGCGTCAGGCAAAAATCGTCTGCTACCGCTTCGTCACTGCCATCGCGGGACACGAAGCAGGCTACGAAGAAGCGACGCGTGCCTTGTTCGCCGGCAACCCAGAGCTGTTCACCGCCAACACAGAATCGTGGCCCCCCGATGTTCGCGATCACGCGCGGCTGTTGGCGAACGCAGCGTTCACGGCACATGCCGAAGCCGAGACAGCAACTGGAGCATCAACGTGAGCGCCCCGCAAACACTGGCAAACGGGCAAAAGCCGCTGTGGAAAATCTTCCTCATCTTTCTTGGCCCGATGCTACTCAGCAATTTTTTGCAGTCGCTTTCGGGCACAGTAAATGCGATCTACATCGGTCAAATGCTCGGCGTGCAGGCAATGGCAGCGGCGGCGGCGTTCTTTCCAGTGCTCATGTTTTTCATCGCATTCATCATCGGGCTGGGCGCTGGCGCGTCAGTGCTGATCGGGCAGGCGTGGGGCGCTCGCAACGTTGAGCGCGTCAAAGCGGTAACCGGCACAGCGCTGATGGCCGGGCTCATTCTGGGTGGCGCAGTGGCCGTGATCGGCGCGCTGTTTACCGAGCCCATTTTGCGCGTGCTGGGGACGCCTGCGGACATCTTGCAAGCGGCAGTGAGTTACGCACGCATCATGATGCTGGCAGCACCGGTGCTGTTTCTTTTCATCCTGTCTACGCAGATGTTGCGTGGCGTCGGAGATACGGTGACGCCGCTGTTTACGCTATTGCTGTCCACCGCTGTGGGCCTGGCGCTCACGCCGGCTTTGATTCTGGGCTGGCTGGGCTTGCCACCACTCGGATTGACGAGCGCAGCGTGGGCGTCTTTCATTTCGTTTCCGACGGCGATGATCTGGCTGGGCTGGCGCTTGCTGCACAAACCGTATCAAGGGCAAGCGCACCCGATGGCACCCGACGGGCAGATGCTGCGATACATGCGCGTTAATCCCGCCATCCTCAAGGCAGTGCTCAAAATCGGCGTGCCGACAGGGCTGCAAATGGTCGTGATTTCGCTCGCCGAGCTGGCGCTGTTAGCGATGGTCAACGGTTACGGTTCGCAGGCCACAGCGGCGTACGGCGCGGTTAACCAGATCGTGAACTACGTGCAGTTTCCGGTGCTCTCGATTGCCATCACCTGCTCCATTCTTGGCGCGCAGGCCATCGGGGCCGGGCGACCGGAGCGCCTGGGCGCGATTGCGCGAACGGGGCTGCAAATGAATCTTATATTTACCGGTGGATTAGTGCTGCTGGGCTACCTGTTTTCGCGTCACATCATCGCGCTCTTCATCGTGGATGCAGCGGTCATCGAGGTTGCGCAAACGCTGTTGCACATCATGCTCTGGAGCTGCGTCATTCTCGGCATGTCGAGCACGCTCTCGGGCGTGATGCGTTCGAGCGGCACGGTGATGATGCCAACAGTAATTTCGATTGTTTGCATCCTGATCGTTGAGATTCCTGTCGCCTGGTTCACGAGCAAACAGATCGGGCTCAACGGCATCTGGATCGCCTATCCGGCGGCGTTTATCGCGATGCTCACGCTACAGACCGCGTACTACCGGTTGGTGTGGCGCAAGCGGCCGATCAAACGCTTGATTTGAGGAACCGGCGAAATCAGCAAACGCGAAACAGCTTTTTCATATAAACACCACTGCACAGGGGCTAGCAGGCAAATAGTCAATTTATCGACTATTTGCCTAAATAACGCTTAGCCCCCGTTTAACAAGGCATTTAGAGAAAAGCTGTTAGCCCGCGACTGCTGCCGAGCGCACAAATTTCCCGCTCTGAAAATCGCGCATCGCCTGCATGATTTCGTTCCGGGTATTCATCACAAACGGGCCAGAACCAACGACTGGCTCATTGATCGGTTCGCCGTTCAAGACGAGCACACTGGCGTCCTCCAGCGCTTCAAGCTTCGCCTCTGTGCCGTCGCGATCAAGAACCACCAACGCGGGCGACTTGACGCTGTCCGCGCCGTTCACTCGGACGCTACCCTTGAGCACCGCAAACATCGTCGTGTAGCCCGCTTCCACGGTCAAATCAAGAGATTGGTCAGTTTTAAGCTGCACGTCCCAGACATTGATCGGCGAGTAGGTCATAGCGGGGCCACCCTCACCTGCGAATTCACCCGCGATCACCCGCACCCGGGCACCACCTTCGGCGACAACCTCCGGGATCTGCGCGTTGACAATCTCCTGGTAACGCGGCGGAGTCATCTTGTCCTTTGCCGGCAGATTCACCCACAGTTGCGCCATTTCCAGCACGCCACCGCGCGCATTAAACGGCGGGTTCAGCCACTCTTCATGCACGATGCCGGACGCCGCCGTCATCCACTGCACGTCGCCGGGCCCGATCACGCCCTTATTGCCTTCGGAATCATGATGCTCAATCTCGCCCTGATACGCCACTGTTACCGTCTCGAATCCACGATGCGGATGTCGCCCGACGCCGCGCGGCTGGGTCGACGGAGCAAACTGTTTCGGCGCGCCATAGTCCAGCAGCAAAAATGGGCTCAACACCTCTGCCGCCTGCTCGTACATGAACAGGTTATTAACGTGAAAACCGTTGCCCACCCAATGCGGCGCGGCGCTCTTCAGAATGTGTGCAATTTTTTTCATGTGATCCTTTCAATAACTCCAATCCGAAGAATTTGGGGGCGCTGCGCCAAACTGCAAGAATACCGCCACCAACTGGTGCAACCCGCAGGACAGAACCATGACCCCATTGCCACGTCTCCTCGGCGTAGATCTCCCCATCATTCAGGCCCCTATGGCGGGCGTGCAGGTGTCTGCGCTGGCCGTGGCCGTGTCGAACGCAGGTGGCCTCGGCTCGCTGCCGTGCGCGATGCTGACGGCGGACGCCATGCGAAGCGAGCTCACCGCAATTCGGGCGCAGACGGACAAACCGTTTAATGTCAATTTTTTCTGCCATGTTCCACCGACGCCGAGCGCAGAACGCGAGGCGCGGTGGCGCGACGCGCTTGCTCCCTACTTTGCAGAATTCGGCATCGATCCGGCGACCATTGGGTCAGGCCCCGGACGTAGTCCATTCACTGCGGCAGTCGCCGAGGCGCTCGCTGAATTCAAGCCACCGATTGTGAGTTTTCATTTCGGATTACCGTCGCCGGAATTGATGGCGCGCGTACGCTCGTGGGGCGCGAAAATCCTGGCGTCCGCCACCACTGTCGACGAAGCACGCTGGCTTGCAGAGCACGGCGTCGACGCCGTCATTGCCCAAGGCAACGAGGCAGGCGGTCATCGCGGCATTTTCCTGTCGAGCGACATCACCACGCAGATCGGCACGTTCGCGTTGCTGCCGCAGATTGTGCGCGCGGTGAGCGTACCCGTGATCGCGGCGGGCGGCATCGCTGATTCGAAAGGCGTGCAAGCCGCACTTTCTTTGGGCGCAGTGGCCGCGCAGATTGGCACCTCGTTCCTGCTCTGCCCCGAGGCATCCACCAGCGCACTTCATCGCGCGGCGCTCAAGAGCGAAGCAGCACACCACACCGCACTGACCAATCTCTTCACCGGGCGTCCGGCGCGTGGCATCGTCAACCGCATCATGCGCGAACTGGGTTCGATCAGCGCAGCCGCGCCGGAGTTTCCGCTCGCGACCGCTGCCATCGCACCGCTACGTGCGGCGGCGGAAAAGCTTGGAAGCGGCGATTTTTCACCACTTTGGTCAGGTCAGAATGCGAGTGGCTGCAAAGAGATCAGTGCGGCGGAGCTGACGCGTGAATTGGCCGGTTTAGCGTAGTGGCAACCCACTTTCGTGGTGAAATCAACGCGATGAAAAAACTGCTTCAACTTACGCTGACATTCCTTGTTTTTGCCACAACCGCTGCTCACTCCGACCCGTCCGACGACGCGGCGAACAAGTTGCTCGATGGCTTTCACAGCAATGCATCAAACGCGCAATTCAACGCGTATTTCGCTGCCTTCGCAGCCGACGGCGTGTTCATCGGCACCGATGCAACGGAGCGCTGGACGGTCGAGCAATTCAAGGCCTATGCGAAGCCGCATTTCGACAAAGGTCGCGGCTGGACGTACACGGTAGCCGAGCGCCATTTGAACGTTTCGGCCGACGGCAAACATGCTTCATTCGATGAACTGCTCGACAACACGAGTCTCGGGCGTTGCCGTGGCACGGGCGTGCTGCGCAGCGTCGACGGCCAATGGCGTATCGAGCAATATCACCTGACGATCCCGGTTCCCAACGAACTGGCGAGCGATCTCGTGAAGCGCATTCGCGAGCGAAAATAACTCGGACGGAAGCTCGCCGACTACAGCCAGTATTCCCATATTCTCGCGAATAATTCTTTCACCCGTTTATCGACGGGCCGCTGCTGCCACTGTTCGAGCGTAATGGCATCAGACTCCAAAAGATCCTTGTCAAACATGGCCTGCACTTGAGCACCAAATTCAGCGCCAAGCACGACAGCGTTCAGTTCGCGATTGTGCAGAAAACTGCGCCAATCCATGTTGGTCGAACCAACCGTTGCCCACACACCGTCAATCAGCGCTGTTTTCGAATGCAGAATCACGCCGCGGCGATGGTAAATTTTCACACCTGCACGCAGCAAGTTTTCATAGTAATGATGTCCGGCGTTAAGCACTAACCATGAGTCAGTCTGGCTGGGCAAAATCAGTTTCACGTCTACCCCGCGACGTGCCGCCGCTTCAAGCGCCGCGAGCATTTGCGGATCGGGCACGAAGTAGGCGTTAGTGATATTTACGCTCGTCTCTGCGCTGGCAATGGCCGACAGTAGCGTCGCGTAAATCAGACTGTACGGTTCCTCCGGCGAACTGCCGATGGCGCGCACTACTTGTCGCCCGGCACTCAAAGGCGGCGGGAACCAGTTCTTTGCTGTCAGTGGTTCGCCCTTTTGTGATTCCCATGTTTCCAGAAAAAGCTTCTGGAATTCAGCGACCACCGGGCCCTGAAGACGCAGGTCAGTGTCACGCCAAGCCAGCGTGTCATTGCCATTGCCCGCAACTGCGGCAGCCCGCGCACTTGCGTTCGCAGCCTGGCCGAATGAGCCGCCCGAGTAGACACTGCTGATATTGATGCCACCGAGAAACGCCGTCGTGCCATCAACAATCAGCAGTTTGCGATGATCGCGCTGGTTCAGCTGCCACTCCTTGCGAGCAAGCAGAGGATTGATCGGGTTGTACTCCAGCACGCGAACCCCCGCGTCAGTCAGCCGCTTGAAGAACGCGGCTGGAGTGGTGAACGTGCCCGCGCTGTCGTGAATTAAATTGACTTGTACGCCCTGCGTCTGCTTGTCGATCAAGGCCTGTGCAAAGCGCTGCCCGACCTCGTCATCATCGAGGATATAGGTCTCCATATTGATGTGATCACGCGCGGCGTCTATTGCTGCAAGCATCGACTGATACGTTGCCGGACCGTCCTGCAACAGCACCACCTGATTACCGGTCGTCAGAGAACTGCCGACGATGGCTTCCTCAAGCGCAAGGTGGCGATCAAAGATGTCGGTCTCGGGACTGCGGGCTCGAAGCCGCTCAAGAATCACCTTGCTCTGAGCTGCGGAGAGTGGGCCACGTGCGCTTTCCAGTCGCGTCGGCCCGGCGCGGCTTCGCGCTAGGTCGGGAACAAAGGTGGGAAGACTACTGCATGCCGACAGAGCAAACGAGCACAGCAATAGCCAAAGCCCATTTCGCGGCGAAGTTACTGTCAATGCCACAGCGCCTACTCCGCTGATAGTAGGCACGTGACGTCTGCCACATCTACCCTAGTGAAAAACCGGTTCGTCACAGCCGTCCGGTGAGCAGCAGAACGATCACGATGATGAGTACGATACCCAGCGCGCCGCTCGGTGCATAACCCCAGCTTTTGCTATGCGGCCAGCTAGGAATTGCTCCGACCAGCAGCAGGATTAAAAGGATCAAGAGGATGGTTCCGATGCTCATAGTTTTCTCGTTTCGGCGAATTGGAATGGAAGTTGGCAGAAAGCCGCAACTGTGTCGTCGAATCAATCTTCGATCTAAGACTGACTATTTCGAGTTGCAACCCAGTATCTGATTCTTCATAGACGCCTATCGGCGGCAATCCGACGGTGGCCCGTTATCGTGTCGGACGATGCTTACAACGCTGCGACAACGCGAAGCCCGTGTCGGCGGTAGTGACCGCCGCACATATCTCGGCGGCTAAAACTCAATCGCGTCGGCAATCGCTTTGACGCCTGCTTTCGCACACACGTCATCGGCTTCGCCTCCCGGCGCACCGGACACGCCAATGCCGCCGAGCGCGCTGCCGCCCGCCTCGATGACCTGACCGCCACCCGCTGCGAGCACCTTGGGGTGGGAGCGAATCGCACTCATGGCTTTACCGGCCTGCGTTTCGAGGCCAAGTGCGGCGGTGGGCATACGAAAACTCACGGCAGTCCATGCTTTGTTAGGTGCCAAATCGACCGTGTGCGCACCCGCGAAGCGATCACGCAACAGCACCTGCACAAGACCGGCGCGATCCACCACAGCAACGGTCACCTGATAGCCATCGTTACGGCATTGTTCGAGCGCGGCTTTTGCGGCTATCAACGCCGTTTCAGGTGTCAACGATTTCGTCGCAAACGTGGCGTCTTGCGCGTTCGCCAACATCGCGGCACACGCAAACGATACGAGCGCTGCGCGTGAAAAAACTCGAAAAATCATGAAAAAATCCTCCACATTGTTCGACTTTTACCAATATCCAAGCGTAGCCCCTGAATAACAAGGCTTGCAGCCAAAAGCTGTTAGTCGATCTTTGCGTTTAGAAGCGTAAAAGCCCCATTACGGCGGCACTCGAAATAGTGCTCAAGCGCTGTCTTCACGGTACGGAACGCGAGTTCTTTCCACGGAATTTCAGCTTCGGTAAACAGCCGAATCTCGGTGCTTTCCGGCGTGGTTGCGTATTTCGCCTCACTCATGATGCCGACGTACATCATGTGAACCTGTGAGATGTATGGCACCGAAAGCACCGTCAGTAGCGGCCCGAGCGCAACGGCGGCGACTGCCTCTTCAAACAGTTCGCGCTGCGCACCCTCTTCGACCGTTTCATTGTTTTCCATGAACCCGGCGGGCAGCGTCCATTTGCCAAGTCGCGGTTCGATGCCGCGCAGGCAAAGCATGACTTTATCTTCAAAAACCGGGACGACACCACAGACGATTTTCGGGTTCGAATAGTGAATGGTGCCGCACGAGGGGCAAACGTAGCGCGCGCGCTGATCACCTTCGGGAATTTTCAGCGCGATGTCCGCGCTGCCGCAGGTGGAGCAAAACTTCAAGCTTTGCTCTCCGCCGCCACGGGGAGTTTGATGAAGTGTTCGCGGTAATGCTTCAGCTCGTCAATGCTTTCGTACACATCGGCGAGTGCTGTGTGACGCGTCTTTTTCTGGAAACTCTTTTTAACGTCCGGGGCCCAGCGCGAAGCCAGCTCTTTCAGCGTGCTGACATCAAGGTTTCGATAATGAAAATACGCCTCAAACTTCGGCATATAGCGCACCATAAAGCGGCGATCCTGATGCACGCTGTTGCCACACAGCGGGCTCACGCCTTTCGGCACGTAATTCGCGAGGAAATCGATCAATTGAGTCGACGCTTCGTCCTCCGTCAACGCCGAAGCCTTTACCTTTTCGATCAACCCTGATCGACCGTGCGTGTTTTTATTCCATTCGTCCATCGCTTCGAGGACGCTGTCGGCCTGATGAATGACCAGCACCGGTCCCTCGGCAATGGTGTTCAGATCTTTATCGGTCACGACAACCGCCACCTCCAGCACCCGACAAACTTCCGGGTCGAGACCGGACATTTCCATATCGAGCCAGATAAGATGATTTTGGTTTTGTGCCATGGATGCTCAGTATCGGTGAGACAGGAAAGCGGAAAAGCGCGAAAAAGGGCCGTTGCGGCCCAGCGTCGCGACCCAATATAGTCAACAATTAGGCTAATCAGATTTTCCCACAGCGCATGCCGTCCGACACGATCACCCATCTCCCCGCTGTTTCTGCCACCGCTTTCGCGTCAGTGATGATGGTGGCGCTGCTCGCTAATTACCTGATTGAGCGCTGGTTGCTCAATCGCCAGTTACGCCACGTCGCATCGTGGCGCGATGAAGTGCCGGAGCCGTTCGCCGAACGCATCACGCTGACCGAGCATCAGCGCGCCGCCGATTACACACTCGCCAAAGGCCGATTTACCAAGATCGAATCGGCGATCGGGCTCATCGTCTCTGCGCTGATTCTGTTTGGCGGATTGAGCCGTTTGTGGGGCTTCACGGTGCCGCTCGCGGACACACCGATCCTGCGCGAAGTGGCATTGGTTGCGCTCTTGTCAGTGGTGACGGGGGTCATCTCAGTGCCGCTGTCGTACTACAGCACGTTCAACATCGAAGAAAAATTCGGCTTCAACAAGACAACGAAGGCGACATTTTGGCTTGATCTGGTGAAGGGAAGCCTGCTATCAGCCGCGCTGATCTTGCCACTTGCGGCGCTGGTGTTCTGGCTCATGCGCTCAGCGGGGCCGCTGTGGTGGCTGTACGCGTGGCTTGTGTTCATTGGTTTTCAGCTGCTGATGCTGGCGCTCTATCCGACGTTCATCGCACCGCTGTTCAACAAGTTTTCACCGCTCGATTCCGGCGACACGAAAACCGCCATTGAAGGTTTGCTCACGCGCACCGAGTTCGAAAGCAAAGGCCTATTCGTGATGGACGGTTCGAAGCGTTCGGCACATGGCAATGCATACTTCACAGGCTTCGGCAAGGGCAAGCGCATCGTATTTTTCGATACGCTGCTTCAACGACTGAGCAACAACGAAATCGTCGCTGTACTGGCGCACGAATTGGGCCATTTCAAGCGAAAACATATCGTGAAGCGCATCGTGTTTATGGCGCTGGCGAGTCTTGCATTTTTGGCGGCAGTGGCCTGGGTGCTACCGCAGCCGTGGTTGTACACCGCGTTTGGATTTGCGACCGACACTGGCATGACTTCGCCCGGTGTTGCGCTCGTTTTGTTCTCGCTGGTGTTGCCGCCGCTGCTGTTCTGGGTGGCCCCCATCGCGTCCGCGTATTCACGCAAGCACGAGTTTGAGGCTGATGCCTATGCCGCTCAGGTGTCGAGCAGCGAGGATCTGATCGCTGCGCTCACCAAGCTGTACAAGGACAACGCCAACACGCTGACCCCCGATCCGATCTATTCGGCGTATCATCATTCGCATCCGCCAGCGATGATTCGCATTGCGCACCTTCGGGCGCAACAACCTCAGACGCCGGTGCCTGCGTGATCGCAGGCGACTAACGACACACGCTCGACGCCGCCGCAAGGAGAATTCGCCATGAATGCACCCAAACTCGAAGCGCTCGCCTATTCAAAGACTGAGCCGCAACATGCTCATTCCGCGTTTACGCTGGCCGATATCCACGCCCATCTCGCAGTACTTCCCGATTGGCGCCATGTCGACGGTCGCGTCGTGAAGAGCTTTCATTTCAAGAACTATTTCGAGACGATTGCGTTCGTGAATATCGTTGCCTCGATATCGCATGCAACCGATCATCACCCCGATCTGGTGGTGCATTACGGTCGCTGTGATGTGTCCTATCACACGCACGACGTCGAGCACAGTAAGGGCGGCATTTCAAACAACGATTTCATCTGCGCCGCACGCATCGAAATCGCACACAAATTACTGTAATCCAGTCAACACGGCAAAAACAAGGACGGCATGCAGCAGGGATTGGTCATAGAAACACAGCGTCGTCATTCGGTAGTGCAACTCGAAGATGGCCGCAAAATCTCCTGCATCAGCAAGGGCCGACTGTTACAAATGGCGTGTGGCGATCGGGTCAAGATAAGCATCACGAACGAGCGCGAGGGCGTTGTTGAATCGGTGCTGGAGCGACAGTCGCTGTTCTATCGCGCCGATGCCTACAAAGAGAAACTGGTGGCTGCCAATGTGACGCAGGTTGCCTGCATCATCGCGCCGCTGCCGGCTTACTCCGACGAGCTTTTGAATCGCTGGCTGGTGTGTGCGGAGGCGAGCAACGTGAAGGCCGTCATCGGCCTCAACAAAATCGATCTGGTCGAAGCCGCCGCTGCAGCGAATGCGCTGGCCAAGTATCGCGACCTCGGCTACGACGTCGTGCTTTTTTCGGCAAAATTTAACGATGCACCGATGCGCGAAAGACTGATCGGGGAGCGCTCGGTATTGATTGGTCAGTCCGGCATGGGCAAGAGCAAATTGCTTAATGCGCTGGTCGGCGAAGAAGCGCAGAAAACCAACGAAATTTCAGTCGCACTGGACTCTGGCAAACACACCACGACGTTCACGCGACTCTTCACGCTCGGTCGCGAAGACACCTGGGTGATTGATTCGCCCGGCATGCAGGTGTTCGGTCTCAACCATTTTTCGCGTCTGGAAATTGAGCGCGCCTTCCCGGAGTTTCGCGCCTCGCTAGGCCACTGCCGCTTTCGGGATTGCAAGCATTTGCACGAGCCGGATTGCGCGCTGCGAAAACTCGTGGCCGACGGCAAAGCGTCGGAAGAACGTCTGTCGATCCTGCGGAAATTTTGCTCCGAGGGTGAAGCGGTGCCGCACTACGCGCGGCATTAGACATGACGTGGTCGTGGTCGTGGTCGTGCTCGCCGGAAAGGGCAACAGCTCTATCTTGAAAGTCAATTTGCACGAGGGCGACAAGCCGTTTTACGCATAAAGCCGACTTTTCATAAAATTAGCCGCTACCCCCTATGTAGCGGTGTTTCTACAATAAAGTTACTATCAACAACGGAGCCTCAACGGCGCAACGTTTACTGTGTGCCGTACGGCTTCTGATCGACGTAATAAGCTCCGGCGAGCCCAGCCGCGCTACGACCACGAATGTCCTTCGTCGCACGAATATCATTGACCAGTTGTAAAGCTGTCTTTTCACACGGCGCAAGTTCGACGTCGCTCACCTCTTTCGGCGTCACGCGATCGCCCCATTCGGCGTAATGTGAGCACACCGTGAGCCCCGCGCCGAACGCGGGCATGAGAAGCTTGGAGTGCGGTTGAATGCGCCCTTCTTCGAGTGCTTCAACCAGCGCTACGGGAACGGTCGCGGCGCTCATATTGCCGTACCTCGGCACGGTCACTTGCACCTTGCTCATCGGAATGCCAGCGTACTTTGCGACCGCTTCGATAATGCGTGAATTGGCCTGATGCGGAACGACCAGATCAACTTGTTCCGCCGTGACACCTGCCTTTGCCAGCGCTTTGGCGCTGGCGTCAGTCATGCCATTCACCGCTTTCTTGAAAATCTGCGGGCCGTCAAAGGTCCACGACATGTCGCCAAACTGGACGTTCGCGTTAGCGTAGGTTGCGCCATAGCCACCGATGCGCAAAATGCCGCGTGCGTCGGCAATGCAACCGAGCGATTCGGCGAGCAGCCCGGTCTTCTCTTCGGTCGCTTCAATCACAATCGCAGCGCAGCCGTCGCCGAAGAGCACCGCAACGCCGCGATTTTCCCAATCCATATACCGCGATATGATCTCGACACCAATCACCAATGCGCGCTTGACGACACCGGAGCGTATCATCGCGTTGGCCGTCGTCCAGCTATAGAGAAAGCTCGTGCACGCCGTATTGACGTCCATCGCTGCCGCATTGACCGCGCCCAGCTTGTATTGAAGGCCTGAGGCCGTGTTTGGCACCATCTCATCAAAACTGCACGATCCGTAAACGATCAGATCAATGTCGGTCGCTTTCAGCCCCGCACACGCGAGCGCATGCATGGACGCCACATAGGCAAGTTCGACCGCATGCACATGCGAAATGCGACGCTCTTTCATACCGGTGCGGGAGATGATCCATTCGTCATCGGTCTCTAAAAACGTGGCGAGATCGGCGTTGGTCAACACTGCCGGGGGCATGCATTTGCCCCATCCGGTAATTGCGGCGTAAGTCATAGGCTTGTCCTCCGTGAAATTTTTTATCTTTTTTTGCTCAATCAAAAGTCCGCGTGGTACGCGGTGCAATCAACCGATCAGGCAATGGTCTTTGCCAGAAATGCGAGCGAGCGACCCCGCGCCAACGCGGCAGCCTTCTGGTTGTACATCGCGCGCCCCCAGCAATTAAATCCGTGATCGACGCCGGGATACACGTCAATGCGCACTTCGTCACGCCCCTTGAATGCGGCCTGCACTGACTCGACCGCGCTCATTGGAATGTGGCCGTCTTTTTCCGCGAAATGAAGGAGCATCGGCACCTTGATACTGGGCACGCGGTCCAGCATCGTGTGGATACCGCCGCCGTAGTAACACACGGCCGCATCAACGATGCCGTTGGCTGCGCAGACAAACGAAAGCGCGCCGCCCATGCAATATCCCACGCTCGCGATCTTGCCTTTGACGGCGGCATGCGCACGCAGCGCGGCCGCCGTGCCCGCCAGATCAAGCGCAGCGTTCGCACGATCCAGCCCGTTCATGAAAGCGAACGCTTTCGGGTTATCGACTTCGTTGTAACCCAAATCTACGCGCGGTTGCTGCCGCCAGAAAATGTCCGGCGCGAACACGGTGAAACCGTCCATCGCGTACGCGTCAGCGACGTCGCGGATGTGTTGATTAACGCCCCAGATTTCCTGAATCAGAACAATGCCGGGGCCAGAGCCAGTCGGCGGTGTGGAAACGTATGCGCCGAAGCTGCCGCCGTCGTGCGCCTTGATGTCAACCCAATGTCCGTTCATGGCTAATCTCCAAATTCAAAAAACTGCGTGGTGCGCACAGGCCGCCCCGATGGAAAACGACCGTTTTAATAAAGCGCGAGCGGGGATTATCGCCGACTGTTCGCGGATTATCTTGGTTTGCAGCCTGCTTAAAATGCTGCTATGTCCCGAATTTTGAATATTGCGACGTATCGATTCGTCGCCATCGCTGATCCCGCCGCGCTTAAAGCCGAATGGCTACCCCAAGCTAAAGCCATCGGGCTCAAAGGCACCATTCTGATCGCGCCGGAAGGCATCAACATGTTCCTCGCCAGCGCGGAGACCACCGTGCGCAGCTTTCTCGCTATGGTGAACGACGACGTTCGCTTCAACGATCTCGATATCAAGGAAAGCTGGAGCGACGAGGTGCCATTCAAGCGCATCAAGATCAAACTGAAGCCCGAGATCGTCACCTTCCGGCAAGCCGGTTTCGACCCGGTGAATGCGCCAGCGCCGTTCATGGCCGCCTCTGAATTGAAGCGCCGC
The DNA here is from genome assembly GCA_025354165.1 of Burkholderiales bacterium. GTDB lineage: Bacteria > Pseudomonadota > Gammaproteobacteria > Burkholderiales > Casimicrobiaceae > Casimicrobium. The sequence goes on along the minus strand of JANXNI010000088.1, from coordinate 33,826 downwards.
CTGGACGCCGGTGAAAACATCGTTTTGCTCGATACGCGGAACGACGTCGAAGTCGAAAAGGGCACGTTCAACAACGCACTGTATTGGGGCAATCGCAACTTTACCGAATTCGCCGACGCTGCGCGGGAGCACATCGGCGAGCTTGAAAACAGGACGGTGGTGAGCTTTTGTACGGGCGGCATTCGCTGCGAAAAAGCCGCGCCGTTCTTGCAGTCACTGGGCGCAAAAGACGTGTTCCAGTTGCAGGGCGGCATCCTCCGGTATTTCGAAGAAGTCGGGCACGATCACTACACGGGTGATTGCTTCGTGTTTGATGAGCGGCGCGCGGTAGATGGAGTTTTGGAAAAGAGCTGGGACGTCAGTCTTTGAGCAACTTTTCGCAAACTTCACCTTCGTTGACGCATATTTCTGGCGATCAGCTTTTTCCTGAAATGACTATTTTGCGAGGCGTCAAGTCAAAAATAGTCATTTGTCGACTTTTGTCTCAATTAGCCTTACGCCCTCAATCAGAGGCGCTTTCATTAAAAAGCTAATGGCTTGAGCCTCTGTTCAGAAATGTCTACGTTTAATCCAGCGACCTTCAGGGTTGCATGATGGTGAAACGACCGGTCACGGTGCCGCCAGTGCCTTACGCGTTACGTAAGCTCGGCGAGTTCGCGTTCATCGACGTTGAGACCACCGGCGCGAAACCACTCACGGATCGCGTCACCGAGATCGCAATCATTCGATTTCATGCGGATGGCTCGCAGTCGCGGTGGCAGTCGCTGATTAATCCCGGTGTCGCGATACCGGCGGAGATTCAGGCATTGACCGGCATCACCAATGCGATGGTGCGCGATGCACCGAGCTTTTTCGACGTTAGCGATGAAGTGCGCCGTATGCTCGAAGGCGCCGTGTTTGTGGCTCACAACGCGCGCTTTGATTACGGCTTCGTCAAGAACGAATTTCGTCGCAGCGCCGAGGCGTTTACGGCCGATGTTTTGTGTACCGTGCGTTTGTCGCGGATGCTTTATCCCGATGCCGAAGGACACGGACTCGATGCACTGATCAATCGTCACGAGTTGCATGGTTTTGACCGGCATCGCGCGATGGGTGACGTCGAGGCGACGGCGGCGTTCGTAAGCGTCGCAGCGGACGATTTGGGCGCTGATGCGGTGGTGGCAGCCATCAAGTCGCTACTGAAAACGCCGTCGTTACCCGCGCAATTGCCGACTGACGCACTAAAAAATATTCCCGATTCGTCGGGCGTGTACCTGTTCTACGGTGTCAACGATTTGCCGCTCTACATTGGCAAGGCGAAACATCTTCGAGAGCGTATTCGCGCGCACTTTTCCAGTGATCACATGACCCCGAACGACATTCGTCTGTCGCAGGAATTGACGCGTATTGAATGGTTGCCGACAGCCGGTGAATTCAGCGCGTTGCTGCTTGAAGCGCAACTCGTCAAAGAGCGCATGCCGTTGCACAACGTGAATTTGCGGCGACGAGACAAGCTGGGGTTTTATCGCCTTGGTGACGACGCAACGAATGCACCGCTTGAGTGGTTGAGCGCAGCGCAAATCAGCGAATCGTACGCCGATTTGTACGGTCCGTTCAGCGATAAAGCGTCGGCAAAAAAATGGTTGACGTTTGCGGCGCGCGAGCATCAATTGTGCGATCACGCACTCGGCTTTTCGAAGCCGCGTAGTGACGCTGAGCCTTGCTTCGCGCGACAGGTGGGGCGCTGCCACGGTGCGTGTGATGGCACCGAAACGGCATCGCAACATCGCGCACGACTACGCGCTGCACTCGCGCATCTGGCACTGCCAACGTGGCCGTTTACTGGCGAGGCGGTGTTCGAAGAGCGCGACGTCGCCAATGATCGCTCTGACGTGCTGGTATTTGATCGTTGGTGCGCGGTTTCTGGCGGCGCTCGTTTGCCGTTCGACGGCGACGTTTATCGATTGCTGAAACGAACGATGGGCAAGACGGCGAGCAAGTTTCGGGCTGCGAAGTGATTATTAGAGTGTGCTGACAAAAACCAAATTGCGCACTATCTGCGTAAGGTTTGTCACGAGCATCACGACAAGTAGATGCCACTCATTAATCCTCCTGGAGTTATCTATGAAATCAACTATCCGCTTCTCAACTATCGCCGCCACTGTTGCGCTGTCTGCATTCGGCGTCACTACCGCATTTGCGGCTACGTACGTACCGCACGAAGACAACTTTGGATTGTCAAGCTCGGTCACTGCTAACCCGTTGATGACTGCCGCAGCAAAAGCTGATGCGCGCACCATGAAAACCAGCGACACCATGCAAACCGCATCGATAAAAGCGCCTGCAACGCAGGACAAACAGTCTACCCGTCGTGCTGACCCCAATTCAGCAATGTAGAGCGTCGCTAGACGCGATTCATCTCTGATCGGCGCAGTCACTTTGGTGCTGCGCCCTACAATCGCCCACACGTTGTTTTCACAGGTGTTCGCGAATGTCTTTTCGTGGTTTAAACGTACTAGGATCGCCGATTCAGGATTGCAGTCACGATCCTGTCACCGGCTTCATGCGCACAGGCTGTTGCGAAACCGGCCCACATGACACCGGATCGCACACCGTCTGTGCCATCATGACCGCAGAATTTCTCGCCTTCAGCAAATCACGCGGCAATGATTTATCAACGCCTGCCCCGATGTGGGGATTTCCAGGGTTACAGCCCGGTGACCGCTGGTGTTTGTGCGCTGCGCGTTGGCTAGAGGCTTATGGCGTCGGCTGTGCCCCGCAGGTTGCGCTTGACGCGACCCATGAGAAAGCGCTGGACATCATTCCGCTGGTGGCGCTGAAAGAACACGCGCTGAACGCATTGATGTAATCGCTGTCGGCCCGCCTCAGAGTATGCACCAGAGATTGTAAATTTCCAGTTCGTGAAGCATGCGAAGGTTGTGCGCATTCTGATGCGCACCCTATCCGCCGCTGCTGAGATACGCGCTAAAAGCGCGCCTATTCCAGTTTCAATTTTGCGTCTGCAACAAGCCTCTTCCAGCCGTTGTAGTCGTTCGCGATGAACGCGGCCAAACGTTCAGGTCCGCCGGGTGTTAAGTCCACGCCGTCGGATGCGAGGCGCTCCTGAACATCCTTCTGTGCAAGAATTTTTTGCACTTCCGAATTCAGCCGCTGCACGATTGCCGTCGTAGTACCGACCGGCGCAACCAGTCCCCAATAGTTATAAACCTCAGTGCCATTCGCACCGGCTTCTTTCATCGTCGGCACGTCCGGCATCAGCTGCGAGCGCTTGTCCCCAGTAACAGCCAATGCGCGCGCCTTACCCGATTTGACAAAGGGCAGTACCGCCGGGATCGTACCGGTCAACGTCATGATCGAGCCGCCCAGCAAATCGACCGTCGCAGGCGCAATGCCTTTGTACGGAACGTGCAGGATGTCAGTGCCGGTTTTGAGCTTGAACAGTTCTAGCGCCAGATGATTCACACCACCGGCACCGGCGCTACCGTAGGCCAGCTTGCCGGGATTGGCCCTGGCGTAGGCGATCATTTCGCGCATGCTGGTGAACGGTGCCTGCGCGTTGGCGATCCAGATCAGCGGGCCAGCTGCGATCAGCGCGATGGGTACAAATTGTTTGATCGGGTCGTAGTTCGCGGTGGCTGGCGTGGCTGCGGCAACCGTGGTAAACGGAGAAGCCACAAAAAGAAGCGTGTACCCATCCGGTGCGGCGTTGGCGACCGCCTGCGTCCCGATAGCTCCGCTGGCGCCAACGCGGTTTTCCACGACAACGGATTGCTTCAACTGTTCTTCCAGTTTTTGCGCCATGAAACGGGCGACCGCATCGGTGCCTGCGCCCGCCGCGAACGGGACGATCAATTTGATCGGGCGATCAGGATATTCCGCCAGCGCCTGAGAAGAGGAAAAAACGGTAGAAAGGGCGAAGACGAGCGAGGCAAAGCGTTGCATAAAGAGGGTGTTTTTATTCTGCGGGCGGATTGTAAGCGCTGCTGTCCACCGAAGCCGTGACCGCTGCGTTACAGTGTCGCCGAAGTGGACGAAAGCGCGGCCCGCGCTCACGTGCCCATCGCGAGGGGAATTCCATGTCTGACCTGATCGATAGCGCCCTGATGATTTCGTCGCCGCACTCGCGTCTCGCCGCGCCGATTGACCGATTGTCTTCATTGTTTGCACTCAAACTCATTCTGTCGCTCGGCCCGAAATTCAATCTGCGCCGCGACATCAACGACGTGATGACACTCTCCGCACGACATCTCGTCTGGCCTGTTTCCATCGCGCAAAAAGTACAGCATTTCCTCAGTCATCGATGCGCCGAAATGCCAGCGTGGGCGGGCGTTGGCAAGCTCGCGCCGGACGAATTCATCGCGCGCCACGGCGTGTGGAATGGCACTTACGACGACACCACGCTTTTCTACTATCTCGACGAATTCTGCAAGCAGAACGCCAAGGATTTGCTCGCGCTATTTCAGGGCACCGTTGACTCGCTTGAAAAACTGACACGCGACACGCCCGTGCGCATGAGTGAAAACATCGGCATGCTGGCGAAAGTGCTCTCCCTCACCGCTGCAGAACGTACGTTGATCCAATGCGCCGCGCTCGCCAAATGCACGCGTGACTTGCGCCCGGTGCTGGTCGATTGCAAAGCTGCCAGCGCAGGCGAAGCGCACGCGATGCTGGGTGAAGTCGCGAAGGTATCGCCGAACGACATTGCCGTGGCGTTGAAGCCCGGCGGACGCCTCGAATCGCTCGCGCTGATCGATACACCAATTGCCGAGCACAACATCACCGATCTGGGCGATTTGATGCGCCTGTCGGATCGTCTTTTGCCAATCCTGCTGGAAGCTTACGGGTCCGAGAGCGAGATGATGGCCGCGTTCACCAAACCAGCCAAAGCGTCCGAACTCACGATCAGCGACTACCCGCATGTCGAAGCGGATGCCCGCTACCTTGCTGCGCTGCTAAAGAGCGCGACCGAGCGCAAAGAAAAGGGCGTGAACGTCCTGATTTATGGCGCGCCGGGCACAGGAAAAACTGAATTCGCGAAAGTCATCACGGCGCTTTCAGGGGCTGAACTCTACGAAGTGGAATGCTTTGATCGCGATGGCCAAAGTCTGTCCGGAAAAGAGCGGTATCGTTCCCTGCAAGTGTCGCAATCGTTCCTGAAAGGGCGCGACAAAACCGCCCTTTTGTTCGATGAAGTGGAAGACGTGTTTCCGAGCAATCCATCGGAAATGCTCAATATGTTCCTCTCCGATGAGCAGCATCGCGGCAGCGTGAACGGCAAAGCCTGGGTCAATCAAACGCTGGAAAATAACCCTGTGCCGACCATCTGGATCTCAAACTCGATCAGCCAGATTGATCCGGCGTATCGCCGTCGTTTTCAGTTCCATCTCGAACTGAAAAATCCGCCGCAGAATGTGCGTGCGAACATCACTAAAAAGCATCTCGCAGGGCTCGACGTGAGCGACGAATTCGTCGAAAAGCTCGCGGCGCGTCGCACGCTGACGCCCGCGCAAATTCACGCAGCCGCTCGCTTTGCGCAGCTCACCCACGGTCGCGTTGAAGGCGACATCGAAGCGAGCGTTGAAGCGTTGATGCTCAAGCAGCTTGATCGCAGCGATGAAGCACTCGGTAACAAAGAAGAAGCCGACAAATCGCAATATCGTCCGCTGGTGACGACGTACGACTTGTCGCTTTTGAATATCGAAACCCGTCATCCCGTTGAAAAAATCGTCGCGGCGCTCAAAAACAAAGGCAATGGATCGCTGTGTTTCTTTGGTCTGCCCGGCACCGGAAAAACTGCGCTCGGCGAGCACATCGCCAAATCCATCGAACGTCCGCTTATCATCAAAAAAGCGAGTGATTTGATGAGTAAATACGTCGGTGAAACCGAGCAAAACATGGCCGCCATGTTCAAGGAAGCCGAGCAGGAAAAAGCCGTATTGCTGCTCGACGAAGCCGACTCGTTCCTGCAAAACCGTGCGCTGGCGCAACGCAGCTACGAGGTCACCGAAGTCAACGAAATGCTGCAAGGGATGGAACGATTCAAGGGCGTTTTTATCTGCACGACTAACCTGTTTGACCGCATCGACGAGGCGGCTCTGCGGCGCTTCACGTTCAAAATTCAGTTCAAACCACTCACACGTGAGCAACGTGAAAAGATGTTTGTGACGGAAGCGCTGGAAGGCAACACGGCCAACCTGACTGGAGGATTCTGCGAGCGGCTGAACAAGCTGCAAATTCTGACGCCGGGTGATTTCGCGGCGGTGAAGCGTCAGATCACTTTGCTCGACGAAACGATGACGCCGGAAGAATTTCTTGCGCAGTTAGAACAGGAGCACAAGGTGAAGCCGGATGTGAAGTTTGCGCGGAGTATCGGCTTCTGACGCGAACGTTATGTCCGGCGGAACGCAAACCGGTTCCGCCATCTCTTGTGCGTGCGTCACTCGGCGAATCACGGGTCGGGCGTCCGTCCTACAGTCACCCACGTCGCGTTGGCCTATGCTTTGCTTACAACAGCCAAGTAGCCGCACGTATGATGCGGCCCGCCCTCCTCCTGCAACTGGATTCGCAATGTTTTATCGACACACTCGCAGCAGCAAATTGCTCGCCGCGCAAACTGCTGAACTAACGGTGGCGGTGCCGCAAGTCATGGCGCATCGCTTGACGCGCATGGCGCTCGCCGGCCACACATTGTCCGAACGGGATCGCAAAGAATTCGACCTGATGAGCAGCGAGAAATCAGCGGCCTTCCTCGAATCATGGCAGGCGATGACGGTGCAAACCATGCGCGCGAATCAGGCATTATCAATGTCTTTTTTTCGTGCATTCTGGTCACCTTCGATGACTGAAAAGCTATCAATGGGCCACATGACTGCGCAGATGCAAAACGCAGCGCTGGGCGTGCTCGGCAAAGGCATGGCCCCTGTTCATCAGCGCGCCGTGGCCAACGCAAAGCGGCTTTCGCGCACCAAGATTCGCGCGTAGCGCCATGCCGCAGACGCCACGCTTTGCGCGTCTGAATTGACAGGTTAAAACTTACTCAGCTTTTCCGCGAAATCACCGATTATCCTGGGCTAGCCACGTAAAATCATGTAAGTCGACTTGCTTCGTAAATTTGCGCTAGCCCCAGCTTAGTATGGCTTCTGCGAAAAAGCTATACCGCGATCGCAGCGCCAATTACGCCGGGAAAATTACAGTCTCAAACAGCGTCTTACTCTGGCTATCCTGATAGCTGACGCGCAAGCTATTGTTCGCTGCGTCATAGGCCAGCAGCCCGAAATTGAAGTCGTCTCCGAACGCGAAATGCGGGCCTTTGCTATGACGAGCGCGGGCTTCCGGGTTCCGTTCAAAGGTAAGAAATGTCGCGAGCGGCCCGGCCATGAATTCGTGAATGCCGGTGCGCTTGTTGCTCCAGTCGCGGGCAAAGTGATAATCGGCAGAAATCATCACGACATTGCTGATTTTTTCGCGCTTCAGGAAATCAACAATCTCCTCACGCTCTGTTTTGTAATTTCCCCACGCATCCTGGCTACCACCGTGGAACGGCACGGAGGTTGCAACGATTTTGAAGGTGGCTTTTGAGCGCTTGAGCGTATCCAGAAACCACTTCTTTTGCTGCGTACCGAGCATCGTTTTTTCCGGACCGTCGACCATCGCCTGCACGCTGCGAAAGCGCCGCGTGTCGACAATGATGAGGTCGACCGCTGGCGAGAGCGACGTCATTCGATAGAGCCCCGCCGCTTCAACGCTTGCGCACGGCCAATACTCGCGGAAAACGGCCTCCGCAATCGGCAATTGCGGCAACCCGCCATGTGCGTCATTTTCGATTTCATGATCGTCCCAGATCGCGAAATTTGCACGTTGAGACATAAACGCCTGGAGCGGACGATCCGCGCGAATCCGGGCGTGCTTCATGCGGTAGTGCCGCGTGGTGGGCGAGAAATCGCGCTTCGGTGAATCGGCATAAACCGTATCGCCCAAATGCACAAAAAAGTCCGGCTTCGCGGCCTCCATCACGTCGAATATGCGAAACGGTTTGTACGTTTCCTGCATGTCACCGGAAAACGCGATGGAAAAACTTTGCCCGGCTTTCCGGGGCGTGTTGAAACGACACAATTCGGACGCCGCCGTATCGCCCGCAAACACGCGGTAGTGCACGGTCGCTGCCTGCGGCAATCCGGTGAGTGACACATGGCTCGTGAAATCGCTGGCGGCGTCGACGGCGCGCTCGACGCTCTTGTGCATGAGGGCGTCGGGCGCGACACCCCAGCGCACATGCAGCTTCACGGCCTCGTTGGCACACAGCCAGATCAGCGCGCGATCTTCCTGAACATCGAAGCAGGCGGGCGCAAAGGCCAGCGCCGCCGCATGAACCACAGGAATCGCAACCGCCAATGGCAGCGCTCCGAAGCTGGCTGCGGCCTGCAATGCACGGCGGCGGCTGGGTTCGCGGGGATAGTCGTCATCGGGGTCTGTATGCACAAGTAGGTCACCGGTAATGCGAAAATTAGGGCTGCCTATTGAATTTACGCCCCTGCATGATTATCGATGACACGGCCCAGTTGAGCTCGACCCTTATCTCGCGAAGCGCTTGTCGATGAATCCGCGCGCCATAACGGTGGTTGCTGTTGGCGTTGTCGCAGCGGTCTCGCTCGTCGCGCTGGTCGCCCAGACTGCATTGCTCGGAGCACTGGGATCCGGCGGTAAAGACTCGGACGCAACGCTCCTCTTCACGCCCGCCATCAACGCGCTGATGGTGGGCAAGGACGCGTCGGCACCGATCAAATTTGACGTGTCACGCGGTGCCGCGGCGGCGCAGGTACGTGGCTTGAACATCCCCGCACGCGAGGTGCTGGCGGTCAGGATGGCAACCGAGGATGTCACCGGAAACGTCAAGCTTGCACTTGGTTGGTTGTCAACACAAAACCTGAGTCGGCCAGCGACCGCCAGCGCGCCAATGGCCGCTGGCGCTGATCCGCGGATCTCGGTCGTCGTGCTGTCGGGACATCCGCGCTGGCGCGAAAATGTGACGCAAATCGCACTGGGTTTTGAAAATGCCGGCGGTGGAAATGCGCCGCCAAGTGCGGTCGTAACACGAGTTGAACTGTTGCCCGCCAACCCCATCGGCGCGCTCAGCTTGTTGTCGATGGCATGGTTTGGCACCGACAGCAACATCATCACGCCCGACGAATCGGCTCATCGCTTGCTGCCGCTTGCGCTGTGGCTCGCGCTGATCTGCATGGCGAGCGTTGCAATCACCGCGTTGATTTTCAGGCGCGTTCCGTTGGATCGCGCGGCTGCCCTTAAAAGCTCCGCCGTTGCCCTCACGCTGCTCACCGTTGCCGCCACTGTGCTCGCAAACCGCTGGCCCGGCTGGTCGGCCCCCATCGGGGCGGGAATTGCGGCGGTGCTCGGCCTATTGCTGATCGATCCGCCACGCACGGTAGCTTTGACTTTCTTTCAACGCATGTTGCTGGCGCTCGTTGCAGCGGGCGTTTGTGTGGTTTTGTCGCCATTGGTCGCCGCGGTAGCCCTGGTGCCCGCGTTGATACTTGTGCTCGCGCTCCTTCCCGCCTCGTCCAGGCTTCCTGTGATCCCCGTCGGAGGCGCGCTTGCCGCCGTACCCGTGCTCTTTATCGCCGCCGTGTCACAGGGTTTGGTCGCCGCACCCGCGCTACTCACGCCGTTAACAGACCCGACCCGCGCGCTGGCCAATATTGCCTCCAGCGCGGGCGGATTGCCGGGTCTGGCGCTTGGCATGCTGGCGATGCATCAGCTCTGGCCGTCGCCAGCGCAAACCCGTCGCTGGTCAAGCGGGGCCGCAGTCGCGACGCTCTGGGCCGTCGCCGGTGCGCTGTTCATATTGGCCGTGCCAAAAATCGCGGTAACGGCGCGTGGTGGCAGCACTTATGTTGCCCTGTTCTTCCCAGCGCTCGCCTGCCTAGGCCTGGCGTTGCTGCCAAAATTTCGCGAGATCGCCCAGTCGCTTGCCGAAACACAAGTCGTCGAAGCGAAGACCGAAGCCGATCTGTCGACGCAGGCCCTCGCGCTATTCGAGAGCCATGCCGAGCGGGTGCAGCGGACGCTTGCGCGACGCGAGATCGGTGCGGCCCACGCTGCGCTCCGGCAAATGCAGCGCATCGCCCCAGCCGCACACGCGACGCGACTGGCCGAGTTGCACCTTGCGCTCGCGGACGGCGATTTGGCGACTGCTGACAAGGCAGCAGCCCATCTCAACGCCTCGCCCCTTTTGACCGCCACCGATCGCGATGCATTGCTCGAACTTGCGCATCGCCAAAACCAGCAACAACGCGTCATCGAACTTGCACCGGAAGCCTCCATGACTGAGCCCAATCGCCGTGCGCTGGCAATGGCACAACTCTCGGTCAATGGCCCGAATGCCGCGATTGCCGTGCTCACGGATTGGCACGATGACAGCCGATTTTCGCGCGAGCTCGCTGAGCTCCATCTGTTGAATGACGATGTCGCCGCGACGCAACAAGCGCTGATGAATTCGGGCATTTCGTTAACCGAGCCCGCCGGTCAGGCCTACATCGCGCGGCTGGGCATGCGCGTGCAAGGACCAGACGCACAGGCACAAGGAATCAACAGCCTCGCCACATGGCATCCGCAAATCGGGGCGATCCACGCGGCGCAGGCAGAACTATTGCAACAGCAAGGCAACCCCGCAGGCGCGCGGGCGCGGCTGATGCTCGCCATGCAGCTTGATCCCGCGCTGTGGCCCCTACAGCACCGACTGCAATCGTTGCAGTCATCTTTGTAGGAGCGGTGCGAGCCGTGAACAGTGGCGAAGTAGACAAGCTTCGCGGCTCGCACCGCTCCTACAAATGAATCAACTCGCCTCAACAACAGTGTTAATGAAATAAGCTTAATCATGACTACCCGCCTTCTGCTTTATTTCGCCCACGCCATTGACCACCTGGCGCTGTTGATTTTTGCGACTGCCGTGAGCGCCATTGCGCTTGATTTTGGCGTTGCGCGCTGGGAAGATTTGATGCCCTACGCGACCGGTGCATTCGTGATGTTCGGCATCGCGTCGCTGCCTGCGGGGCGCTACGGTGACCTGTGGGGTCGACGCGCCATGATGCTGGTGTTCTTTTTCGGGATGGGCGCGTCGCTGATTCTGGTGGCGTTTACGCAATCACCGCTTCAAATCGGAATCGCGCTCACACTGATGGGCGCGTTCTCTGCCATCTACCATCCGGTAGGCATTCCGATGTTGTTGCAAGGCGCGCCGAAAGCGGGCGCGGTGATCGGTGTCAACGGGCTCGCGGGCAATCTGGGTATCGCAGTGGCCGCCTTGTTGACCGGCTTACTGGTGAAGCACGTCGGCTGGCGGGCCGCATTCATCGTACCCGGAATTTTTTCGCTTTTGCTCGGCGTCTATTTCGCCATGAAAGTGCCGCAAGAAACCGCCTCCCCTGCCAAAAGAAAAAATAATAATCCGCTGCAACTCGACCGCGCGACCGCCGTACGCGTGTTTGCCGTGCTCACCTGCACGACCACGCTCGGCAGCCTCATTTTCAATTTCACGACCAATGGCAACGGTGAATTGCTGCGTGAACGCGTCACCGCTATTGCGAGCGATCCAGCTACGCTCGGGTTGTTGCTCGCGGGTGTTTATGCCATCGCGTCCATTGCACAAGTGATAGTCGGTCAGTTGATTGATCGGTTTCCACTCAAGCGGATTTTTCTTCCGATTGTGGCGGCGCAAGTGGTGTGCTTCGTGCTCGCTGCCAACGCTCATGGGTGGCTGTTTTACCTGTTCGCCATCGCCTACATGACGTTCGTATTCGGTGCGATTCCGTTCACCGACGCCATCATCGCCCGCTTCGTTGACGACAGCATGCGCTCGCGCGTGGCGGGGTTGCGCCTGGCAGTAAGTTTTGGCATTTCGTCAGTGGCCGTATGGATATTGGGCCCTTTTGTTAAGGCCAGCGGCTTCACCACGCTTTTATTCACGATGGCGGTCATCGCCGCGCTCACCGCGCTCGCCGTCTCATTCCTGCCTGCGCGCGACCCCGAGCCGACATCTACCGGCAACCCGAATCCCGTCGCTGCTTGAGGCAACGTGGTCGCATGGCGTTAGCGGAACGTGTAGTTCGCGATAACGCTGTTGCGGCGGATGGTCAGACTCTTCGGTGATAGTCCACGAACTTCCGGCACCATAAACCGAAGCGACGTCAACCGAACTTCGGACTGTGAAAAATCACGGCAAAAGCGGTAAGGCTTTTCCCGACACTGCGCCGATTCGCTTGCGGTAAAAAATGGTGCTTCCGGCAGCTCCGATGCGTGCTCGATGAGCGACAAACTGTTTCCGGAGTGTGGGCTCAATTTTTCGGCCTGCTTGACCCGATATGCCTGAACCAGCGGATTGCGACCTTCCGGTATTTCAACATGTGCGTCAACCGCAAATACGCAAGTGGTGACGACCCCCCAAGCCAAAGCAGCCAGGCGCCTCAAATCATCTGATAGCGCGCTCTTGCGTCGAGCATTTCGCGCGTCACTCTCGCGCATCTGGGAACCGGGATATTCAACGAGAGATTGATACATGGTCAACTCCATTTCGCCCAACGGAATGCACAGAAATATGCGTTTTCGATAGTTGAAATATTATTTTGTGACCGATTAAGCGTATGTCGGACAGCGCCGCGTATCCATCTCGGACGACGGCGACTGCTGCGGTGCGAGCACAGCCGCCAGAGACGCTCGCGCAGTGTGACCGCACGCGATGCAACCGCGCTCAGCGCTGCGCGGCATCCATCCGCACCCAGCCGTTGTTCTGCTGGCGGTAGTAGCTGCCTTGAGCATCCTGCGCGTAGACGTTGCCGCCGCTCTGGTAGGTCTGTCCCTGCGCGAGGTAATGCGGCAGCATCGTGGTACGGCCCGATGAGTCGGCGTACGGGCTGACGCCGCGAATCGCCTGATTGCTGTAGTTGGCAACTGCCGCTGATTGCCGCGCACTATTCTGCGCCCAGCCCGCGTTGTAGCTCGCGTGGCCCTGTTGCACCGTGGCGTTCGCGCGCTGCATCCCGGCGAACTGGTTTTGCTGATGCTGCAAAGCGCCCTGAACGTTGGTACCCGCCGCAGTCATCAAGTCCCAGTAGGCGAATTGCTCGTACGACATGTTGGCGCGGCCCGATGCTCGCATTTGCGCGTATTGCGCGCGAAGGCGGGGGCCGTTGATCGAGAGGTGTCGCTGCCAGAGCGCTTGTTGCGACTGTGCGTTCTGGCGTTGCATCGCGCCAAGTTGTGCGTTGAATTTGGCGTCAAACGCGGCGTTACTCGCGGCGATACCCTGCCACTGCGCGTGGCTTGCTGTGATGGCCAATGTGGCCATTGCTGCGCCAGCGATTTTCGTGAAGGTGGAACGTGTGCACATGAAAGACTCCCAGGGTTGAGCGGAGCACGAAAACTATTCTCGTGATGCTTGTACTGGGATAGACGGCGACGAAAGGCGGTGGGGACGGTGAAGGGCAGGCGCGGGCGTTACATGGGGTTACGGGTGTGAACTGAATCTGGACGTCGCGACGCTACCGTTCCACCAAGCTGACGCCGCACCGATCATTTGACTATCAGCTTTTCTACTTAACCCATATTTATCAAGGACTAGACGTCGTTTTTAACGAAACTCGATAACAGAACAAATCCAGCGTTAGACCCTTATCTGCATGGGTTAAACAAAAAAGCCGTATGACTTTCTCTGGGCTCGGTGCCGCAGACGTCTGAATCCAGTGACCAGCACTATCAGACTGATGGAGAACAACGTGTAAACCGACAGCGACGGAATCTGTTGTGCCGTCGCGCTGGGTGGAGTGAATGCCACCAGCACCGCAGTTAGGGTGGCCAGTGCTGGATCGGGGTTGACGCCATTACTCGTTGCCAGTGCGCCAACATTTAACTGATTTAAATAAGTTCCGGCTGAGCTCACAGTTACGTTGACGCTGACGACGCAACTGCCCGCCGCTGGAATCGTTGCGCCCGATGGCAAAGTAACCGATGTAGCGCCAGACTGCGCGACCGGAAGCGCGGCGCCGCAGGTAGTCGAAGCGCCGCTCGGATTGGCAATCACCACACCGCTCGGCAAAGCGTCGACGAGTGGTGCAGTCAGGGTGGCGATGGTGTTGTTTGGATTGCTGAGCGTGATGTTCAACGTTGAGTTTCCGCCCATGTTGATCGTCGCCGGGAGAAACGATTTGCCGAGAAGCGGCGCAGCATTGATCGTCACTACCGCTGGAATAACGATGAATGTCGCCACCGAGGGCGCCACGTTGCTGCCGTTGCTGGTGGTCAACATTCCGACCGGTGCCGTGACGACATAGGTGCCACCGACGGGTGCAACCACGCTCACGTTGATTGTGCAACTGCCGTTCGCCGCTATGGTCATGCCGGGAGACGCGCTTACACTCGATGCGCCTGCGACCGCACTCAGCGTTGCAGCACCACACGTGCTGCCTGCATTTGGTTGAGGCGCGACGACCAGACCAGGCGGCAGGTTGGCAAACATCGCAGCAATCAACGTTGCGACGGAAAGATTCGGGTTTGTCACGGTGATTGTCAATACGGACGTCCCGCCCGCGTTAATCGTTGGTGCCGTGAACGACACACTAACTGTCGGGTTATTGACGGCGAGGGTGCACGCCGTGACATTGCTGCTGTCGAGCGTGACGGCCCCGTTGAGCGCGATGGCACGACCGTTATTGCTGGAACCGGTGTTCATGGTGATGCTCGTCAGCGCAAGGAGATTGCCAGCGAAGCTCGACCCCGTACCCAGTGTGGCAGAACTGCCAATCTGCCAAAACACGTTGCAGCTCTGACCGCCGTTGATGACGCGAACCTGCGACGCCGATGCGGTCGTAAGCGCGGTGCCGATCTGGAAGATAAATACGGCATCGCGATTACCTTGGGCATCGAGTGTCAGGGTGCCAGTGAGACCCATCGACGACGTCGCGCAGTAGACGCCGGGAGCGAGCGTGCTGCCACCCAAGTCCGCCGAGATCGCGGCGTTGCAGGCACGTCCCGCTGCCGACGTGTAGGCAGTCGCGGCATCGTTCTTCGCAGTCGCTGCGACGGCATCAGCAAAATGAGGCGTTCCGATGACTTGACCCGCACCAGGTGGCGTCGAAAATGAAAAACCGGTCACCGAGCTTGACGTGTTCGGCGTGATCCCCAAATCGCCCACCACGACACTCGATCCTGTGCTGGTGACCGCTGAAGCGCCTAGCACGCCAAAGCCTGTTGCGACGCCCATTTGAATCGTTTGCGCGCTCAGCGGCACGGACGCCAGCACCATTAATGATGCAATGACGCGACTTCTGCGACTAACTGTGCGCGGCTGAGATAAAGCAGAAATTTGCCTTAAACCATCCCGAAACAATATGCGATATGAATGCGCGATAGCGCAGAGGGCGACGGCGGAAGCAGGCATCAGGACTCTCCAAATTTGATCACGACATGTTGAGTTCAACTTGGAAGCGCGGTCTCTGAGATTGGGGAGTGTGTACGCTGCCACAATCAGAAGTCATTTACGCTCTACACCACCCGGCGTTTCTTAATCCGGAGTCAGGTCACACTGCTCACGAAAGATCTGATCGTGGAACGGCATGTCGCAAGCTATTCACCGACACACCAAGTGACACTCACTTCGGCTGCCTATACACCGATATTCCCAAAAAGCATGTGACGCAACAACTATCAAAATTGCTAGTTGCGCAGCATGCCAACAGGTGCTCACTAATTTTTCACAGGAGTGATCTGCCATCGCTTGCTACCAAGCAGAAAATTCACTCACGGTCTCACTAATTGTTCAAAGTAGCCTTACTCGTCGATTCCTGAGTCGACGAGGCGGGGCGATTCCATCACACCATCGAGAGAGAATGAAATGTCGCAGTAACGCTGCGCCGGTGATCGATTGCTGGGCTCACCACACGATGATTCGAAGGTCGCGTGGGTCGACGCTAGGGTCAACGCAAGCGCGGCTATAACGCTATGGTCGGAAGTTCCCCCTGCCGATTGGCCTGAGCCGCATTGATCGCGCTCCGCCTGAGGTGTCAGCACACCCAGATCACAAAAAAGCGGCTTGGCGCAGCTTGCGCTACGCTCTCCGCTTTGCCACCCTCGCCGAAACCTATATCAATGCGTTATTCACGGAGTTTCATCGCCGTTTTATCCGCGATTTCATTCGCAAGCGCGGCAGTCGATGCCGCGCCAGTCACGATTAAAGGGGCGACATTTGATGCACCAGCTTCATGCGCTAGCGCGGACGCTGCGTTAGTGTGCAAGGTCGACGGTCAACAGTTTGAGCTGTGGGTCACGCGCAAACCGCTGGCACCACAGATCGCGGCCACCGAGCCGATGACGCGTAAGATGGTGCATTTCAGCGAAGTGCATGAAGCCGCCGTCGCCAACATCATGCGCAGCACCGGCAACGACAAAAAGGCACCGTTCTCGAGCTTCGGCAACTACTCGGCGATTGGGGCTGCGATGCCTGGAAAGGGCACGCCGGCCTCACCGGCCGTTCGATTCGCTTCCGTTTTGCATGACGAAGAGATCTGGGAGTTTCTGGAAGTGGTCGCTACCCGGTCACCTGCCGTTGACGCGCTTTCGAATACTTTGCAACGCTCGCTTGTGTTGCCTTCGGCACCCACAGTTGCGGCCATCGCGGGTGATGCGACGAACAATGCGGGCACAACGACACCAGCACCACCGGCCATTCAGACTCTCAGCGGGCCTCTGCTCTCAATGCAGTACCCTGCATTTCTAGAGCCGCAAGTGATTGAAAATACCGCAACCCGTTTTGCCGTCAATTTCAAACACAAAGCGCGCACCAGCGGCCCCAATTTGATGGTCACGCTGCGCTCGCCGAAAGATAAAACGGATACCGCTGCCGCCCTCGTCTCTGCACGAAAGGCCGCCCTGACAGCCATGATGACAGGTGAGAGCGGATCAGTAGATGTCGAAACCTTAGGTTCGATCAAAGGTGTCGGATTTGCATTTATCGGCGTTCCCGATGCGAAAAAAGGGTTGTCCGGCGTAGAGTCAATCGAGACCACCTTTGCCTCGGATACACCCAAAGGCTTGCTGGAAGTTCGACTTGGTGCCGAACAACGCTACACCACAGATACGCGAGACGTGTGGGCGCTGCTCGCCAAATCGATCAAACTAGGACAGTAGCCAACATCGCATTTTTCGCGTTGCAATGAGAAAAAAGTGGGGCTCAAAAAGAGCTCCGAGGCGGAGATTATTGTCGGGGTCATCTTACGTTTTTTTGAGAACCAGACACCTAAACGCCTTCGATTCCGGGCAATACTGAGCCCTAATCAATGCCAACCGTTATGGCATCCACTTTTAGTTGAAAGCAGCACGAAGTCCTGCGCCGAATGCCTGCAAATTAGCGTGGGATCACCGGAAAATCTTCGACCCCACCGGCCGCGCCGACGAGCAGGATTTCCGCAATCTCCAATTCGCGAATTCCGTTTTGTGCGGTAGTGACTGCGATCGGGGCGATTGACTTTTCCATGAACATCTCCAGAATTTGTGTGTCGAATTGACACGGAGATGTTGGCTAAAAGCGGCCTCCTACGTAACTATCAAACTTGATAGGTTGATTAATTTTTAGTCAAACTTGCGGGGGTGAATTGCTCGAAAATCGAAATATGAAACGTAGAGTCCACAGTGTGACGAATGATCCGCTGAGTGTCTCGCGTTCCAGCGGGGAGAGGCGACACATCACCGCTAAAACAGCGGGGCGCAGCCAGCGCACGCTAGTCAATCAAATGCAGCTCAAGTGCGCGCAAAACAGCCTGCTGCTTTGAGGCGACGCCCAATTTGCCGATTGCATTTTTCAGATGAAAGTGCGCCGTTGACTGACTGATGCCAAGGATGGTGCTGCTCTCCCACGCCGTTTTGCCGCCTCGGCTCCAGCGCAATAATTCAAGCTCGCGTTGTGTGAGCCTGGCATTCGGTAGCCCGATCTTTGTGCTGTCATTGGCAAAGATTCGACTGAGCGCGTTATATGTTGCTGACGCGGTCAATTGAAGCGTTCCCACCTCCGAAATCAACGAGCTACCCGGAGGGGTCTTTCGTGCCGCGCAAGTGAAGCCGATGCAGGCCATGTCGCCCGTCGGTCCACGCACGCTAACGGTCATACCCGAGCCTAAGCCGTAGGAAGAAAAAGCTTCGTACACACCCGAGATTTTTGTGGAGTCGTAAGTGGCGTGGCTCCAGACCAGCGGGTGCACTTGCGTAGTCAGGTGTTTGAGAATCGGATCCATCGCGATCTGTTGCGACGGCAAAAGAGTGCATTCTTCAACCCATGCGTCAGGATACGTGGTCATCGATGTCGCAACGACTCCGGTCGCGGCACGCTGCATGAAGGCGACGGCAACGTGGTCATAACCGAGCTTTGCCGCGACGCGCGACACCCCCGACAACAACGTGTCGCGCGACGATGCAGAAGCGACACTTGAGAAGACTTCATCGAGAGACATCATGGTCGTCTGTACGCTAACACACATTCGCGTCGACAAATCTGTGTCATCTCACGACCAAAAGTGATGTGCGACGAAAGTGGACATGTTCTGAAGTCAATATTCCCTCCGTTTCGACACTGCGATACGAATTAATTGCTGGCGTTCGGGTTCGGCAGTTGGGGATATGCAACTCCGAGAAACATCTCAAATCAGATTGATCTATCCACCATGAAATTGTAATTTCATATTTGTTAAATCAACACTAAAAGTGCATCTACTGCGTTTTTTATAGCGCGCATTGGCGCTTCTTTTGATTTTGCGGGTACCAATTTCATTGACATCGCCGTGCGGCCATGTAGATTTCAACCGGACAAGAGTCAGCTTACTGCTGAAAGCACCGCTGCACAGGGGCTACATAATAGAAAATGCAATTGTCGATTTTTCATAAAAATCGCAACTGTCCCCCGATCAGACGGCATTTCACCCGAAAGCTGATGTCGTTTGGCATACCAAACGAGCGTCAGACCCTGCTCTCGATCACTCAGTGGGTCTTCGCCATCGACGCAATCATCACCGGCATATTGCCGTGAATGTCGTTTTGCAACGAAAAATGAGTTTGCCACGGGCCGCGTGAGGCGGGCACGGCGCGCGCGTTGAACGTCACGCGCGAGCCCGGATGCGTCAGCATGCCGCCACTTGAAGACTCTGCGAGAACGACATCCATGCTCGTTGCGTTTGCGCCCAGCGCGCCCACGGTTTCGATCATGCCGATGTGATTGCCGTTCGCCCACGCAACGATATCGTACTGTGCGATGGTAGCGAGCGTCGTTCGCACTGTCCGTCCGGCGATCCAGTCGAGCGGCAAATGGCTCGCCGATGCGCCCGATATGGCGTTATAGATTGCCCAGTTACCGACAAAACCATTGCAATCCAGACCGATGTAGTCGTCGGCGACTTTCTGCAACCGCTGCATTAGCGTCAGACCCGACTCGGCGAACGTCAGGTTGTGCGGTCGGTGGTGAAAGATGTTGTGCCGTGCGGCCAGCGCCAGGCAGGTGGCAATCTCATCCATCGTACCTTTGCCGGAAAACACACCGACAAACGCCGATGCCGTCAGACGGTTGGTAGAGAGACCGCGCCCGCCGCCAATCGCGCCGAGCAAGCGATCCTTGAACGCCATGCGCTCCACCTGTCCGCCGCCATAACCGGGATGCTGGCATGCGTACTTCTGTACACACACAGTCACCGGCGTGAACGGCGGGTCGAGCGGCACAACGATGCGGCTATAAGCCGAGATCAATTGCGAGGGCAAGCTTCCAGCAGGCAAATTGGCCATGTTCGTTCCAGACAGGAAAAACCACGAAAAAGGGGTGCGTCAGCGATACAGACGCAATGACCCCGTCCAACATGACAACCTGCCGATCCGGCCCGAACCGCTTTTAACGCTGCTAAATCTTCCGAACCGAACCGCCATCGCGCGTGGTCATTGTCACCGACGGGTCGCCCGAGTAACGAACACTGCCGCCGTCAGCCATCTCGGCGCTCAACGTTTGTACAACGCCCAGCTTCAAAGCGCTGCCATCGACCGCGCGCACGCGAGCACCGGTGCCCTGCAGCCGCAGAGCGTCGACCGACGAACCATCAGCCAGCGAAAAATTTTGCTGTTGCGCGACACCTGCCACGTCGAGATGGGCGCCGTCGGACACTGAAATATCGATGCTTTTCGTGTTCACTGCGGCGAGCGTCGCAGACGCACCATCAGCCACGGAAATAGTGAGGCGATCACCGCTTGCGTTGTCGACCGCAAGGCGCGCGCCGTCGGCGACTTTGTAGCGTTGCGACGCGACCGATGTGGCCTTGGTCACCGTTGCGCTCGCGCCGTCGCTTACCGACAGCTCGAAGTCACTGGCGTTGGCCTCCGCAATGGTCAACGAAGCGCCGTCCTTGACCGCCGCCCGGAAAGCGCTACCGCTTGCGGCATCAAGTTCGCCGCGCACACCGTCGCTGATGCTCAATGCCGATAACGTCGTGTAGTCAATCGTCACCACCACGCCGCTTTTCGTGTTGGCCGAAATCTTCGGCTGCATCCTGAGCAGCAGGCGCGTGCCGTCTACTTTTGCCTCGACCAGCGGCAGCAAATTGTCGTCGGTCTTTACCAGTACTTTTTGCACCGCGCCGCGCCGCAACACCACGCGAATGCCGTCCTGGACAACCACTTTCTCAAACGCTGCCGTAGCAACGGGCTGTTCAACGACATTACCCGAACCGCGAACCGTTTTGCCGCTGCCCCACGACCACGAAATTTGCGATTCGGCTGATACCGGCGCGGCACCCAGCGTGAAAGCAAGGGCGAATGCGGCCAGCGAAATCAGCGTGGCCGCAGAACGAAATGCGGTCGGCGCAACGTGAGATTTGATGGATGACAGCATGAGATTCTCCCGGGGTGATTTGGATAGGTGCGAACGTTAGCCCCACACAACGAATCACGAAAGCCGTGCGCGACGATTTGCGGATCGGCGGGATGAATCGGTTGCGGTCTACTTCAGTTCGCTACCGGTAGCCGATCCGGAACAGACCTATCGTGCCCTGCGGGCTCCCCGGGTCAGCAGGATGCCTTCGCAGCAAAGATGACTTACGGACGCCCCAAAAACAAATAAGCGCTGCGCCGCGCGCCGCTCGCCTGTCCGTAGCCGAGATAGAACGGGCCAATCGAGGTGTCCAGCCCCAGGAAAACGCTGCCCGCGTAGATACGCTTGGCGTCCGCATTCGGCGTGTTCGGTGCGTCGGTACTACCCGCTTCCAGCGAGCCGCCGAGATAAATGCCGCGACCGAAAGCGGGCATGGAGCCAATTTTCCTGAAGGCCATGAGCCGGAATAACGCAATCTGATCGGCGCGCAGTGCGTTGGCCTGCAAGCCGGAGAGTTGCAGGAAGCCACCCAGCTCAAAATACGGATAGGCGGACTGAGCTTTGCTGTACGAACCGCCGAATTTGAGCGCAGCGTCGAACGTGTTTGCCCCAAATGTTTTCGCGTATTCGGACGACCATTGATAGCGCGAAAAATTGCTGCTTGCGCCGAATCCGGTCAACGCACGATGCACGTCGGCTTCGATGCGATAACCGCTGCGTGCGAAGGTGGCGGAATCACGCTGGTCGATCACCATGCTGGCCTGCATGCCGGATTCATTCGAGCGCACGCCAGTGAAACTCAGGTCGCCAATCGTCGGCGAAATCTTGACCCGCTCATACAGTGGCCCCACGCGGAATTCGCCGTAGCGACCGAACGCAGCACCGAGCTCAAGCAACGCCCGTGTGTTAATGCCGCTGAACTGCGCGATCGGGCGACTGCCAAAACCATTGCCCACATTGGCAAGTCGCCGAAGCTGTTCAGCGCCAAAGTTCAGGAACAAAGTTTGCGAAGGCAACAGCGGTTGATAGAACGCGGTCGATAAACGTTGCGTGCGACCAATCTGAAACTCGTTTCGGAACTCCGCACCCAGGCTGTTGACCCAGCGACGCGTGTGATTCGCGACGAAATTAAATTCGCCCTGACCTTTGAAGTCGGTGCCCAGGTTCAGGCCAAATCGGAAGTAATTCGGCCCCCACGATTTCTCCTGAACGTTGAGCAACAGCACGTTGCGATCACGTTCGGTGACGATTCGATAATCGAGCCGCTCAAAGTCACCACGACCATCGAGCCACGCGATATCGCGCTGGAGCGTCGGCCGGTTGTACGGCGCGCCCGCCGCGAACGAGAGCTGCGCGCGAAGGGTGTCGGGGCTGGTGTAAGTGCCGCCCTCAACGCGAATTTCGTCGATACGCGCAGGCGGTGCCGTGCGCTGCTGAGCCACCAATTGTTGCGCATAGTCATCGGGCGACAATGCGTAGGCCGAAAGCAGCGGCAACACGCCACGCGCCGCTTCGGCCCCGCGATTCATGGCGTCGGCACCGAGGTTGAAATCAGTGGCACTGATCTTTGTAAGGTCAGGCACGATCAACACGTCGGTGGCCTTGAGCGACGCCAGCGAAGTACGCACGTTTTGTTCGGTGAGGATGTTGAGCATTTGCAGCCCCACGCCCAAAATTGAGCCCAGTTCTTCGCGCGGCAACAGCGGCGAGCCGATGTTCACCGCGATGACGACGTCGGCCCCCATTTTCCTCATCACGGCCACCGGCAAATTGTCCACCAGCCCGCCGTCGACCAGCAGGCGGCCACCGATTTCAACCGGCGCAAACGCGGCCGGTACGCTCATGCTGGCGCGCATCACGGCGGCCAGCTCGCCGCGGTCAAACACCACCGCTTCGCCAGTCACCAGATCGGTCGCCACGGCACGAAACGGGATCGGCAATTGATCGAACATCACACTGTTCGGCAGGCCGTCGGTCAAGTCCTTGAGCACGTTCTCAAGCCCGGTCGACGCCACCGCGCCGCGCGGTGCGCGCAGCTGGCCGTCGCGCATGCCAAATTCAATCGGCATCGAGAGCCTCAGATCATCGGCCTTACGACGCAGCGACAGCTCTTCGCGCGGCGGTCGATCCGACAACACGGCGTCCCAGTTCATCGCGAGAATGCGCCGCTCCAGCTCGGCGGGCTTCATGCCACTCGCGTACAAGCCGCCGATGATCGAGCCCATGCTGGTGCCCGCGACAAAATCAATCGGAATGCGCGCGGCCGCAAGCTCTTTCAACACGCCAACGTGGGCAATGCCACGCGCGCCGCCACCGGACAGCACGAGCCCGATTTTCGGGCGATTGTGAGCCACCGGACGCGTCACCGGTTTCGTCAATTCAGCCGGAGTTGGGGTGGTGCCGGTTAATACGCGTTCCTGATCTGGCGCATTGGCAGGAAGGGTCGTTTGCGCGAATGGCACATTCATGCCGACGGCCAGAAAAACGAACGTCAATAGCGCAACAGCTTTACGCTGAAATGACCATTGCACTGGGGCTAGACGCCAAGTTTTACCACTTATCGACTTCATTAATTTTTCGCCTTGAGCCCGCGTGCATCAACGGATACAGCGAAATGTTAATTCTGGTTTTCCGAGAGTACATCCAGCGTCCGTGAGTGGAACTCCATGCGATAAAGCATGAACGTGACGACCAGGGTTGCCACGATAAAAAAGAGCGGCTGCACGAACCACATCAGCCCCGCCGCAGCGAAATAATAGGCACGCATTCCTTGTCCAAAATTTTCACCGGCGAGCTTCAAAATCCCGGCGGCGCTTTTCGCGGCCGTACGATCCACGTCGGTAATTTTGTCTTTCGGCGAAATCGAGCCAATCAGGATCGTTACAAAATTGAACTGCCGCACCGACCACGTAAATTTCACCAGCGCGTAGACGAAGAGCTGGATCAAAACCACAATCTTTAACTCCAGTAGCTGCGCGGTGCTGCGCTGCGCGAAGGGCAGGTTTTCGAGAATCTCAGTGCTCTTTTCCGCCGAGCCAAACAGCGCCAGCAGACCACCTAAAACGAGAATCGTCGTCGACGAAAAAAACGTCGCGCTGTGCAATAAATTAGCCACCAGCGCGGTGTCTACGATGCGATTTTCGCGCGTCAGCGTCTGCTCAAACCAGCGCTCACGCAACGGGTTCATCACATTGAGCAAACTATGGCGACCCGAACTGCGCCGCGCAGCAAACCACGCGTAGCCGAACCAGCACAGAGCAAAGATGACGAGCGCGGCGAGATCGACGTGGGAGTAAGTGAGTTTCACGGCTAAAGCCTAAGCAATTACGCTGCCACCGCCGCAGCGATCGCCTCGGCCCCGCTGCGCGCCATCGCTGCATCCTCGGCCTCCACCATCACGCGCACGACCGGCTCGGTTCCGGAGGGCCGCAGCAAAATGCGACCGCGCCCCACGAGTTGCGATTCCCAATCGGCAAGCACTGCCTTCACGCCCGGCTTGTCGGCCCACGGTGAGGCCTTGTCGATGCGGACATTGATGAGCTCTTGTGGCAACAGGCTCACGTCCTTCGCTGCTTCCGACAGCGACACGCCGCGCTCGACCAGCGCGCGCAACACTTCAAGCGCTGCGATTATTGCGTCGCCCGTTGTATGCCGATCAAGGCACAAAATATGGCCCGAATTTTCGCCGCCAATCAACCACTGCTTTTCGCGCAGAATTTCCAGCACGTAACGATCGCCGACTCTGGCACGGGCAAACTCAACGCCTCGCCGCGCAAACGCCATCTCCAGACCGTAATTCGTCATCTGCGTGCCAACCACACCACCGCCCAATTCGCCGCGCATTTTTCGATGCGACGCAATGATGTAGACGAGCTGATCGCCGTCGTAGAGCGTGCCGTTCGCATCCGCCATCAGCAGGCGATCCGCGTCACCATCGAGCGCAACGCCAATATCGGCTTCATGCTTCACGACCATCTCGGCGATGTATTCCGAATGAGTCGCACCCACGCCTTTATTGATGTTCAAACCGTCCGGCGAAACGCCGAGGCTCACCACTTCCGCGCCCAGTTCGTGAAAGACGGCGGGTGCCACTTGATATGCGGCACCATGCGCACAATCCACCACCATCTTCAGCCCGCTCAGTGACAGCTCTGACGGAAACGCCCGCTTGCAAAACTCCACGTAGCGACCCGGCGCATCATTGAGCCGTTTCGCCTTGCCGAGTTCGCCCGACGGAACGCAGCGCAATCCGTGATCAATTTCAGCCTCGATTTCAAATTCGGCGGCATCGGACAACTTGTCGCCGCGATGATTGAAAAACTTGATGCCGTTATCCTGAAATGGATTGTGCGAGGCCGAAATTACAAGCCCGGCCTGCAGGCGTAGCGCGCGCGTCAGGTATGCAATCGCAGGCGTCGGCAGCGGCCCGGTCAGCACGGTGTCAACACCGGCCGCAGACAAACCCGCTTCCAGCGCAGCTTCGAGCATGTAACCGGAAATGCGTGTGTCTTTGCCGATCAATACGGAAGGCCGTTTTCCCGCTTTGGCCTGCGAGCGCAACACGCGCCCCGTCGCGTGCCCCAACTGCATGATGAAGTCCGGCGTAATCGGCGCTACGCCCACTTCGCCGCGCACCCCGTCGGTGCCGAAATATTTTCTTTGGTTCATGCGCGGTATTGTAGGAGCGGCTTGCCGTGACCCAGTTCGGAGGCATGTCAACGGTTGGTCGCGGCAAGCCGCTCCTACAACGACATCGCGCGCCAAACCTTAAGCGCATCCACCGTTGCCGCCACATCATGCACCCGCACAATCCGCGCACCACGCTGCACACACACCAGCGCCGCTGCCACGCTCGCATGCACGCGCTCCACCGCCAGTGTGCGCCCTGTGAGCCTGCCCAGCGTGCCTTTACGCGACCATCCGGCGAGTACCGGGTAGCCAAGCGCGAGCAACCGATGTAGCTGTTGGGTCAGCTCTAAATTGTGTTCCAGCGTTTTGCCGAAGCCAAACCCCGGATCCAGGGCAATCCGCTCGCGAGACATCCCCTCCGTCACGCAAACCAGCGCTCGCAAACGCAAAAACTCGCTCACCTCGGCAACCACGTTGCCGTACACGGGCGCAGCCTGCATCGTTCGCGGCTGCCCCTGCATGTGCATCAGCACCACGCCTACATCGCTTTCGGCACAAACGGCAACCGCTCCCGGCGCAGTCAAGGCCATCACATCGTTGACGATCGACGCGCCAGCCACAATGGCCTCCCGCATTACATCAGGCCTACGGCTGTCGATCGACACGCAATGGCCAGCCGCTGCCAGCGCCCGAATCACCGGCAACACCCGCGCCAGCTCAGTCTCGACGCTCACCTCCGGCGCACCGGGCCGTGTCGATTCGCCGCCGACGTCAAGCATGTCGGCCCCCTCAGCGATCAACAATTCGCCGTGACGAATCGCCAATTCAGTGGTCATATGTTGACCGCCGTCAGAGAAAGAATCAGGCGTTACGTTGACAATGCCCATCACTAAGGGGCGATCTTCCATCCGCACCGGCCACGAAAACCGCCCGGTGCGCCAAACCGCCTTGCCGACGTATGCAGGCGTTTGCGCCGTAAAATCAGGTATCGACTGTGAAAGCACCGTGTTTTGATCCGCTCAAATGATTACTCCGCTCTCTTCGCCCAACGCATCGATGCGTTAAAGCGCGAAGGCCGTTATCGAATTTTCGCAGAGCTTCAGCGCCCTGCGGGGCACTTCCCCAAAGTGCAATGGGCTGGCCCCGAAGGCATGACCGAGGTCGTCACCTGGTGCTCGAACGATTATCTGGGCATGGGCCACCACCCTGAGGTGCGCGCCGCGATGCACAAAGCGATCGACGACGGCGCTACCGGCGCTGGCGGCACCCGCAATATCGGTGGCACCAACGCGCTGCACGTGGAGCTTGAGCGTCTGCTCGCCGCGCTGCACGACAAACCCGCCGCCCTCACCTTCACCTCTGGCTACAGCGCCAATCTGGCCGCGCTCACGGTGCTTGGATCGCTGTTGCCGGGGATGGTCGTCCTCTCCGACGGGGACAACCACAATTCGATGATCGAAGGCATTCGCCGCGCTGGTTGTGATCGCGTGATTTTTGAGCACAACAACGTCGCCGATCTCGAAGCCAAGCTGGCCAGCATCAGCCCGGAGCGCCCGAAACTCGTGGTGTTCGAAAGCGTGTATTCGATGAGCGGCAACATCTCACCCATCGGTGAAATCGCGCGCGTCGCCAAAAAATACGGCGCGATGACGTATCTCGACGAAGTGCACGCCGTTGGCATGTACGGCGCGCGCGGCGGCGGCGTATCACAGGAAATGGGTGTCGCCGACCAGATCGACGTCATTCAGGGCACGCTCGGCAAAGCCTTCGGGATGCAGGGCGGCTACGTCACCGGTGACACGGCGGTGGTTGATTGCATCAGGAGCTTCGGCGCGTCGTTTATCTTCTCCACCTCGCTCGCGCCAGTGCTGGCCGCAGGCGCGATTGCCAGCGTCTCGCACCTGATGCAGAGTCAGGAAGAGCGCCGCCTGCAACGCGAACGCGTCACCGAAATCAAGGCCCGCCTCACCGCCATCGGCCTGCCGGTGATGCCCAGTCAGTCGCACATCGTGCCGGTGTTCGTCGGCGATCCGGTGAAAGTGAAAACGCTCACCGACCGCCTGCAGGAGCGGCACAGGATTTACCTGCAACCGATCAATTTCCCCACCGTCACTCGCGGCACTGAGCGTATTCGTATCGCGCCTGGCCCCTGTCACACGGGCGCAATGGCCGATCATCTGCTCGCAGCGCTCGATGAAGAATGGTCTTTGTTGGGGCTTAAGCGGCAGGCGCAGGCGATCGCGGCCTAGGCCCGCGTTCGAAGTTTTGGCGCGCTACGTTCCTTGAACTTTAGGGCTGCACTTTGGTGAAACGAGCGCACGTCCTTCTCTCCGTGTTGGCGCTTCTCGCGCTGGCCGGTTGGTATTGGCGCGATAGCTTTAGTTTCGGCTATTCGTCGTCAAACACCGCCGACGCCTCGCGTACAAAAGCGAACGCTTCGTCGGCTTCGGGACAAGCCGGCAGCAACGAATCCCGAATCGTCGTGCAAGCGCCTATCGAGGTTAGCGCCGGACAAAGCAGTGGCAGTCAGCGCGCGACGGCCCTCGACTTGCCAGCACTGCCGTCGCCTTCAGCGCCGGAGAAATTGCGGCCTGGGCAAGCCCGGGTCGCTGAAGTCCTGTCACACCGAAATATCGCCCGCGCAATTGCCGACGCGGCCAAGGCAGACGACGCACAACTAAATGCCCTTTCGTTGCTGCTCGTTGATTTTTGTCTGGCTCACACGGCTGCAGACGCTAAAGCGCAGGCCGCATCCGGGGGACCGCCGCCCATCTCGATGCGTGCCAAAACCTCGACGGCCGGCATCGATGCGACCGATCCGCGGCGTCTCGACAACGCCCGCTGGATCACCGAAAGTTGCAAAGATTTCAACGTAACCTCGGTGCGAACGGATGCCGACGCCGCAATGACTCAATTGACCAACAAGGGATCGAACGCGGGCGCCGTCATAAGCCAGTTGAGCCCAGATTTAAACTACAAATCGCTCTCGGCAGAACAGCTCTCCGTCATCACCAACGCGATGAGCGAAAAAAACATGGCGGTACTTTCGCTAATGGGCGCGCAAATTGCCCCCGCGTTGGGCGCTGCGTTCGTCGGTGGCGATGCCTCGGCGGCAGCGTCGAGCTCGCTCGCCTGGCAGCTCGCGCTGTGTCAACTCGGGGCGTACTGCGGGCGCGACAGCCTTGCACTGCGGGACGCGTGCTGGCAGTTTGGTGCGTGCGCGGGCGACGACTTGCCCTCAGCGGTCAGTGCAGCGATGGTGCGCGACGGGCTAGCGACCAACGCCCTGGATCAGCAGGTGCGTTTTTTTGTCAAAGCGATCAACACGAATGATCCGAGCGTTTTGGGGATTAGGCGCAAGTAGCGTGGTGCCATTGCGCATGGGCTCGGTATAGCTTTTTTCTGAAATGCTTGTTTTATAAGGGCTAGATGCCGTTTTTTGTGAAAGGCGACTATTCCATAATATCGCCTATAGCCCCTATGAAACGGCGTTCTCAGCGAAAAGTGGCATCACGCGCTGGGCAACAACCCATCGCCGTGAAACCGCTCCCACCGCCCTACGGATTAATCACAAACACGTTGAATTTCATGCCTGCCACCATGTTTTGATCGCCGTTGGGATTTACGATCATCCAGCGCCCAGTCGATGACACGGTGCACCCGCTTCCGCCATCATCGTCGTACATCACGTCCACCGGTTTAGCGTAGAACGGGATATTTTGCGTGCGCACGCCGATGTTGGCAGTCACCACCAGAATCGCGTTCGGTTTGCCGTTGGTGAGCGGATGATCAATCGCCGTGCGTGACAGCCCGAATCCCCCGACGGTGTTGCACGGCCCGCTTGCGGGCACCACGTGGGTGAACACATTGGTGCCGCTTTGCTTGGTGGGATTGTTAGGCTGGTTCTCGCCCGCACCCGGCAAACGAATGCCGCCGTTGGCGCGGATCACGAACTGGTCGTTGCCAGTGGCGGTGACGTCGGCATCGGTGCTGTCGCCCCAGACGAACGCGCCCTGGTTAGTCGCCTTCGCCCGTCGACCTGCTGCGAAGCTGTAGCTGCCACCGGCGGTGTTGTGGAGACCGCCGGGGACGGCGCTGAAATCACCGCTGGCGACATTTGAATTACCCCCTGCGACCGTCTGGCTTTGGCTACCCGACCCCGCACCGGCGGTATTGCTGATGCCACCGCCAACGACAGCGTCGGGGCCGGAAACGCTGTTGTAGAAGCCGCCGCTGATCGTTCCCTCATATCCACTCGACGCGATCGTGTTTCGATAGCCGCCGCCGATCGTGCCATAGTTTCCATTGATCTGATTCGGAAAGTCTGCGCCTGCAGTATCGTGCTTACCGCCGCCGGCAATAGTCGCGCCGACGATCCCAGCAGCAACACTGTTAGTGCGACTGCCATTCACGGTGTTCGGCGAGATGTCGGAACCTTGCGCCGCATAAGAAATCCGCAACCCGTCATCTCCATTTGCCGGATCAACCAAGAGCTTGATCGTGGATTGATTCGTCTTCACCGTCACCGGCTGGCTGTCGTTCGTGCCCAGCACTGCGGGCGCGCCAAACGAATTGCCGTTCTGCACAAAGGCATTGATCGCCCCACCCACCGCGCAGCCGTTTGCGAGGAAGCTCACCACCGACGCCACATCGGGCCGCGTGCCGTTGCCAAGCGCGAGACCGGCGGTCAGCGACGCGCCCTGAAAGCCCGCCAGGTGCCGCGCGATGATGGTGGTGTCTACTGAATCGACCACGCCGTCGCCATTGATATCCAGCGCGCAACCGACGCATTCGATGTTCGCCTTCACCTGCAACGGGTCAAGGCTCGCGTAGCGAGTGCTGGCGACCAGCGGCGCGCCCGTGATGCCCAGCGCATGCGCGTAAGCACGACCCCATCGTTGATCGCGTCGGAGCCGCCGGTGTCGAACGGGCAAGTTGATGCTGCCGTCGCCACACGGACCACACTCAAGCCCGCCAACATTGCCGATAGAAGCTTCGTGCGAAAGCGGACATGATGATGTGGAAGGGCGCCAAAAGCCAAACAAACCCAGTGCGCTGAAGCGCGTAACCCGCTGCTGTGATTCATGGCACCTCCGGAAAAAACGCGTGATTCAAATGATCGTGGAATTAAACGCAATCGCGTCCGAAAGTCGGTCATTGATTGTCACGCCGTTGGCGTCATCGCGTCTACAACAAAAGCGGTGGTTGACAGCTTTTCTTTGTAACAACTATTTTATGGGGGCTGATGCGTCAAAACCGAGTTTATCGACAACTGCGTAAAGCGCTCTTTAGCCCCCATGAAATGGTGCGTACAGCGAAAAGCTAAAGCCCCAACCGCTTCTCGATAGCGGCCAGTCGCGCGTCGTGCCTGGCCGAGCGCTCTGCGAGCGCAGCCTTAAGTTTCGCGATCTCGGAATCCTTTGTGCGAAGCTGCGCCGACAGCTTCTCATTTAAACCCTGAATCGCTGCAAACGCAACTCCGCCTACGTCAATCGAATTGATCGCTTTGTCAGTCTCACCGAGCCCGAACGCGCGATAGAAATCCTGCGCCATCGGGCCCATTTGTCGGACTTTTGAGCCGATGATTGACCAGGTCGACACCGGCATCGCAAGAACGCCCGCCAGCACATGCGACGGCGTAATCGGCTCGATACGCTCTTTGACGTTGCGGTCACTGGTGCAGATCCATCCAGTGCCACTAGCACCCATGTAGCAATAGGTCGCCGCCACGCCCGACGCGTTGGTACTGGTGGCGAACATGACGCCGCCCGTGGCACGGACACTAAACGTGTTTGTCCCAAAGCCAGCAGCCCAATTCGCCGACGTAGTAAACGGGGTTCCCAGTGTGTGGTCTGCCCAAACGAATGCGCCGTCCTTGTCGGCGCTTGCACCTGCACCCGCCGCGAAACTATATTTCCCGGTTGCCGAGTTATTGGCACCTCCTGCAACCGTACTGTAGTCACCGCTTGCGAAATTTGTCCCCCCGCCCGCAATGGTCCCGTAAAAACCCGGTGCCGCATTCTGAAATCCGCCCGATACAACGCCGCCGGTGTTGCTGGCACTGTTAGTGTTGCCGCCAGCTACGACCGCGAAGTCCGCAGCCAGATTGGCGACGCCACCGGAGATGGTGCCGTAGTTGCCCGACACGACGTTCGCACTGACTGTGCTGAAGGGCACGTCGCCGCCGCCGCCGACCGTTGCGCCGCGTACGCCTGCCGTTACCCCATTGCCGCCGTGGCCATTGATCGTATTGGGTGCTGTCGAAGATGACGATGATGAGACGCGCAATCCGTCACCGCGCTGGTTAACCAGGTTGATGGCGGTACCGCCGCTTTTCACGGTCAGCGGTTGCGCATCATTGGTACCCAGCACGCCCGGGGCGCCAAACGAATTGCCACCCTGTACAAAAGCGTTGGCCTGTCCTGTGACGGCGCAGCTAACCGTGCCATCGGCGGCGATGGCGTTGATGGCTGAGCCCGCTGCGCAGTTGCTCGCCACGCGGCGCTGCAAGTAAGTCGTGTCGGCGCTCAGCGTTCCCGACGAAGTGATCGGCCCGCCGAGGATTCCTGCGCTGGTGGCAATGCTGGTGATGGTGCCGCCGGTCGTGCCGCAGCCGTTGACCAGGAAGCTGGTGACTGCGGCGAGATTGGGCCGGGTTCCGCTTCCGAGCGCCAAGCCGGCGGTGAGCGATGCTCCGGTGAAGCCCGCCAGATGCCGCGCGATGATGGTAGTGTCTACATAGTCAATTTGCCCATCGCCATTCATGTCGAGCGCGCAGCCGACGCATTCGATATTAGCCTTGACCTGCAAGGGATCAAGGCTCGCGTACCGCGTGCTGGCGATCATCGGCGCGCCTGCGATCCCGAGCGCATAGCGCGTGAGCACTACGCCGTCGTTGAGTGCGTCGGAGCCCCCGTTGTCGAACGGGCAGCTGGCCACTGCCATCGCGGTGCTAGTGGTCGTAGCCAACAGCACACTTATCAAGAGTACAACCCCGCGGCGACGATGAGAGGTTGCGAGGTAACAGCACGAGGAAACGTACGACAAAAGCACGGAGCCGGATAAGCGCTTGAGCACGATGATTCTCCAGTAACTGCACGATAAAAAAGCACCGTGACACGCGTGCAGACGGATTGAACGCGAAATTACGGCCACCGAAGTCAGCATCATCTGCTTCCCGTCCGCAAAGCGCAACAAGCTTGACAAAACGTCCTACAGCTATTTTGCCGAAATTATTATTTCACCGGTGCTGGACGAGCAAAAAAATTAAGTCGCTATCGGATAAAACGTGCGCTTAGCCCCAAGCGGTAGGTGCTTTAGGCAAAAAGCTGTCTGCTGTTTATTCCAGACCCGCAGGCTAGGGTTCGAGCTTTTTCTCAATCGCGGTTAGTCACGCGGCGAGCGCGGCACAATTTGCCTTGAGTTTGGCAATCTCGCCTTCATCCTGAGCCGGGCGAACGATCAGGTGGCACGCAGCAATTTATTGTCCTTGGACAAAAGGTGGCAAATCAAGCTGGTCCAACGCATGGGAGCTAGAGGCTGTATTTGTCGAACGGGCAGACGGAGGCGGCGTGATCGCTGGCGAAGGTGATCGCAGCGACGACGGCGCTCAGGTTCATGAAGCGATGCTGAAACAAACGATTCATGCGTTAGCCCTCGATTGAATTATCTGGTGAAGGATGGCGGGCTTAATGCGTTTGCGAAAGCGCGGCGCGGCGTAGCTCGGATGCTCGCATTTGTGTACAGTTGCAATTCATTAAAGCCGAACATCAACTGATTGAGTTGGCGACAAGCGCGGACGCCAGCGCCATCGCCAATTTGTCGCGTAATGTGATTGAGCAGGGGCTGGGCTGGTCGTGGACCGCGCCTCGGGTGTTAAAGGCTTTGCGCGATGACGCGACGAACGTGATCGTTGCTCGCAAACATGATCTCGCGGGCGAAGTCGCCGGATTCGCGATCCTGAAATATGGCGACGATACGGCGCATATCGTCCTCTTCGCGGTGGATGCCGCGTATCGCCGTTGCGGGATCGGAAGCGCGTCGATGTCGTGGCTGGAATCTACGGCGCGCACAGCGGGCATCAATACGATTGTGCTCGAAGCGCGCTCTGGCCACTATGAGGCGCGGGCGTTTTACAAGCAGAACGGGTTCAACGAAATCGGCGTGCGTGTGAGCTACTACCGGGGCGTGGAAGACGCGGTGCGGTTTGAGAAATCGTTGCTTGCGGAGTTATAGATTCGTAGATTCGTAGGGTGGGCAGCCTCTGCCCACGCGTCCGCACTACTCAACGGCATGGGCATG
>JANXNI010000046.1 GCA_025354165.1 Burkholderiales bacterium | reverse complement strand
CGCCATCGGCGTTGGCGCGGCGCGCACCACCTGGGCGCAGATTCAGCCGTTTGTGCATTTAGCCGCACTAGACATCGACGGCAACGGCACGACCTTGCCCGCCAGCGACGGCGTCATGCTGCTGCGCGCCATGTTCGGCCTTACGGGTACAGCGGTCACCAACGGCGCAGTCGTTGGCAGTCGCAC
Organism: Burkholderiales bacterium; assembly: GCA_025354165.1. Taxonomy (GTDB): domain Bacteria; phylum Pseudomonadota; class Gammaproteobacteria; order Burkholderiales; family Casimicrobiaceae; genus Casimicrobium. Next base: position 3,381 of record JANXNI010000046.1, on the reverse strand, counting down.
CTGGGCCGAGATTCGAACCTATCTCAACACTAATTGCGGGGCCGCCTTCGCGTTATAGGCGAGTTATCAATTTGCCGAAAAGTCGCCAATTCAATTTTGATTCAGTCTGAAACATCAATCGCAGCACCATGAGCCGAAATACCCGTCCGATCTCCAGCCTATCGTCAATGATTGCGATACTGCTCCTATGCTGGTGTGGCCTCATCCACGCCCAGATCCCGCGAACGCTCAACTATCAGGGTTATCTCACGAACCCGAGCGGGGCGGCGATCAACAACCCCTCGCAGCTTATTACTGTCAGAATTTACGACGCACCGACGGCGGGAAATCTGCTCTTCACCGAGCCGCAAACGGTCACCGTCAGCAACGGCATTTTTAATCTCCTGATTGGCGGTGCCACTGTCGGTGGGCTCCCGCTTGCCTTTGACAAACCCTATTGGCTCAGCGTCACCGTCGGCGCCGATCCTGAAATGTCACCGCGCCAGCCGCTCGCTGCAAGCCCGTACGCGATTCGATCCGCGAGCAGCGAATCGCTGGCCGCAACCGCGCTCGTCGCACCCAGCAACCTGCCCGCAACGCAGCTTTTGCCAACGGTGGCCTGCGGCACCAGCCAAATTCCACAATGGAGCGGCAGTGCATGGATTTGCGCGACATCAGGCTCAGGCAGTGGCACGGTCACCAACGTGACCGCAACCGCGCCACTCGTCAGCAGCGGCGGAGCGACACCGAACCTCTCGCTGGGGCCAATTTCGCTTGCGGGCGATGTCACAGGCACACAAGCAGCGACCGTGGTCGGCGTCGTAGGCGGAGTCTCTGCTGCGAGTGTGGCATCGGGCGCAATGCTTGCGAGCGCAGCGACCAGCACGAATACTGCGGGCACGATCGTCCGACGCGACGGAAGCGGAAACTTTGGTGCTGGCGCAATCACCGGCAACGTTACAGGGAGCCTCACTGGCAATGCGACGACAGCGACGAAGCTCGCTAATGCACGCGCCATCAACGGCGTCGCATTTGATGGAACTGCGGACATCGCTTTGCCGATGTACGGCATGATCGTGGGCACATTCACGCAGCCCGCTGTGGGCGGCAACACCCCTGCATTGGTCGTTAGCAGTAGTGCGTGGATGACGGTCGGACAAGTCGTCTTTGTGGCTACCGGCGGCTACTACCAGGTGTTCGCCACGCCGGACACGACGCATGTCGTGCTGAGCAATTTGGGCTACACCGGCAATACCGCGCCATCGAGCACCGGCAATGGAGGAGCGGTGAGCCCGGCCGGACCTGTGGGCGCGAGCGGCTTCAGATCGCTGATAGCGATGGCGACCGAGCCCGCTGGCACGAACTGCGTATACGGTGGCACCAAGGTCACATCGGGCGTGGATGTCAATGCGAACGGTATTCTGGATCCGAGCGAGGTGTCAGCCACCAGCTATGCGTGTAACGGAACGCCATACGCGGTGGTCCCCGTTGTTCCTCCGGGATGCGGCACGCAGCCGCTGCCGACGCTGACCGCTTCTTTTGACAGTCCTGCGGGCCCCGGTGGTGTCGCTTACCGGGGCGATGCGGTTATTTTCAAGGTAGCACAGTTCACTAATCCGAACACTTGCAGCAGCGTCACGGTCGCCAACAATTACATCTGGACGCTGGTCTCCAAGCCGTTAGGCAGTACCGCCACGCTCTCAAGCACCACCGCGGCCACTCCGACATTGATCCCCGACATCGCGGGCGGCAGCTACCGGTTGAGCGTCCAGGTCATCGATACGCTCGGCAACAAGTCCCCCACCGCATTCGCGACAGTAAATGTGTCTGCCTGCGGCGGGCAGGCGCCCGTGATTGCGTCGGTGACCGCGCCGGGATCGGTCTATACGTCATCGAGCAGCCAGCTCGGTGTCATTGCGAGTTCGCCCGACAATCAGAACAGCAATCCGGGCGCGGCCGACTACTGTCCTGGGCGCTTTGCCAAGTTGCTCGGCTACCAGTGGAGTATCGCCAACGCGCCCGCCGGTGGCAACGGGCAGCTGAGCGGCCTTGCGGTTGCATCGCCTACCTTCTCAGCTGGGACCGTCACTGGCAACTACTCAGTGCGTGTCGTGGTCACGGACAATACGGGCCTGTCGTCTGCACCCGTAACGTCATCGATCACTGTGAGCCTTTGCGGCACCGCCGCGTTGACGTGGCCGCCATCCAATGCGGTTTCGGTATTTGCGTCGGACCCCGATCAGTCTTCACCCCCCGGGCAGACTAATGTTGGCACACAGGTTGCGCTGACCCCGGCCGTGAACGATCCGAACGTGTGTCCAGGCGCGCTGGTGACACAAAGCTACCAATGGTCGCTGTTCGCCGTTCCGAACGGCAGTACCGTCAACCTGGTTACCGACGCGGCGGGCGTGGCGCGCTTCGTCCCCGATAAAGTCGGTACATATCAGTTTAGAGTGACGGCAACCGACTCACTTGGAAATACTTCCCCACCGTACAGCACGTCGGTTCCGACAAGCACCTGCGGGGCAAATCCCGTCAGCGTCTCGGCGCTGGCAAATGGATCAACGCTCCCGGCGGGTTCTACGCTCGCCAACGAAATCGCCGTCCTCGCTGGGTCATCGAATGGCGTCGGTCTGGTCAACGGTAGCGCGCAGTCAGACGACAATAATCCGGCCCTATGCCCAGCCCGTTTCGCAACGACGTTCACCTACGCGTGGAAGATCGTAAATGCGCCGCCCGGTTCCACCGCTCAACTCACGAATGTGAACGGCTCGACCACAACCTTCCTGGTCGGCGCGACACCGGGGCACTACCAAATGCACGTCGTGGCCAGCGCCGCGAACGGTCTGCAGAGCGCGCCTTCGTACGTCTTCTTTGTCGTGAATTAGCCGGGAGCGGGTACCGAACCTCGTGCGTATGGCGAGCCGGTTGACGCGGAAAGTCGCGTTATTTTGTTCCGTAGTGGGGTGGGCTACTAATGTCGAAGGCGTAGCTGCGGTATACAGCGTTATTGGGCTCCCAGCATCTTCTCGATCACGCAACCGGGCATTACCCACAGCATTGCGTGGAAGGAAATCACGGCGCTAACAGTCGAAGCCGTTTGCGCAGCGATGCGAATTTGATCAAAGTGCCAACGTTCGTTGGGCATCGCTTCGTTACGGGCTCATGCACCAACACGGTTCAGAGAAGCAGCCGATACCTCACTCGCAAGTGAGTCCATCAAGGTTTCCGACAAGAAGTAATTACACGTCCTTGTACATTCGTGCTAAATTTCTTTGCACAGGAACGGGGGCACCATGAGTCGACACGTCACATTGCGCGGAGTACGCGCTCTTACACTCGCAACGGCACTGATGAGCACGTCCTTCGCGTTCGCCGCCACCCCCACCAGCACCAACTACG
>JANXNI010000045.1 GCA_025354165.1 Burkholderiales bacterium | reverse complement strand
CGTAGTTGGTGCTGGTGGGGGTGGCGGCGAACGCGAAGGACGTGCTCATCAGTGCCGTTGCGAGTGTAAGAGCGCGTACTCCGCGCAATGTGACGTGTCGACTCATGGTGCCCCCGTTCCTGTGCAAAGAAATTTAGCACGGATGTCTAATGACGGGCAGATATTTCTTATGAGGCCCGCGTGGTGTCGCTAGCGAGTGAAACGTGAGAAACGGCACGGGGCGCTATTCGCCACGTGTTGCGCCATCCCGCTAGCATTCCCACATGGCTGATTCTTCTGTTGCTGCACGCTTGGCGGTGCCAGCGTTCATTGTTGTCTGGGCTTCGGGTTACGTGGTGGCAAAGCTTGCCGCTACGGACGCAGAGCCGCTGAGTTTTCTGGTGCTTCGTTATGCCGGGGTTTGCGCGCTCATGGGGGTGCTCGCGCTCTCTGGCGGAGCGAAGTGGCCGAGTCGGCGCGATGCGTTTCACATCGCGGTGGCAGGCGTCTTGATTCAGGCGCTGTATTTGGGTGGCGTGTGGGTGGCGATTCGCATGGGGTTGTCGGCAGGCGTCGCGGCGCTGATCGTGAATTTGCAGCCGGTGTTGACGGTGTGCTTCGCCTTCTGGACGCATGAGCGGGCGACGAGGCGGCAGGTGCTGGGTGTGGCGATTGGCTTTGTTGGTGTGCTGCTGGTGTTGGCGACGAAGCTCGTTGCTACGTCAGGTGCGCTCGGGATCCCGGTCGTAATTTGCGCAGCGGCTTTGCTCGGTAGCACCATCGGCGTGCTCTATCAAAAGCGCCACGTGCCGAGCTTTGATTTGCGCAGTGGACAGGTGATCCAGTTCGCCGCAGCCATCGTGGCGACGCTGCCGTTCGCATGGTGGTTTGAGTCGTTCAACATTCGCTGGACGAGCTCAGTGATTATCGCGATGCTGTGGAGCGTAATTGTGCTCTCAGGCGTGGGCATTTCGCTGATGTTTTATCTGCTGCGGCACGGCAGCGTGACGCGGTTAACGAGCGCGATGTATCTTGTACCCGGGCTAACGGCGGTGATGGCGTGGCTGATGTTTGGTGAGACGCTGGGCTGGAACGTGATGGCTGGGATGGCGGTGTCGTTGTTCGGTGTTTATCTGGTGGTGAGTACGCCGGGGAAGCGGTCGCCAGTCGCGTAGCGAGGTGCCGAACGTGGAGATTGCACTTTTCAGCTTTTCAATGAAATGGCCGTTGAATAAGGGCTGCCAAGGATATTTGGCACTTATCGACTTATTGAATAAATCGGCAGCAGTCCTTTTGCAGACGTCGTTTCATAAGAAAGCTGATCGTCGGTCAACAGTCGTCCAATGGCTTCACGAATAGGCGATTCTCATGCGCCTCGTGCTCAAAACGATACATCGTCATTCCCACATCGACGTAGCCTTGCGCGGCATAAAAGGCAAGCGCCCTAAGGTTCTTCGCCCATGCCGTTAACCACATTTTCGACGCGCCCGAGGCTGCGGCTAACGCTTCAACATGATTCAGCAACGCCTTGCCGACACCCTGTCCGGCGAAGCGTTCCTGAACATAGAGACGATTCAATTCAACCACGTTTTCTGCTGCGACCAGTTCATGCCTTGCGCCGTGTGTGATTTGCGCAAATGCGATCAGATACGCCGCGCGCTCGACCAGTATGAACGACTGGGCCGGACTCGCAATCAGCGCAGAAATAACCGCAATTGAGAGCTGCGCGTGAATCTCGCGAACGAGCAATGGGCGAATGCCTTCGGTGGCGTAAGTGTTGAGATACACCTGCATCGCCAGCGCACTGATGCAATCAGCATCGGCGAGTGTGGCGATTCGGAACGACAGGCCCGAAACGGACGGCGACGGTGATCGCGCCGTCACCGCTTCGTCAGCGGCGCTCGTGAAAAACTTGCTCAGAGCTTGCAGGCTCCGCTAACGCCTGCCGCCACCGCAAGCTCCGATTCCACCGGTGACACAGGCTTGCCGTCAAACAACACCCCGATCTGGTTGGCCACGCCGAATTTCGCGTCGGCACGGCGACGTTCGTTGAGCAGACGGAAGATATTCCATTCGTCGTGCGCGCCGTTGCTGAACGAAACGGACGCCTTCAGCGCGTAGTAATTGCGGAAAGAATTTTTGCTTACGCGGCCACGGGTCACTTCGCGCTTGAGAGCTGCGTCCGTTTCCAGACGTTTGTCGAAGTAGCTGGCAATTTTGTCCATGTCACCCTTGCCGTCGAGGCCGAAGAGGGCGGCGAAATCCGAAGGTCCGACGAAGTAGACGAAGTCGAAGTCTTCGCCCATGCCGGACGGGCCCTCAAGTATTTGTGTCCACATGTGCATGTAGTCGTCATTGGTGCCGTATGCGCTCCCGACCTTCAGTTCAGAATCGGTCGAACCGGGATTCAGCGCCCACACGCTGCCTTCACCGAAGCGCGCTTCGACACGCTTTTTCGCACCTAGCGAGACCTCTGCATTGACGTCGAAAAAGCCGCCGCCAAGCGTCGACAACGGCACGCTGACGTAACCAATGGCTTTGCCTTTCGCGCGTTGCTCGGCAATGACCGCACGGAAAAATTTGACTTTTTCCGCGATCAGCGGCTTGAAGTCTTCATTGACGCAAAAGCAGAGCTTGAGCGCAGTGCACTCCGTCGTTTTCGCGGCGAATGCTGGCGTGGTCGCGAGCAGGCTTGTTGCGGCGGCAGCAGCAAGGGCGGTAAGCAGACGAGTAGCAAAAAGTGGCAAACGTAGCATGATTGTCTCCAAAATGACATGTCCCTATGCTACGTAAAACGCGCGCCAATCGCACTAAACTTTTAGCTGTAACGCAATTGACGGCTCGAAACTACTTCTTCTTTTGCGAAGCTGCTTTGGGGGTTGATTTGGTAGCTGATTTGGCGGGTGCCTTGGCAGGCGATTTGCGCGGCTTGCGATAGACCGCTTTCGTCGCCGTCTTTGGCGCATCGACTGTCTGAGCCGCCGGCTTATAGTCGCCGATCACGCCTTTAACGGGGCAGACTTTGAAGATGGGACATTTTTTGCAGCCAACGGCAATGGCAACGGGGCAGATAGTCATGGAGCACTCCAGATTTTTGGGATAGATACAGCATACGCTTGTCGCGCAGCCGCGATGCGTTTCAAGCGGCGACGAACGCCTTGAGCGCGGGATAAACCTGCGCTGCTTTTAATAATTCCAGGTGATTCACGCCGTGCAACACGCACTTATGTTCGGGCGCGAAATTCAGATTTCGCTTCGGGTCGTCGTGCTTGCCGTTCGCGATGGCGAGCGCGCTATTGAGCGGCACCAGTCCGTCGCCGAGCAGGCGTTTTCCGGTGGCACGTACGGACTTTGTTTTCGCCCCGTCGTCGAGCGTGGCGGCAATCGTGTAGCAATGCACGCTGGCGGGCAGAGGCACTGGCGTGAGCGTTTCCGGTACGGATTCAAAGCGATCCTGTCCCTGCCAATCCTCGTCAAGCACGCTGCCGTGGCGCAGGTCGGTGATGCCAGCGCTGCGCACTTTACCGAGTTTCGCGAACGGCGACGCATACGGCGTCGCTCCGAGCAAAATGTCGATCCAGTGGCCGCCGCGCTCAAGTGGAGCGCCGAGATGCGGCGTGCCGAGGAACACGATTTTGTTGAGTGACTTGCACCACGCGTGGCGTGCTTTGCGGCCGTAGTGAAATGCGCTGCGCGACACCAGTCCGCCCATGCTGTGCGCGACGACGACGAGTGATTCCACCGGCACCGGCCACGCGGCTACCAGCGATTTCAATACCGACGCAAATTCGCGTCCGTTGGTCGATACATGCTGACCGGTGTTGTAGCGCAGATAGACGGGCGTGAAGCCGAGGTCACGCTGCAATGCTGCGCCGTGATCATGCGCTTCGGTCACGCCGTCGCCGCCCGTTTTCCACTGCAAATCGTTCATGCAGAGACCGTGAATGAGCACGACAATTTTGCCGGTGGCCTTGGGGAAATGCTCGGCGATTCCCTCGGGCGTCAGCGTTAGCGTGTGGCCGCGATGACGCAGCTGCATGGTGATCGCCAGTGGGTTTTTGCTGTCAACGAGATGATCACCCAAAACACCGTTTAATGCCGATAAAACCGCTTCGCGTGCGCGCACATTCGGCACGCTTGCTAGCGCAGGTGAGACCAGCGCGAGACCGGCGTCGATGCCGCCACCGACGACGCGAGTTACGCCGCGCACGCTGCGATACACGAAGCCTGCAATACCCGACGTGCGACCATTTTCGGCGGAGGCCGTGAGTACGGGAACGCGCGCGATGTTGCGATGCATTGCCTCGACCAAATCGGTGATGCCCGTCGTGGCATCAATGACCAGACGACTGGCACCGCGCAGGTCGGAAGCAGTGGCGGTGGATGGGCTAGATTTAGCGCTCATAGCGGCGGTCTTCCGTGGTTTTGTGGGAGCAGTTTGACCGCGATGCCATCGCTGGCGTTATCGATCGCGATGCAAACGCTCGCACAGGGATTGTTGCCGTCAGTGTGCCTCACGCCGCATAGAGCGACCTAGCTAATCGTGCCCCTGCGGCTAGAGCGTTTAGTTTGGCACTGGCGATGTTGCGATCCATTGGCGCCATGCCGCAATTGGTGCAGGCGATGAGCTTGTCGCGCGGTACGAATTCGAGCGCTCTACCGATGGTCGCCGCGACTTGTTCGGGCGTTTCGATCACGTCGCTCGCAACATCGATCACACCGACCATAACTGTCTTGCCTTTGAGCAAACTCATCAAATGCATTGGCACTTTTGCATTCATGCATTCAAGCGAAACCTGATCGATTCGACTCGCAGCGAGCGCGGGGAAAATCGCTTCGTACTGCCGCCATTCGCCGCCTAAAGTCTCCTTCCAGTCGAGGTTCGCCTTGATGCCGTAGCCGTAACAAATGTGAACCGCGGTCGTGCAGGTCAGGCCTTCGATGCAGCGATTGAGCGCATCGACGCCCCACGTTTTCACGTCGTCCATGTAGACATTGAACGCGGGCTCGTCGAACTGGATCACGTCAACGCCGTCCGCCTGCAAGGCACGCGCTTCCTGATTGAGCAGATCAGCGAACGCCATCGCCAGCTTTACTTTATCGCCATAAAAATTGTCCGACAGCGTGTCGATGATCGTCATCGGGCCGGGCATGGTGATCTTCACTTTTCGTTTCGTGTGAGCGCGCATGATTTGCGCTTCGCGCTGATGCACGCGACCCTTCAATTTGAGCGGCCCGGTGACGACCGGCACCATCGCGTCGTAGCGATTGTTGCGAATCCCCATCTTCACTTTATGCTCAAAATCGATGCCGTCGACATACTCCAGAAACCCGTGAACAAAGTGCTGCCGCGACTGCTCACCATCGGTCAGGATGTCAACGCCCGCGTCTTCTTGCGTCTTGATCCAGAGCAGCGTGGCGTCTCGTTTGGCGTCGAGCAGTTCGTCGCCCTCTGATCGCCATTGCGGCCAAAGTTTGTTGGTTTCCGAGAGCCATGCCGGTTTCGGCAGGCTGCCCGCTATTGAGGTCGGGAAGAGGTGCGGATGAGTCAAGTGGCCTCCAATTTATTTTGAATTCGCGCCGCATAGTACGTTGGTCCGCTATGCCGGGTATCCGATTCGTATTGTTTCCTGTCGCGGCGCGGGAGTAGCATAGCTTCATTCAGGTAGGCGATTTAAAACGAATTGGGACGCGTGTGGGCCGCACGTATAAAGTTCATTCGATCAGACGGCAGAGAGAGGTATCGGTGTTGTTCCGGCAGATGCGAGACGTTTTTTTCGTCGGTTTTTTCAGCAGCTTGCGGGTGGTTAGCGCGACTGCGTTGGCTTTATTAAGCCTCATTCCGGTGACTGCGTACGCGCAAACAGGGCCGACCAAATGCGCACAAGTTTTGACCGCTGCACAGGTGCGAGCCGCTGTGGGCGTGACCCTCAAAGTATTCGTGCTGCCGAACGCTGAGTCAGGCGTCACCGAATGCGCCTGGTCGCGGACCGGCAGCGCTGAAGCCAGCTCGGGGCCAACGATTCGAGTTCAATTTTTCGAGCGCACCGCGATCAGCGCGAATCCGGTCGTCAGTTCTCCCGAGGGCTACTACGAAATGATCGCGTCGGCGGCTGAAGAAATCGCGGGCCGCAAGCGCGAAGCGGTATCGGGTCTGACGGCGGCGGGAACGCGCGCTGCGACCGTGCAGGGAAGCGGGCAAATATTGGTGCTGGTGCAGCGGGGCGACGGCATCGCCCGTGTCGTGCTCGGCAACGTCACGAAAGCGCAGGCGACGGCGATCGCCAGGGCCATTTCCGGGCCTTAGCGCCAGTCGTATTTTGCTTTTCAGTAGTTCAGCTTTGGGCTGAAATGGCGTTTTGTAAGGGGCTAGACGATAAATTGGCCACATGTCGACTTTCGCGCTTACACGCCTTTAGCCCTTAAGCTACCGTGCTTTCACGTAAAAGCTGCCGCCTGCGAACTGCCGAAATTACCGTTTCAGATTGACCCGTAACGTCACTGCGTCCACAGTTTCATTCGTCCACATCCAGCACCACTCGAAATTGAATGTCGGGCTGAATTTGCCATTTTGTTCACGCGTGAGGTAGCTGCGTGTCGCGTAGACGACTTCGCTGCCCGAGTGGCGATGAATATTAAACGTCAACGGCCCGTCGCCGACGTACTTCCAATCGACTGGCAGGCGCGGCTCAATATTGCCGCAGACTTCGGCTGATTGGCCGGGCGCCAACGTCGCGGAGTGTTCAAACGTATCTGCGGACGACCAGACGATGTCTACGGCGGACGCTTGCGAGGCAAAAAATGCAAAAGCGGCGGAAGAAAGCAGAGCGAAAAATTTCATATGAAACTCCATGTTTGATGGATAGACGTTTTATAGCGCCGAATGTGACACATGCTGCAAACTATTTGGCCCGGATTTCGGCGGCATCGTGCACGGATTGCGCGACAGCGCCAGCCGCCAGTTGCCTTCGGTCGACGTCGCCCCGATCAGGCTTTGCCCCACGCGCCCTGCGATCACAGCATCGCCAGCGGCGCGGGCTTTCGAGGCGGAGCGAACGCCGCGTCCAGCGCCGATAGCGTCGTCGCATCCAGCGTCAATGAAAGCGCACCCAGGTTTTCTTCCAGACGCGCAATATGCGTCGTTTTCGGAATCACGATCACGTCAGGCTGTTGCAACAGCCACGCAATCGCGAGCTGCGCGGGCGTTGCGCCGATGTCGTACGCAATCGACTTAAGCTTCGCAGATTCCAGCAACCGCGCCTGCTCAATCGGCGAATAGGCCATCGTTGGAATGTCGCGCTCGCGCTGCCACGGCAGCAGATCAAACTCCACGCTCCGCCGCGACAAGTTGTAGAGCACCTGATTGGTCGCCACTTTTTTGCCGTTCGGAACCGTGATGAGCTCCTGCATATTCGCCAGATCAAAATTCGACACACCCCACGCGCGAATCTTGCCCTGAGCTCTCAGCGTTTCGAAGGCGTCCACCGTCTCCGCGATCGGATGCTCTCCGGGCCAGTGCAGAAGATAGCCGTCGAGATACTCCGTGCCCAGCCGTTTAAGGCTTCGTTCGCACGCTGCAATCGTTCCTTTTTTAGAGGCGTTGTGCGGATACACCTTGCTCACGATTGACAAGTTTTCGCGCGAGACCGATGTGCCGGAGATGGCGCGACCAATTACCGCTTCCGCGCCACCGTCGCCGTACATTTCCGCCGTATCAATCAACGTCACGCCACGCTCAATCGAGGCCAGGATCACCGCGATTTCGGCTTGCGCCGCAGACGAGCGCTCGCCCATGCGCCATGTGCCGAGGCCGAAGCGCGGCATCGGCGAGTCTTTAGAGATGGTCGCAACAGGTATTTTCATCGCTCAAGGTTCATTGTTATTGCGTATCAGGCAGCGTAGATCAAGCGTCGCCGAACGCGCGCGATTAGAGATTCACCATATGACAAATCAAGGCAAAGTTCGAAAATAGTCACTGCCGAAACGAGCCAAACCGAGTTCACCAGTGGATCAGCGCGCCGGCGCCACCAAACATTCCTCCGCCAGCGACGATGATGACGATACCTACTGGAATGAACGTCGCGAAGGCCCAAAGCGTTTGCAGCGATTCGAACACATCGCCGCCGTCAGGCCCATTTTGTGCTCTGCGGCGTTTTGCAGAAGCGCGCCTGCGCGAAAGCGGTGCCCACACGGCGAACATCGCGAATGCGCCCACGATCGTATACAAAACTCGATGGCCGAATCCCGTGCCCGACACGGCTCGCAACCAACGCTCCGTGAGATTCGGTTGACCCGTCCGCAAACGACTAGCCCAATTTGCCAGCGCGTCCGGTGCCATCGCGTGCGTGCCGATTTGTGCAAACAACGCGTTCAAGGTGGCGTCAATGCCGCCGAAATAATCACCGCGTGCCAGTGCTGGCGACAACGTTGTTTCCAGCATCCGCTTAACCCAGACGTCTGGCAACGTGCCCTCGAGCCCATATCCGACCTCGAGGCGCGCGGCGCGCTCCGCGACGAAGATGAACAACAGCGCACCATTGTCCATGTCCGGGCGACCCAAAGGCAGTCGCTCGGCCGCGCGCATCGTAAATTCCTCAATCGAACCGTTGGGAACGCGTGGATAGATCGCTACGGCAATCTGCGTGGTTGTCTTTTTTTCCAATCCTTGTAACGCGAAGTCGAGTCGCGACGCTTCGTCACGGTTCAACACCTGAGCGCTATCGTTGACATATCCCTTCAGCGCTTGAGTCGCCGAGATCGCGGTCGGCGTGAGTATTGCGCGCTCAGCTGCGTTGACCACAATCCAAATAAGCGTGAACCCCAACAGCATCATGACCAACGGGGGAGCCTCCCCACGGTCGATAACACTGTCGGCGTCTGCCGTCGAACTCGCCGTCAAGTCCTCGCCAAATCCGACGAAACCGATCACCGTCAAAACAAGCGCCAACAACCACAACCAGTAGGCGATCAAGTGCGCCATTTCCTGCACTAAAAGACCCACGGCGACGCCAACGACGAGCGCACCGGTTGACAGCGCCTTCCACCCGCGCGATGCGCGGACCGACTGGGGCAAATAGGCGGCGTAGAGAAAGAGGATATTGGCGAAAAGCGCGAGGCACGTAACGGTCGATTGCACGAGGGTCAGACGATCACCGTCGCCCGGCAGCGCTGCGCTCCAGGCAAGCGCCTTGCGCACAACAAACACCGATGACAGAACCCAGGACTGGGCGTCCGGTCCCGCAAGCATCGGAAATAACAGACTCACAACAAGCATTAACCAGGCACATCGGAACAGCCGACTCCTGCTGACCCAGCTAAAGTACGTAGCGTGAATGGTCATGCCAAATCCTTTCGCCGACGTGATTCACATGGACATCGCATTGTTGCTGATTAAGATCCGTAGGGTGCGTTTTTAACGCACGCAAATCGGTACCAACTAACGTGGATTGAAAAGATGCGCTTCGCGGCGAAGGATTACGAGGTGCGTTGAAACGCACCCTACCTCGCTAAAACAGCACGGTTAACCGAGCACCAAACTGGCTGCGACCACGCTCGAACGCACGAGCATATGCACTGATCGAGAGTTTGGCTGACATTTGGTAATCGACGCCGGCCTCAACTGCCGCGCTTGTTTCTTTGACGGTCAGTGACCGATTGAACGGGGGGCCCGGAAGAATGAAAGTAGTGACGTTTACCGAAGAAATTCTGTTTCTTGAGTACTCAATACCAGCGGACGCATGCGCACTGAATTTTCCCAATTCATAAAAGCGGTAGCCCAGCAGCAGCAACGCGCTGTCGCGCTTGCTTGCGGCGTCTCCCGAAAGAAATGCGGGGGGCGCCAGCGGTTTGGTACTAATTTTGTATCGTTCATGCAGCGCGCTTGAAGTGCTGATGCTGAAAGTCGAGAAAAAATTGCCAGCAAAATGCGCGCCGATTCCGATGGCACCGAGCGTTGAATTTCTGTCAGTGAATTCATCTTTGGTGACGGCACCGCAACATGTTGACGAACCGAGAACGTCGTCGCGAGTGGCCGCCCCGCCTTGCTGATACCCTAGCTCGGTGAATCCGAACCAGCGTAGCGGCTCGGCATCCGCCGTCGCCACCGCACCAAGCACGAGCGCGCCAGCGACGAGGGCTAAGAATCGTTGCGAAAAGGTTTGCATTAATACGACCTCAAAATTGGATCCCGAAAGCTTAACCAACTTGCGTATTCCTTAACCGAATATGCAACGCCGGTAACTGCTTCTCCGTTACCGGCGTAGGCGCATCGACCATCAAGACCTGCCTGCGCTGTTGCGCGCCGCTTTGCTGCATGATCTGCGCGAGCGAATCCGGTGTGAGAAATTTCACAACCGGGCTTTGCAGGCCGCAACCGTGGCGAGCTGATGACCGCACGCAATCCCTCGTGCGGTGGGGCTGCCGTTCGCGAAGTGGCGCTATTTGGTGAATTCTTTGAGTACAGGCGTGTCGAAATCAACGGCGATTTTTGGGCCACCCTGTGCGGACGCGTCGTACGTCCACTTGCCCGCCAAACGCTGCGGCGTGTTCGCGGTCAGCGTGATCGAGTCCGGCTCGGCCGTGCCCGATGCCTGCACGCGCTGCCCGTTCGCCACGAACCAGTACAACAGCCGCGGGCCGTCGTTGAATTCGACGGTCATGCCGCTCTCCAGCTTGCTCGTGGCGCAGGACATCGTGGCGCACGACTTGATGTGTGCGCCGAGATCGGCCCCGGACAGGATCAGCAGGCGAACTGCCTTGTCGCCAAAGGCATTGGGACCCTTGATCAGATAGGCGTGCTTGACGTTGACGGTCGCAGGCACCTTGCCGGTGGCTGTGAGCGTGCCGTTGGCAGGCTCAGCGGACGACAGCGGGCTGGTCGTCGCAAAAAGCGCAGCCACCAGCAACGAAAGTAGCGAAATCGCCGGTCGCACCGTTGCACCGTGTTGCGGGCGACACGATTCAGGAAGGTCCGAATGAGTCATAGCGATCTCCGTCTTGTGATTTCGACACACGTAAAGACGAATTCAGGGCATCAACGACGCCAGCGACGAAACGCAATACAGCTTTAGCGTGAAACGACTATTCGCTATGGGCTGGCGGCTGATTTATGCGAAATAGCGACATTCGAAGAAAACTGTGTGCAGCCCCAATAAAGTGGACGTTTCACGAAAAAGCTGTAGCTAATCCTGATGGGTGCACATGTGTGAAGTGTAGGACGTTTTTTCAGCGCAACTTGGGCGATCCGTAGCCGCGATTAGCGGGGCGTAATCGAGGCCTTTGGGTCGCTACCGTTGGCGGCAGATAAATGTCACTATCCCCGTATTACGGCGAATGCGCGACGGGCCAGAGGTTGCATTGACGGATTCGGCGCTGTTAAACATGCAGCGCAACAATCGTTTTCGGATCAGACGCCACGATTTTGAGGAGCGCGCGTGCCGGGCCGCTCGGGCGCGTGCGATTCTGTTCCCAGTTTTGCAGCGTGCGCAAGTTGACGCCAATCAGTTTTGCGAATTGGCTCTGGCTGATCAACGCGGCCTCGCGGATGGCTTTCACATTCACTTCCACGTTTGTCGCAGCGTCGGGCGTACGCACGTTTGTGACCACGGCTCCGCGAACCGGCTTACCTGCCATGTGGCGCTTCATCTCGCGCACGCCCTTCACCAGTTGATCAAAATGTTGCTGATCCATATTCAAAGCTCCTCTAATAAGTTTGCCAACACTTTGACCTGTTGCGGTGTCAGATTTTCGCGTTCGCTTTTCACGTAGCCGTAAATCAAATACAGCCGATCTTCAGGTGTTTGCCAGTAGTAAATCACTCGCGCGCCACCGCGTTTGCCACGCCCCTGCGCCGCCCAGCGCAACTTGCGAAGCCCAGCACCGCCTCGGATCAAATCGCCTGCGTCGGGCTGCTGGATCAAAAAATTTTGCAACGCACGCAAGTTTTCGTCATTCCAGAATTCATCGCGAAACGCAACAAAGGGGGAAAGTTCGACGAAAACCATATTCGGACTATACGCTAGTTGCGTATACGCTGCAAGCGTAGTCCGTGAGTATCTCTTGGGATTGTTGGGTGCGTTTTAAAGCACCAGATATTTGTGCGTACTTCGGTGCGACTCTTCGATTCGCCTGTCCACACGTGGCTGACGACTACTTTTTCTCGTCTTCTCACTTCCTGGCACTGTTCCGATTTGCTCCAGGTTCGAATTGACGGCACCTTGTCCGGTGAACTGAAAATTCGTCGATAGCATCTCTCGATTTGTAGTCGATTAGCGGCGTCTACTTCGTCCGGCAAACAGTCATACAGCAGTCCGTCGTGATCAAGTTCTAACGAAAAGAACTCACGATCTTTGATGACCAACGCTAACGTGGGAGACAGCGGCCAAATTACAGACGCTCCGTGATCCCCAAATCCATTTAGCTCCCGGCCGTTCTCGCAAAGCGCCGCGTTTCGAACGACAGGGTGGTCAGAGGTAATGAAAGGCGTATCGGTGCGGGTTCTTGCGAGCATCCAGATTTGCGGTAGCAGATCGCGAGTAAAGCGTTTGTGCCTGCTGGAATCCAGTAAGTAGTTGGCATGCAGCAGCGGCAAAGCTGAGCGCACGTACGTGAAGCGCGGGCGGCGCTGAGGCGCTATGTCTGGGAAATTCTTTTCGCAAATTTAATTTACCAAATCTTGACCGCTTTTGTTGAGCAATTCGAAGAGCACTTCGCGCATTAGCTTCGTACGATTGAATTGAATGAGTAGTGGCAAGCAAAGCCAGCGAAGCACGCGAGACATGCTGAGGGTTGGGGCCGCAGTTGCTTGATGTAGCACTGCCGCGATCCGCGCACCTTGCATGCTGTCAAGTTTGTCGAGGATGCTCTCTACTTCGCTGAGATCACGGTGAGGCTGCCCATCTTCCAGGGTCGTATCGGGTGCGTAATCATAAAATCCATTCTCGTGTCCAACGTCGCGCGGCGAGCTTGCGAAAACTCGGTCTGTGTCGATGTCATAGACACTCAACTGACCGTCAACAGCAAATCGTTCTAGATAAGCCTGAGGTACGTAATGCTGTTTTTTGGGTTTATGCTTTGCCACTCGCCGAACGCTAATCGCGCATGCTTGCTAACTTAAGCTCTGCGTATTCCGCAACCGAATATGCAACTCCCGCAACTGCTTCTCAGTCACCGGCGTAGGCGCATCCACCATCAAATCCTGCCCGCGTTGCGTTTTCGGGAAAGCGATCACGTCGCGAATCGATTCGGCTTCGCACATCATGGTAACGATGCGGTCGAGGCCGAAGGCGATGCCTGCGTGCGGCGGCGCGCCGTACTGCAGCGCGTCGAGCAAAAAGCCGAACTTGGCGCGCTGATCTTCCTCGCTGATGCCGAGCGTGGCGAACTGTTTGGCTTGCAGTTCGGGGCGATGGATACGCACTGAGCCGCCGCCTAATTCCCAGCCGTTCATGGCGACGTCGTAGGCTTTGGCGAGCACCTGACTTGGGTCGGTGTCCAGCAGGTTCCAGTGGTCGTCTTTCGGGCTGGTGAACGGGTGATGAGCGGCGACATAGCGCTTGTTTTCTTCGTCGTACTCGTAGCACGGGAAGTCGACGACCCAGCATGGCTTGAAGCCTTTTTCGAAGAAGCCGAGTTCGGTGCCGTGTTGCACGCCGATCTTGGCGCGCAGTGCGCCCATCGCGTCGTTCACCACCTTTTTGCGGTCTGCGCCGAAGAAGATGATGTCGCCGTTTTGCGCGCCGCTGCGCTGCATGATTTGCGCGAGCGAATCGGGCGTGAGGAACTTCACGACTGGGCTTTGCAGGCCTTCTTCGTTCAGCTTCGTCACGTCGTTGACCTTAATCCAGGCCAGACCTTTCGCGCCGTAGATGGCGACGAACGCGGTGTAGTCGTCGATCTCTTTGCGCGAGATTTTTGAACCACCCGGCACGCGCAGACACACGACGCGACCGTCTTTCAAATCAGCCGCGCCACGGAAGACTTTGAAGTCCACCGTTTTCATCACATCCGTGAGTTCGGTCAGCTCCAGCTTGACGCGCAGGTCGGGCTTGTCGCTGCCGTATTTGCCCATTGCTTCGGCGTACGGCAGGCGCGGGAACTTCGGCAGATCAACGCCAAGGCCTTTCTTCCACAAATGCTTGATGAGTTCTTCCATCATGTCCTGCACGTCGTGCTCGGTGAGGAATGAAGTTTCGATATCGATCTGCGTGAACTCGGGCTGACGATCAGCGCGCAAGTCTTCGTCGCGGAAGCATTTGACGATCTGGTAGTAGCGATCAAAACCGGCGACCATCAGGAGCTGTTTGAATAGCTGTGGCGATTGCGGCAACGCGTAAAACTGGCCGTCGTGAATTCGCGAAGGCACGAGGAATTCGCGCGCGCCCTCCGGAGTGCTCTTGTAAAGCACGGGCGTTTCAATATCGACGAAGCCGCGATCATCAAGGAATTCGCGCGCCGCACGTGCTACTTTGGCGCGCAGCATCAGGTTTTTCGCCATTTGCGGACGACGCAGATCGAGGTAGCGATATTTGAAACGCAGCTCTTCGTTGACCGAGTCTTCGTCGATCATGAACGGCGGGGTGAGCGCAGCGTTGTAAATCTCGATTTCGTGGGCGAAGACTTCGATGCCGCCGGACACCATGTCTTTGTTGACGGTACCTTCTGGGCGGGCGCGGACCAGGCCAGTGACGCGGATGCAGAATTCGTTGCGCAACGTTTCGGCGAGTTTGAACGCGTCGGGACGATCCGGATCGATCACGACTTGCGCGATGCCTTCGCGGTCGCGCAGGTCAACGAAGATGACGCCGCCGTGGTCGCGACGACGATGCACCCAGCCGGTGAGGGTGACGATTTGGTCGATGTATTTGGTGTCGACCAGGCCGGTGTAAGTTGTTCTCATAGTTAGCTCTTTGTCATTCTGAGCTTCGTGAATAATCCGGTTGATTTATCACCGATTTCACAAAGCAAAATTTACTGTGAGCGCCGTCTGATCCTTCGCAAAGCTTGGGATGACGGGGCTGGATAGGGAGGGGTCAGTGTTTGGTTCGGGAGAGCCGCGCTCGTGATCGTTGTTAATACGAGCGCCACTCACCCGATCAATTTCGATTGTCTGACACCACAATAATCGGCGTGCCCTGCCCGTAGCTTCCATTGGGCGGGGCAGCCACACCCATCGAAATGATGTATTTGAGCGCCTGATCAACGGACATGTCGAGCGGCTGGATGCGTGATTTCGGAACGAGCAGCATGTAGCCACCGGTCGGGTTCGGAGTCGTTGGAATGTAGACCGCAACGTGATCGCTGTCGAGCTTTGCGGCGAGTTCGCCCTCGACTTTGTTAGTGAGAAACGCCACGGAGTGATAACCCGGATGTGGAAACTCGATCAGCACGGCCTTACTGAACGCCTGCCCGTTTTCCGAAAGCACCGGGTCGCTAAGCTGTTTGACGCTTTTGTAGATCGCGCCGACCACCGGAATGCGATTAACCAGGCTATCCCATGCTTTCACGAACTGTTTGCCAAACACGTTGCTAGCAACGACGCCCGTGACAAACAAAAGAACAAACGCGAGGATGATGCCGAAACCGGGGATCAGGTCGCCATTCCAGGTGGGGCGCCACTGCATTGGCAGCAGCAGGATGGTTTGATCCAGCGAGGTGATCAAAAAATGCAATACCCATACCGTGATGCCGATCGGCACCAGCACCAACAACCCGGCGAGCAGATATTTACGGATGACCTTCACGATGCCTTCTCGTCTATTCGCTCTTGCTGGAACTGGCAGGGGCGGGCGCAGGCGCAGGCGCGGGTGCTGGAGCGGCGGGAGGTGACCCACCCACCGCTCCGGCGGAAGCGGGCGCAGGCGTGGTGGCGGGAGCGGGCACAGTAGCTCCGTCTTTGCTGTCTTTGTTTTCGGTGGGCTTTTTGCCGCCGTCACGGAAGTCGGTCACGTACCAGCCCGTGCCCTTGAGCGCGAATCCGGCGGCCGAGAGCTTCTTGTAATACTTGGTGCTCGCGCATTTTGGGCACGCCGCAATGGGGGCATCTGCCATTTTTTGCATGTGGTCGTAGGTGTAACCACAGTCAGGACAGGCGTATTCGTAAATCGGCATGATGCGGGGCGGGCTCGACGGTAAGGTAAGTTTAAGGTGCGCAGAAGGCGCTAAACCTTTGATTATACGGGGTGTGCGCCACATTTTTGTGCGCTGCGGTAACGGCGTAAATGGCCGAAAAAAGCCAGTCGGAACTCCTGATGCGACGAGGCGCGGGCGCGAGCGCATGACTTGCGGGTAATCGCCTTTGCAAGGGAGCGTTTCATCCGTATCATCCCCACAAACGGGGCAAAAAAACAACCCCAAGTGCAGACGGAGAAAGAGTTATGGTTCCGCAATATTTCTGGTGGATCGCAGCGGCCATCCTGGTCGGTGTCGAAATGATGTCGGGCACGTTCTATTTGTTGATCGTGGCGGTCGCCTGTGTGGTCGGCGGCATCGTCGCAGTGATGGGCTACGACACGGGCTGGCAATGGGGTCTCGCAGCGGTGGTGGAGGTGGCGGGCACGATGGCCGTCGTCCGCTGGAAAAAGCGCTTTATGTCGAAGCCGAAACTCTCCAATAATCTTGATATTGGTCAAAAAGTCAGCGTGCTGGAGTGGCACGAGGACGGAACCGCACGGGTGTCCTATCGCGGAACGCAATGGGATGCAGTGCTTGATTCCGTTTCTACCCCAAGGCGCGAGCATATGATGATTATGGAGACGCGCGGGTCGCGGCTGGTGCTCGGGCCAGTGCCGGGATGAAGAATTCTTTAGAAGCATTGATTGCAGCTCGAACCAGCGGCGCGAGCTGCGATTGTTTCTGTTTGCGACACGTGTCGCACTTACAGAATTAGAGCGCGCCCATCATGGCCACCCCTAATAAACCTCCCGGCGACGATCCATTGTCGCGGTTGCTCGCCGAAGCCGGCAAGCAGATCGAGTCGCGCCTGAAAGATTGGGTGGCTAAAAACGCGGGCGGTAAGACTACGGGCAACGTTGCGGGCAAGCCGCGGACGCAAATGACAGACACGCGTCCGTCGCAACCACCAGCGACTCAAGGTGTTCGCGCTGCGGACCCGGCGAAAACGGTGACACCACCGCCGACGTCAATTGCGATGCCTAAGTACGACGGCGGCGATGTCCCGGAAAAAGAATTTGACAGCGGAAAACTCATTTTTCGATTGATTTTTTTCGTACTGGCAGCGTTTGGCGTCGGCAAATTCCTCTGGTCTGGGAAGCGGAACTCCAGCACTGACTACAAAGAGTTCAACAACATTAACGATAGTTTCAGTTCCGTTATCAACGGTTTTTTTGGGGAGATCACCATGAGTGGTTTATTTAGTTCAATCGTGCCGCTGGCGATATTTATTGTCGGCATCATCTTCGTTATTAAAGCGATCCGCGTTGTGCCGCAGCAGCGCGCGCTGGTCGTGGAGCGGCTGGGCAAGTATCACGCCACGCTGGAACCGGGTTTGCGTTTCACGATTCCATTCGTGGACCGAATTTCCGCGAAGCATGATCTGCGCGAGGTCCCGCTTGATGTGCCACCGCAGGTGTGCATCACGCGCGACAACACGCAGCTGCAGGTCGACGGTATTCTGTATTTTCAGGTGACCGATCCGAAACTGGCGACTTACGGCTCGTCTAACTTCATGCTCGCCATTACGCAGCTTGCGCAGACGACGCTGCGCAGTGTCGTTGGCAAACTGGAACTGGATAAAACCTTCGAAGAGCGCGACATGATCAACCACGCGGTGGTCAGCGCGCTTGATCAGGCGGCGGGCAACTGGGGGGTGAAAGTGTTGCGCTACGAGATCAAGGATTTGACGCCACCGAAAGAAATTCTGCATGCGATGCAGGCGCAGATTACTGCCGAGCGCGAGAAGCGCGCGTTGATCGCAGCGTCCGAAGGTCGCAAGCAGGAACAGATCAACATCGCGATGGGCCAGAAGGAAGCGGCGATTGCCAAGTCTGAAGGCAACAAAATCTCCGATATCAATCAGGCGCAGGGCGAAGCCGCGGCGATTTTGGCGAAAGCCGATGCCAATGCGGAAGCGATCAGGAAGATTGCGATGGCCATTGAATCTCAGGGTGGTCTGCAGGCCGTGAATCTGAAAGTAGCGGAGCAATACATCGCTGCGCTGGGCAACATCGCGAAGGCGGGCAACACGATTGTGGTACCACAGAATTTGACCGATATCGCCAGCCTGGTGACAACGGCGACCACAGTGCTTAAGTCGCAAAAAGCGATTGCCTAGCCATGAAAGTTTTCTCAACACGCGTGGCGCAAGCAGCGTTGATCGGCACGGTCGCGCTGGGGCTCGCCGCGTGCGACGGCATCAGCATTACCTTTGACGGTAGCGACTCCAAAGTCAAAGGCAGCGGTGTCGCCGCCAGCGAAATGCGCACCGTCGCAAGCTTCGATGCCATTGATGCGAACGGCGTTGGCAAACTTAAATTGCGCATAGGCGACACTGAGAGCCTGAAAGTAATCGCCGATGACAATATCCTCCCGCTGATAAAAACGGAAGTAAAAGATGGCGTGCTGACGTTGTCCACCCGTGGTGCATCGCTATCCAAAACTGACATCGTTTTTGAAGTGACCGCGCGCCGAATCAAGCGCATGGAAAATTCGGGCACCGTCTCAATCGATGCGAGTGGATTTAACGGTGGCGATCTTGCGGTTGAGACCTCTGGCGTCGGCAGCATCAAGCTCAATGGCCGCGTCGATTCGTTCAAAGCGGAGCTCTCCGGCGTTGGCAGTCTTGACGCCGACGCGCTCGCGGCAGATCGCGTGGATACCAATCTATCAGGCGTCGGTAGCGCGCATGTGCGTGCCGAGAAATCGCTGCGCGCCAACGTTAGCGGCGTCGGCAGCTTGAGCTGGACGGGCGCGGCGACGGAGGTTTCGACCAACGTCAGCGGCATTGGGCGCGTGAGCAAAGGATAAATTCTGCGCGTTGATTTCGGAGCCGGTCATCGCCCGTGACGCGGTTGTGCTGCTGCACGGCCTTGCGAGCAACCACACGCGCTGGAGCGAATTTGTTGAGCAGACGTCGCTCGCGGCTACACACACGCTGTTGACGCCGGATCTGCGCGGGCATGGTTCGGGCGCGACAGTCAGCGATCATGGCGATATTGATCGTTGGGTCACCGACCTCGCGGCGTCACTGGACGGCGCCGGGCATGAACGCGCCGCCGTCGTGGGTCATAGTCTCGGCGCACAAGTCGCGATGCACTTTGCCGCGAAGCATCCCGATCGCACGAGCTCATTGTTTCTGATTGATCCGGTTTTGCGTACCGCGTTGCTTCCGGAGAATCAGTGGATTCTCACGGCTTCCCCAGCGTTTTCGGCGGTTGCTGCATCGATTCGTTTGGTAAATCGGATGGGCATTTATCGTCGTCATATCGCGCCGCTGGATCTGCGTGAACTCGATCGCGCCGCGCGCATCGCATTGCAATCAACAGAGAATACCGAAGCCTTCATCAAGCAATACAGTTCAACGCGCGCCGACCTGAAGCACATTCACAGCGCGCAGTATTTGCAGGATGTCGTCGAATTGCTGCGCCCGCCACCGGATTTTTTGCGGCTGCGCTGCCCGGTTCGCGTGCTGCTGTCGACCGGTGCGACGTTCGCCAGCGAAAGCGCAACGCGGCGAGACTTTTCGACGTTAGCGAATGTTTCATTCGCCACGATTGACTGCCACCATTGGCCCGTCACCGAGCGGCCAGAAGAGGTGCGCTTAGCGATTGAAAACTGGGTTGCCAGCCGTGCAGAAAATTCTACAGCTATTGGCTGAAAGTCTTGCTGCATTGGGGCTGTATGCCATTTTTGGCGATAATCGATAAGCCACTATTATCTCCCCCAGCCCCAATCAAAGCGTCATTGCAGACAAAAGCTGTATCAGTGCGTGAACCGCAAGTAGCCGGTACGGCCACGCGTGCGATAGCCTCTGTTTTGCCGCTCAACGCCGTCACCATTCGTTAGTCATCGAACTCAGGAATACCACTGTGAATCTCGCCGATCTTTCCGCCGAAGACCTGTCCCGCTGCTTTCGCCGCAAGGAGGCGTCGCCAGTCGACGCTGTCACCGCCGTCTTCACGCGGCTCGATGCGTGGCAGCCGAAGATCAACGCATTTTGCTTTGAGGATCGCGAAAAAACACTTGATGATGCAAAGGCTTCGGAGGTTCGCTGGCAGGCGGGAACGCCGCTGTCACCGCTCGACGGTGTGCCGATCTCGATCAAGGATTTGATCCTCACCCAAGGCTGGCCGACCCTGCGCGGCTCACGAACTGTGGATGCCAGCCAAGACTGGGCGGACGATGCGCCGAGCGTGGCTCGTATTCGCGAAGCAGGTCTCGTCATCTTCGCAAAAACAACCACACCCGAGTTCGGCATCAAAGGCACGACTGACAACTTGTTAACCGGCGTCACGCGGAATCCGTGGCACACAGATCGCACCTCCGGTGGCTCATCCGGCGGAAGCGCTGCAGCCGTGGTTGCCGGCATCGGTCCGCTGGCGATGGGCACCGACGGCGCAGGAAGCGTGCGCATTCCAGCGGCGTTCACAGGTGGCTTCGGCCTCAAACCCTCGTTCGGGCGGGTTCCGGCGTGGCCGCTATCGCCGATGGGTACGGTTGCGCACTTGGGGCCGCACGCTCGACATGTCGCCGACGCGGCGATGCTGATGAACGTTATCACCCGCCCCGACGCCCGCGACTGGACGTCCCTGCCATTCGATTCGCGCGACTACACGGTAGGTTTGAACGACGGAATTCGCGGTCTGCGTATCGCGTTCAGCCCAGCGCTCGGCTACGTGAAAGACGTCCATCCCGAAGTGGCAGTGGCGGTGCGTAAATCGGCCGAAGCGCTTGCCGAATTGGGCGCGCATGTGGACGAGGTTGATCCCGGATTCGAATGCCCACTGGAGATCACGATGAAGCTCTGGTTCGTCGGATCGGCCACGTTATTTGACGCCATGACACCCGCTCAACAGGTGCTCGCTGACCCGGCCCTCGCGGCCCAGGCGGAGCAGGGCAGGCGCGTCACGGTGCCGGAAATGCAGGCGTTGATCAAACGTCGCGGCGAGCTGGGTATCCTGATGCGTAAGTTTCATGAACGCTTCGATTTGCTGGTGACGCCTGGTGTTTCTGTGCCCGCCTTCAAAGCCAAAGGGTCGAACGAATGGGACACGCCGATTGCCAGTTTTCTCGACTGGACGCCGTTTTCGTACCCTTTTAATCTCACGCAACAACCTGCCTGCGTTTGCCCCTGCGGCTTTGATGTGGATGGCCTGCCGTTGTCGACGCAAATCGTCGGTCCCATGCACGGTGACGCGCTCGTCCTGAGAGCCGCGAGGGCGCTGGAGTCGGGGCGACCGTGGAAACGGATTGCACCGATGCAATAAAGCGCGGAGCAAAATTTTTTGTGCACAACCGCATGGGCAAGTGATAGAACTCTCGGCTACCGTCACCCAGCGAGAAAATCATGCCTGACATTCTGAGCCTCGGCGAACCCATGTGGGAGATGAGCGCGATCCCGAGCGAGCCCGGAAAATACACGCTAGGGTTCGGTGGCGATACCGCGAATTTTTGCGTCGCGGCCGCGCGGCAGGGTGCCAGTGTCGGCTACATCACGCGCGTCGGCAATGATCCGTTCGGCGACGAGTTGCGTGCGATCTGGAAGCAGGAAGGCATCGACTGCTCGCAAGTGACCGTCGACCAGCACGCAAGTACCGGCGGCTATTTCGTGCATCACGGACCCGATGGCCACACTTTCAGCTATGCGCGTTGCGGATCAGCGGCGAGTAAGCTGGCACCGGGCGACGTCGATATGGACGGCGTCGCCAATGCGCAGTTTGTTCACGCCAGCGGCATCACTCAGGCGATCTCGGCAAGTGCGCGTTTGGCAACGCTCGCGATGTTTCAAGAAGCGCGAAAAATGGGTGTTACTACAGCATTTGATGCCAATTTTCGTCCGCGATTGTGGACCTTGAGCGAGGCACAAGCGGCGCTCGCGGAGATATTGCCACTAACCGACTATTTCTTCCCGTCGCTCGAAGACGCGGTGGCGCTTTTGGGCAGTTCAGACCATGACGAAATACTGCGTTGGGCGCATCGTTCTGGCGCTCAGGTGGTGGTGTTAAAGCTCGGCTCAGAGGGCGTGAAAATCAGCCAGGGGGAGGGTGCGGACGTGATGCAAATGGCCTCGTTTCCGGTAGACACCTTGGACGCTACGGGCGCAGGAGATTGTTTCGCTGGGGCGGTGATTGCGCGCATGGCGATGGGCGACTTGATGCTTGACGCGGTGCGTTATGCCAACGCGGCGGCGGCGTTGACGACGACAGAGTTTGGAGCAATTGCTGCGATTCCAGTGCGCGACGTGGTGAAAGCGTTTTTGCTCTCGCGCGTTTGAAGCCGACAGCGGCCTGACCGAATCCTAAAACGTTGCTCGCGCTGGTACCTTGTTGGCACTGGTATGCACCTTGATCCAGATTCGTGTGGCGTCAGCCGCCATCGGTTTGGAAAAATAGTATCCCTGCACTTCATCGCAACCGGACTTGCGCAACGCTTCAAGTTCACTGACGGTTTCTACGCCTTCAGCAACGACCGTCATTCCGAGCCTATGGCCCATCTCGACCGTTGAAAGCACGATGGCAAAGTTTCGCGTGTTCGGCGTCAGATCAGTTACAAAGCTGCGGTCAATTTTTAGTTCGCTCACTGGCAGTTGGCTAATGTGGGTGAGGGTTGCGTAGCCTGTGCCGTAGTCATCAAGCGCGATGCGAATGCCAATTTTTTGCAATGCACGCAACGTCTGTGCAGTCGCTTCGAGATTGTCCATCAACGCGCGCTCGGTGATTTCAAAGCTGAGCGTGGCCGCGTCGACCGCGTGATCGGCCAGAGTAGTCGCGACAAAAAGCGGGAAACTTTCATCCTGCAAATCGCGCGCTGAAATGTTCACTGCAATCGGCAGCCTGATGCCATCTGCAAGCCAGCTTACTTGCTGCTTTACCGCCGCCGTGATGACGTAGCGAGTAACTTCGCGCACCGCACCCGTCTGCTCGGCAATCGCAATGAAGGCGTCAGGCATTAAGAGCCCACGCCTTGGATGATTCCAGCGCAGTAGCGCTTCCAGTCCCATGACTTGAGCATTGATCGAGAGCTTTGGCTGGTAGTGCAATTCGAGTTGACTGCTCGCGACGGCGATCTTTAGATCCGATAGCAGAGCGAAGTGAGTATGGGTGTCGGCTTCCATTGCGTGATCGAAACGAACCAGCGGTGACTGCCGCGCCTTCGCCACATTGAGCGCCATGTCAGCGCGGCGCATGATGGTGGCGAGGTCCGGGCCATCGTCGTGCAGTTGCGCCCAACCGACGTGGATACGCGCGTCGATGGATTGGCTGACGACTTGCAGCGGCTTATCGAACTGCGCTATGAGCATGCGCAGCGTCGCATGACAGGCCTCTTCATCTGGATCAAGAAGCAGTACCGCAAATTCGTCACGTGTCAGCCGCCCCACGATTCGCGGCTCTGGAAGCGCTGCGGCCAGCATGGCCGCAACGGCGCGAGTGACCTCGTCGCCCACCTCATGCCCGAGTATTCCGTTGATCTGCGTCGAGGAGGCTACGTCAAGTATCGCGACGACCGCGTGCGCGTCTGGCGTGGCGCGACTAGTGAATTCAGATGCCGCTTTCACAAACCCGACGCGATTGTGCAATTCAGTGAGGCTGTCAAAGTAGGCAAGATGCAACACTTCGGCGTCACGCAGGCGCAACGTGTCCACCAGCCGATTGAAGCTACTGGCAAGCCCCTGTAGCTCGCCTGTCAGCTTGCCGCCTAAATGGGCACGCGTTTCTCCCGCACGCATAGCCTCAGTCATTGCCGTGAGACTGCGAATAGGTCGTGCGATCGCGCCCGCCAGGAGTGAGCTGCCAAGCACACAACCGGCGACGCCCAAAATGCTCAGTGTGGTGAGCAGGTCGGTCAATTGCTTGAAAGGCGCTGTAGCTTTGGCGACGGACTGGTGCGTCACCACGGCGGCTCTCGGCGGCTGCCTGCCGTCGAGCGGAAATGAGCTAGACGCATAAGTCTCGCCCCCAAGATCAACGGTTAGCATCTGGCTGTTGACCGCACCGGCACTGCTGAATTGCCGGCGAACGTCTTCGTGCAAAGAGGGCGGCAGCGTCGACGCAGAAATTTGCAAGGCGCCATTGTCCGTGGCGCTCAGAAACGTAATCTCAAGATCGACCAATTGCTTCAAATCGTTAGCCGCGTGCTGGTCAAGATCCCAGCCAAAAGCGGTCCAGCCGATGGGGTCCGGCGCGAGCACCGGAACGACTGCAATTTGCACCAGCCGACGGTCCAGCGACAGGATGATGGAGCGTCCTGCGGACTCTTCTGCTTCCGGTGCAATGGCGGCTAATACCTGCGACGAGGCTGCCGCCGCCGTTCCCGTGGATGCCACGACCGCGCGGCTCGGTGAGAGCACCAGACCAAAGTCAGCACGTAAGCGCGCCGAATGATTCTCAAGCACTGATTGAATGGTGGCAGGCTCGGCAAGGGCGAGTGCTTTGCGAAAAGCGAAATCGCTGGCCAGCACACGTGTCGCAAGTGCGAGCTGGACGCCGCGCTCGTCAAGAATTCGGCGGAAGGTGCGGGTGCCGTGATCCAGATCGGCGCTCAGGCGTGCATGGGCGACGTCGTTTGTTGCGCGATAAGCGAGCACGAGCGTCGGAATCTGCACGATGAGAAACAGCGCCAGCGAAAATAGCCCGATCCGTGCATGTAACGAATTCGGCAGGCGCATGATTGATCCGATAAACCTTAATAGCGCTTCAATGTTAGCGGCGGTTTGTAACGCGCACGTGGAGGCGCAATGTCAATCACGACTGCCTGCGACCGGGCGGCCTCGGCAACACTTATTTGCGCAACGTGCTCGCCTGCGCGCTGCTGTGAATGCCAGACGCGAAGCTCATAGTCGCCCTCCGGTACATTGGCAAAACTCACCGTGCCGCGTGCGTCGGAAGTTTGCGCAAACGGTGTGTCGACAACAACTATATAGCCGACCATCCAGTCATGAATGTTGCAGCCTAAAGTGATGATCCCCGATTTGTCTAGCATCAGAACCTGCGGTGACGAACCTACGTATACGTCGAATTCGAACTGCTTGGCCGGAGAAAAACTATAAACGCTGTGGGGCACTGCGTCGTTATTGGGCAAGCTCACCCGCGCTCCCACGGGAACTACGGTGATCCTAGGCACGAACTCGCGATCAAGCTGCTGGATAACGACAGGCGTTGCAGGAACCGCGAGCCTTGGCCTGGAGGTAGGTGTTGTTTTTCCCGAGATTTCGCTCACGCGAAGCATCACGACAGCATCAGGGATCGCCACACCTCGTGCATCGGAAACCACTAATCGAAACTGCGGTACTGCCGCGAACGTCGTTGGCGGCACTAAAGCCGCTGCAATTACTACAATGGTCGCGAGCACCTGAACGCCTGTGCGAGGCGCACGCTGCGACGACTGCAACCAGCGTAAAAACTCTTCTGGAACGAACCTGAACACCATAGTCAAAATCGGTCATTTTTATGCAACCTACTATAGCGCAGATGCTGCAGTGGTGAGGCGTGTGGCCTGTCAATTTGCCGTGGGCATTGAGCCGAATTGATGCAATTGATCACTTTTTTTGATTCGCGAGTGAAGCACGGGTTGCTGCGGCTGCTGGTGCTCTTCGCCGCTTGTGCGGCGCAATGCGTGCACGGACAGGTGCCAGGCGCAGTGGACGAAAAGTCTGGGCTGAATCTTCGACTCGAAACACGTATTCGCTACGTCTACATTGACGAGCGTGACAAACCAAAGCAGGTCGACGTCACAACAGCTCGCGCCGTGGTCGGCGCAGATGTGGTGCTGACACCGCAGCTAAAAGTGACGGTCGAAATGATCCATTCCGACTTCTTGCCGCCGAAGCGTTTTACTGACGACGCTGCCGCCTTTGACTCGCCGTATCCGCTGCTGCCTGACCCGCGCTATACGGGCCTGAACGAAGCACACGTGACCTGGTCGCCGACGCCGGACTGGGATATCCGCCTTGGCCGTCAGAGCCTGACGCTCGGCAACGAGCGACACGTTAGCGACGACAATTTTCGACAGATTCCACAGTTGTTTGATGGCGTCTCGGTGCGTGGCTCGCCGATGCCAAGTACGCAACTGACGTTGGGCCAATTTAATCGCCTGCGCAGCCGATCAGGCAGCGCCAATTCGATGCAGTTGACACTGATGGAGTTGGCTTTTAATCCGCTGCGCGATATGAGTGTTGCGGCATACGCAGTGCGGCATCGGCCCCAGCCGCAAGCATTTGATATCTTCCGCTTTGGCGTGGCTGACTTGTCAAATTGGGTGGTTGGCGCAGTCGTCGATGGCAGCTATTCCCTCGCTGCCCTTGGTTCGGTCACTTCGATTCCCGCGATCAGCGAGGCGCGCGGGTTCTACACGTTTGAACTGGCGAACCAGCGCACTGCGGCGAACGAGGCGGCGCTGCATGCGCGCTACCTGCGCGCGGGAGTGGGTGTGGGCTGGCATGGCTGGATCACCCGCATCGATCATGAAGTCAAGGGAAGCAGCGCAGGGCGTTACGGTTTTCAGACGCCGCTTACCAACCAGTACGCGTTCAATGGCAATACGCTGCAATTTTTTGACACGCCGACCGAGGGCTTGCGTGACACCTGGACGACAGTGCGCTGGGAGCAGGGGCCTTGGTCAGCGCTGGGCGAGTACCACTGGTTTCGCGGCGACAGCGATGGACGACGCTTTGGTCGCGAGCTAGACCTGAACCTGACTTACACCGTCAATCCACGCGCTTACGTGCGTGCGCAGTGGGCGCGCTATGTGGCTGCGCCCAATGGATTCGGTGTAGATACCGACAAAGTCTGGTTAACGTTCGGCTACCAAATCAAATAGCGAATAGACGCGGTCTTTTTGCAATGGTTCGTAGGCGCGCTTGATGGTCCTTCACCCGGCACTAGCTAAATTTCGCGTGCCGCTTTTCGATAAATGCGCGAATGCCCTCGGCGAAATCATCCTTTGCGGCGCACGACGAAAAGCTGTCGGCTTCCGCGTTCAACTGCTCGCTCATGGTGTTTGACAGCGACGTGTTGACGAGCCGTTTCGCGCCCGCCATTGAGCCTCGGGCGCTGCGGGCAATTTGTTGCGCGATTTTGTCGACAACGGCGTCGAGATCGGCGAGTGGAGCAACTTTGTTTACGAAACCCAAACGCTCTGCTTCATCGGCCTTGATGCGTTCCGAAAGCAGCGTCAATTCCATCGCTTTTTTCGTGCCGACGAGGCGCGGCAGGAAGTACGATTGTCCGCCGTCCGGCGTGAGGCCGATGGCTTTGTAGGCCGTGGCGAAGTACGCGTCTTCGCTCGCAATCGTGAGATCGCAACCGATGGCGAGACTCATTCCGAACCCGGCGCAGGCCCCACGTACTTTGGCGACAGTGATGATCGGCATGCGTTGCATCAACTCAATGCCGCCGTGTAAATAATGAATCATGTCGCGGAAATGAGTTTGGCGCTCCGGGCCTGAGGTTTCCAGCGTTCCAGCGAATCCTTTGATATCGCCGCCCGCCATGAAATGCTCACCCGCGCCTTGAACGATGAGAACTCGAATCGACGCATCCGCAGCGATCTGCTGGATCGCGGGCACAAAGGCTTTGGTCATCGCTTCATCAAGCGAATTGAGCGCCTTCGGGCGGTTGAGCGTAAACGTGGCAACGCCCGCTAACGTGGGGTGCACGGCGACGATGATGGGAGCGTCAGAACTCATGAAAAAACCTCAAAGGCGGTACGAACGGTGGTGAAGTGTATGTCGACGATGTCGGCTACGTCGTGCGCGTAACCACCGGCCATCGTGACTGTGATCGGGATTGCCGCGCTCCTGGCGGTCGTCATCACAAAGCGGTCGCGCGCTTGCAGGCCTGCTTTGGTGAGTTTTAACCGGCCCAGCCGATCACCTTCGTACGGATCCGCGCCGGCGAGATAAATGATGGCGTCCGGTTGAAATTCGGCGATTATTTTTGGCAAATGTGCACGCAGTTCTTGCAGATAAATTTCGTTATCGCAATCGTCGTCGAGTTCAACATCGAGCGAGCTTATTTCTTTGCGAGCTGGATAATTGCGTGCGCCGTGCATTGAGAAGGTGAATACGGAGGTATCGCCGGAAAATATGCTCGCGGTGCCGTTACCCTGATGCACATCCAGATCGCAGATCAGCACTTGCTTGACGCCGAAATCTCGCTGCAAAACACGCGTAGCGACGGCCGCGTCGTTGTAGCAACAAAACCCCTCGCCGTGATCCCGAAACGCGTGGTGCGTGCCGCCCGCGAGGTTGATCGCGCAACGCTCAGTTAGCGACGCTTTAGATGCGGCGAGTGTCGCTCCCGCAGAGCGCCGAGCCCGTTCCGCCATGAAAGGACTCCACGGGAAGCCAATGTGCCGAATTTCTGTTGCTGTGAGCGTGCCGTTCGACATGCGGTCAACATAGGCAGGGTCATGGGCAAGCTGCAGTTCTTCGTCCTTTGCCGCCGGAGCGACCTCCAGCGCCTCGGGCGCGAAGGCTTGTACGGCTTCGCGCAGCAGCGAATATTTCTGCATCGGAAAGCGATGACCTTCCGGTAGCGGAAGCACAAAGTGATCGGTGTAGAAGACTTTCAATCTTTGAAAGGCGAACTCTCGCCCAGTTCTTCAAGTGTGTGTGCGACACCGATCGTTTCGCGCGCCAGATAGTCATCGACGGCTGCCGCGAAGCGTTGATCGGCTAGCCAGTGCACCGAATAGGTTGCCGTCGGCAGGAGTCCGCGCGCAAGCTTGTGCGCACCTTGTGCTCCGCCCTCAAAATGCTGAAACTTGTTTGCAATGCACCACTCGATTGGCTGGTAATAGCAAGCCTCAAAGTGCAATGATTTCAGCGGTTCTAACGTGCCCCAATAGCGACCATAAACCGTGTCACCGCTGGCGATGCATAGCGATGTACAAAGTGGTTCACCGTCGCGCTCGCCTACAAAAAGTACGGCAGCACCGTCACAATCACGACCCAGTCGTTGAAAGAATTCCAGCGACAAATACGGCGTGGACATATGGGCGCGGTAGGTCGAATCGTAGCAGCGGTAGAAGAAGTTCCAATCGGTATCGCTAATTTCTGCGCCGCGCGAAACTCGCCACTTCACGCCAGCCTCGGCCACATAGCGACGATCCTGTTTGATGCGCTTTCGCTTGTCGTGCGTCATGCTGGCGAGCATCGCGTCGAAGTCCGTGAACCCCCGATTTTCCCAATGAAACTGTACGCCTTGACGCAGCATGAGCCCCGCGTCCTGCCACGCTTTTGCTTCGTCCTCCGGTGGGAAAAGCACATGCAGGCTCGATACGCCCAGATCCTTCGCGTAGTTGATGGCCGCCTTCAACAGCGTGTCACGAATTTCAGCATTTACGGCCAGCGCACGCGGCCCACCGCAGGGTGTGAACGGCACAGCGGATAAGAGCTTGGGGTAGTAATTGCCCCCTGCGCGCTTATAGGCATCTGCCCAAGCCCAATCAAAGACGTACTCACCGTACGAATGCGCCTTGAGATAGAGCGGCAGCGCACCAACAAGCTTGGTGCCGTCACGAGCTATCAGGTAGCACGGTTGCCAACCCGCTCGCGCAGTAGCGCAGCCCGTGGCGTGCAAGCCATGTAGGTATGCGTGCGAGAGAAACACATTACCACCCGCCAGAGCCACCAGGGCATCCCACTCTTGCGCCGGAATGGTCGCAAGCGAATCAACAACTTCGATTTGCATTACATGCATTCTGCCGTAGTTGATGAGGCCAATTAGAAGCACACCTCACATGCCGTCATTCCTGGCGCGGAGCGCCGGGAATCCAGAATGGTTGCGCTACGCCACGGGTCGCGCTGGGTGACCATTCTGGATTCCCGCGACTTCGTCGCGAGAATGACGGCGCTTTTTTGATGGTGCGAGCGCACGCCTACGTCTTGCAGGCCCCTACAATCTCACCCATGAAAGCCGTCTTAGCCCAACTCAACCTCCTCGTAGGCGATCTTAAAGGGAACGCCGCCAAAATCCTCGACGCGGGGCTGTCAGCCGCAGCCGTCAGTGCGGATTTGTTGCTCACTTCTGAGCTATCCATCTGCTCGTACCAGCCGGAGGATTTGCTCTTAAAGGCGTCTTTCGTTGCCGCCTGCAAGGCGGAGGTCGAAGTGCTTGCCGAGAAGCTTCCGCCCAAGCTGGCTGCCATTGTCGGCGTGCCGTGGCGCGATGAAACCGGACTCTACAACGCAGCGGCGGTACTTCGAGGCGGGAAGATCGAAGCGATTTATCGCAAGATGGAGTTGCCGAACTATTCGGTTTTCGACGACAAACGTTATTTCCTGCAGGGGACAACGGCAACCGTTGCTGAAATCGGTGGTCTTCAAGTGGGCGTGTTGATCTGCGAAGACGTGTGGTTGCCGCGCGCATCGGCGCTCGCCAAAGCGTCAGGTGCACAAGTGTTGGCCGTGATCAACGGCTCGCCTTACGATACCGAACATCTGGCCGCGCGTGAAGGCGCATGCAAAGCACGCACGACGGAACAGGGCCTGTCGATCCTATTCTGCAATCTCGTTGGCGGACAAGACGAAATCGTCTATGACGGTCAATCGTTTGTGATGAATGGCGCGGGCGAAGTCACGCAACGTTTGCCGGGATTCGTTGAGGCAACTGCGGTCGTTGAATTCAACGGCGTCGACCCCAAACCGGTGCGCTACAACAGTCTGCCAACCACCGCAGCCAACGTCTATTCCGCGCTCGTCCTGGGCGTCAAGGACTACATCAACAAGAATCGCTTCCCCGGCATCGTACTCGGATTGTCCGGCGGCATCGATTCCGCCGTCGTGCTCGCCATCGCCGTCGATGCGCTCGGTCGGGATCGCGTGCGCTGCGTCATGTTGCCGTCAAAATTCAACGCCGATATCAGCCTTGAAGATGCGCGCTGGATGGCGGGCGTGCAAGGTATTCGCTACGACGAAATCCCGATTGAACCGGTGTACGAAGCGTTCGAAGCCGCGCTCGCGGATCAGTTCAAGGGTTACCCGGTCGACGCGTCCGAGGAAAACCTGCAATCGCGTATTCGCGGCACCATCCTCATGGGCATTTCAAACAAAACCGGCAACCTCGTCCTCACCACGGGCAACAAGAGTGAGATGACGACCGGCTATGCCACGCTGTACGGCGACATGGCGGGCGGCTTCGGTGTGCTCAAGGATTGCGACAAAGAGCTCGTCTATGAACTCGCCAACTACCGCAACTCGCTGGGCCGCGTGATCCCCGAGCGAGTAATCACCAGACCGCCATCGGCCGAGCTGCGCCACGATCAAACGGATCAGGACTCGCTGCCGGAATATCCGGTGCTTGACGAGATCATGTCGCTGTCTGTTGAACACAATCTGAGCGCAGCAGAGATCGTTGCGCGAGGGCTGCCGAAAGCGGATGTCGACAAGGTTGTGCGCCTGCTCCGCATCAACGAATACAAGCGCAGACAAGCGCCCGTCGGCCCGCGCGTTACGCCGCGCGCCTATGGGCGAGATTGGCGCTATCCGATTACTAACGGGTGGCGGGAGTAGCGCTTCATTCGATCATTAACCTGTGACGGCAATTGCCACAGCCGACATCCGAAAGTCGTTGAGTCCAGTTTTTATGATTTTCATTCCTATGATTGACGGCTTGGCTAACGGTTAACAAAATACGAAGTCCATTCAGCTCTACAAAGAAACGCCAATGAAACCCACTCCCGAAGGCTGGCCGCGTATTTCATCTGCGATCTATTATCGCGATGCAGGGGCGATGATTGAATGGTTATGTGCTGCGTTTGGGTTTGAGATTCGCTTGAAGGTTGAGGGCGAGGGTGGGCGTATTGATCACAGCGAATTGACCTATGGTGACGATGGCGTGGTGATGGTCGGGACGGAGCGCCTCGGGTTGGACGTGAAGTTTGGTGCGCCGATGATGAGCCCGTTGACGGCGACCGGTAACACGCAAAGCCTCCTGCTCTACGTCGACGATGTCGACGCGCATTGCGAGCAGGCGCGCAAGCTCGGCGCGAAGATCGTGGATGAACCCTCGGTGCATGACTACGGCGAAGCGTATTGGTCTGACCGCAGCTACGGTGCGCACGATCCGGAGGGGCATATGTGGTGGTTTAGTCAGCGGTTGCGCGATCCTACGAATTCGACGCGATGATTGGTTGTGATCTACACAAGTAACTTTCGTGTTAAGTCGCGTATGTGCAAGCGCTAGAGCGGCAAAATACTATTTGTCGATATTGTCAATAATCGGTCGCTATCCCCTATCCAGGTGTTGATTCAGGATTAAGTTGTATAAATTTCAGGCTTTGCTTGACGTCATTAATTTAGATGTCAATAATCAATGCTTAAGCTAATTGAGCGAAACGAATTCGGGGCAACATGCGCATCCTTTGCATCGGTGGTGGCCCGGCGGGTTTGTACTTTGCGTTGTTAATGAAGCTGCAAAACCCGCAGCATGTCATCCGTGTGGTGGAGCGCAATCGTCCGTTTGATACGTTCGGCTGGGGCGTCGTGTTTTCTGATCAGACGCTGGGCAATTTGCGTGTCGCTGATCCGGTGACCGCTGGCCAGATCGGCGATGCGTTCAATCACTGGGACGATATCGATGTGCACTTTCGTGGACGCACGGTGCGCTCGGGCGGGCACGGCTTCTGCGGCATTGGGCGCAAGCGGTTACTGAACATTTTGCAGCAGCGCTGCCTCGATCTGGGTGTCGAACTGGTATTCGAGACCGATGTAACGGACGATCAAGCGCTGGCAGCTGATTTCGGGGCTGAGGTGGTGATCGCATCAGATGGGCTGAATAGCCGCATCCGCACGCGCTACGCCAAGACCTATCAGCCAGACATCGATTTGCGGCAGTGTCGTTTCGTATGGATGGGCACGAAGAAAACGTTCGACGCCTTCACGTTTGCGTTCGAGCAAACCGAGCACGGCTGGTTTCAGGCGCATGCGTACAAGTACGACGACGAGACATCGACTTTCATTGTGGAAACGCCGGAAGTGGTGTGGCAGGCGCACGGGCTGGACAAGATGGAGCAGCCGGAAGCCGTCGCTTTTTGCGAACAACTGTTCGCGAAATATCTCGATGGCAATGCCCTGATGACCAATGCGGCACATCTGCGCGGTTCGGCGATCTGGATTCGCTTCCCGCGCGTGATTTGTAAGGCTTGGACGCACTGGAACGGGGACATTCCTGTTGTGCTTATGGGCGACGCCGCACACACAGCGCATTTCTCGATTGGCTCGGGGACGAAGCTGGCGCTTGAAGATGCAATTGAGCTCGCGCGCGCGTTCGCGTCGCGCGGGGAGCACGACGTGCGCGGAACGTTGGCGGCTTACGAGGCTGTGCGTTCGGTTGAAGTGCTAAAGATTCAGAACGCCGCGCGCAACTCCACGGAGTGGTTTGAGAATGTGGATCGCTACACCGCGATGGAAGTGGAGCAGTTTGCGTATTCGCTGCTCACGCGATCACAGCGGATCAGTCATGAGAATTTGCGCGAACGGGACGCGAAGTGGTTAGGGGGATACGAGCGGTGGATGGCGAGCAATTTGGTCCCCTCGCCCCCACCCCTCTCCCCTCAAGGGAGAGGGGCTACAGTGCCGCCAATGTTGCTGCCCCTAACCGCCCGCAGCATCACTCTAAAAAACCGCGTTGTTGTTTCCCCAATGGCGATGTACTCGGCTGTCGACGGCGTGCCACAGGATTTTCACCTCGTGCACCTCGGTGCGCGAGCGTTGGGGGGGGCAGGGCTCGTGTTCGCCGAGATGACCTGCCCATCGGCGGAGGGACGCATCACTACGGGCTGTCCCGGTCTGTGGAATGATGTACAGATGCAGGCGTGGCGTCGCATTGTGCGTTTCGTACATGCCTCCACGTGCGCAAAGATTGGCATGCAGATCGGTCACAGCGGGCCGAAAGGTTCGACGCAGCTGGGCTGGGAGACCGCTGATGAACCGCTGGTCGCGGACAACTGGCCGCTGCTGGCCGCGAGCGCCGTGCCCTACGGTCCGCAAAATCAAATACCAAAAGCCATGACAGCGGACGACATGCGCGACGTGACAGCGCAGTTTGTCGCCGCAACGGAGCGCGCCGCGCATGCCGGATTCGACTGGCTTGAGTTGCATTGTGCACATGGCTACTTGCTGTCGTCATTTATCTGCCCGCTGACTAATCACCGCGCGGACGAGTACGGTGGCAGCATCGAAAATCGTTGCCGATATCCGCTCGAAGTTTTCCGTGCGGTGCGCGCAGCGTGGCCGGACCAGTTGCCGATGAGTGTGCGCATTTCGGCGCACGATTGGGCACCCGGTGGCAATACGGCGGATGACGCGATTGTTGTCGCGCGATTGTTCAAAGCGGCAGGCGCAGACTTCATCGACGTATCGTCGGGACAGACCACGCGCGATGCCAAACCGGTCTACGGTCGCATGTATCAGACACCGTTCGCGGATCGTATCCGTAACGAAGTGGGCATTCGTACGATTGCCGTCGGCTCGGTGTTTGAGGCCGATCACGTTGACAGCATCATTGCCGCAGGGCGTGCAGATTTGTGTGCGGTGGCGAGACCGCATCTCGCCGATCCCGCCTGGACGTTGCACGAGGCTGCAAAACTCGGAAGTCAGGCGATTGATTGGCCGAAGCAGTATTTGAGTGGGCGCGATCAGCTTTATCGGAATTTGGCGAAGGATAAGGCCGTAGCGGCGACGCTCGCTGGCTTGAGCGCCGCGGAAATCGCAGCGATTCAGTTGGAGCAGTGAACGATGGATCTTGAAGCACGTGCCCGTGAAGACCACCATGATGCGCTGCGTTTGTGGCTGCGCCTGTTGACCTGTACGCAGCTCATTGAGCAACAGGTCAGAGCGCGCCTTCGCGAGCAATTTGAGACGACGCTGCCGCGCTTCGATTTGATGGCGCAGCTGGAACGCGCGCCTGATGGCCTGAAGATGAACGAGCTGTCGCGGCGCATGATGGTGACGGGCGGCAATGTGACCGGCATCACCGATCAGCTGGAGGCGGAAGGCATGGTGCAACGGGTGCCGCTCGAAGGTGATCGACGTGCACTGCTGATCCGATTGACGCCTGCCGGAAAAAAAGCGTTTGCCGAAATGGCCAGCGTTCATGAGGGCTGGATCGTAGAGTCGCTCGCGGGCCTGAACGAACGAGAGGTTGAGGCTCTGCACGCGCTGCTCGGCAAAGTGAAACACCATATCAACGCAGCGGAGGCGGTACTTTGAACGTAAACAATCCGATGGCGAACGGCTTTCGCCCCCTAGCGAATTACACGGCCACGCACTTTCGCTTCACCACATCAGGAGAAGCCGAGCGACGTATTGCACATGTCACGCTTAATCGTCCGGATCGCAAGAATCCGCTAACGTTTGATTCGTACGCGGAGCTGCGCAATCTGTTTCGCGATCTGGTCTACGCGACTGACATCAAGGCGGTCATCCTGAGCGGTGAAGGCGGGAATTTCTGTTCTGGCGGCGATGTTCACGAGATCATCGGGCCGCTAACAAAAATGTCGATGCCAGAGTTGCTTGCGTTTACGCGAATGACGGGTGATCTGGTTAAAGCAATCAAAAACTGTCCACAACCGGTGATCGCGGCCGTAGACGGTATCTGTGCTGGCGCCGGCGCGATGATAGCGCTGGCGAGTGACATGAGACTGGGGACGCCCGGTGCGAAGACGGCGTTTTTGTTCACGCGTGTGGGGTTGGCGGGCGCTGATATGGGGGCGTGCGCCTTGCTGCCGCGCATGATCGGGCAGGGACGCGCAGCAGAGTTGCTGTTCACCGGGCGAGCGATGACGGCACATGAAGGCTTGGCGTGGGGATTTTTCAATGCTTTGCACGCTTCCGAGGCGCTTGTTGTTGACGCGACCAAACTCGCTGAGTCATTGGTCGCGGGCCCCAATTTTGCGCACGGCATGACTAAAACCATGCTGCATCAGGAGTGGTCGATGACCATCGACATGGCGATCGAGGCAGAAGCGCAAGCTCAGGCGATCTGCATGCAGACCCAGGATTTTCATCGCGCGTTTCACGCGTTTGCTGCGAAACAGAAGCCAGTGTTTGAGGGTAATTAGTCAACATAAAACGGATGGTGGGCACCGCTAATAATGAATTGTCAGTAGTGCCCTGATTGTTGTTGCGGAAGGGAGAAAAGTGAGCACACAAACTGATCGATTCGTGCATGGCCGCATGCCTGCTGCGAGTGACCTCCCGCAGCTTATTTTTGAGACACCGGAATTGCAATTTCCTGTGCAGCTGAACGCCGTGGTTGAGTTGCTCGATGGCAATGTAGCGAAGGGTAACGGTGAGCGCATTTTGCTGCGCGATGCGCGCGAATCGCTGACGTATGCTCAGGTGCTCAATCGCGTAAACCAGCTTGGTAGCGCCCTGATCGAGGACTACGGTCTCATGTCGGGAAACCGGGTGCTTCTGCGCGGTGGAAACAGCATCGACATGGCGGTAGCGTGGCTCGCGGTGGTCAAGGTTGGATTGATTGCGGTGGCGACGATGCCCATGCTGCGTGCTCGCGAACTCACCGATGTGATTGCCAAAGGACAGGTTTCGTTTGCGCTCTGTGCCGATGCATTGACCGAAGAATTGCAAATCGCGCAAACGCAATGTCCGGTGCTCAGTCGTATCGTCACGTTTGGCGACACCAAGCGCGCTGCTGACGGTAAAAGCAACGCGTCGTTGGCAGTAAAAACCCACGGCGACGACATTGCGCTGATGGCGTTCACCAGCGGCACCACTGGTGCGCCCAAGGCGGCGTTGCATTCGCACCGAGATGTCTTGGCTGCGTGCGAAACGTGGCCGCGTCATGTATTGCGGGCAACACCTGATGACATCGTTGTTGGCTCACCGCCACTGGCGTTCACGTTCGGCCTGGGCGGCATGCTGGTATTCCCGATGTGGGCCGGGGCCAGTGTGTATTTTCCGGACACAGGTTACACGCCCGAGTTGATGGTGAAAACGATCAATCACGTTGGCGCATCGATTTGCTATACGGCGCCCACTTTCTATCGGCGCATGGCCGCGTTCGCTGAAAAAACGCCCATGCCGACGCTGCGCACGTGCGTGAGCGCGGGCGAAGGTTTGCCGGACGCGACGCGACAATTATGGAAGCAGGCGACGGGCATCGAAATACTGGACGGCATCGGCGCTACCGAGATGTTTCACATCTTCATCTCCAGTGCCGAAAGCGAAGTGAGGCGCGGCGCTATCGGCAAAGTTGTCCCAGGCTACAAGGCGCAGGTTGTCGACGAAATCGGCAATCCATTGCCTCCCGGAACGGTCGGCAAGCTCGCTGTCATCGGCCCCACGGGTTGCAAATATCTCGACGAAACGCGCCAGAAGAACTACGTCAGGAACGGTTGGAACTATCCCGGCGACTCGTTCTTGATGGATGCTGATGGCTATTTTTTCTATCAGGCACGTGATGACGACATGATCATTACTGCAGGCTACAACGTGGCAGGCCCGGAAGTGGAGAACTGCCTGGCGCAACATGTGGCCGTGGCGGAATGCGCGGTGATCGGTGAGGCAGATGCTGAACGAGGAATGATCGTCAAGGCTTTCATCGTGGCGAAAGCTGACGCCGTGGCCGATGACGCGCTACGCATCAACCTGCAGGATTTCGTGAAATCCAATCTTGCCCCCTACAAGTACCCACGCCAGATTGAATTCGTCGCGAGCCTGCCGCGTACCGAAACTGGAAAATTGCAGCGACATCGGCTGCGCCAGAGTGAGACTAAAAAATGAAATTGCTTCACCCCCCCGAATGGCTATCGCCAAAAGGCTACGCCAACGGCATCGCGGCGCGCGGCACGATGGTTTTCGTCGGCGGACAAATCGGCTGGAATGGGCAGCGAGCGTTCGAGACCGATGATTTCATTGCGCAAACGCGTCAAGCCCTGATAAATATCGTCGCCGTGCTGCGGGAAGCGAATGCCGGTCCCGAACATATGGTGCGCATGACCTGGTACATCGTGGATCGTGACGAATACGTGGCACGACTAAAGGAGCTGGGCGCGGTGTATCGCGAAGTGATCGGACGCAACTTCCCGACGATGAGTTGCGTTGAGGTTTCGCGGCTTGTGGAGACGCGGGCCAAAGTTGAAATTGAAGTGACTGCGGTGGTGCCTGACTCAAACTAGGATTCGTCCGTAAATTCTCGAATACACATCGCGCGCACAACTTTCGCGACATAATTTGCCGCCGTTGTATCGTCTGGCATACTCGCAGAAAATTTAAATGCTTACGATGCAGGAGATCGCATGAAAAAGGTAGAAGCCATTATCAAGCCGTTCAAGCTTGACGAGGTGCGCGAAGGATTGGCAGAAGCCGGGGTGACGGGGCTAACGGTTACTGAAGTCAAAGGGTTTGGCCGCCAACGCGGTCACACGGAGCTCTATCGCGGTGCCGAGTACGTGGTTGATTTTTTGCCAAAAACCAAAGTTGAATTGATCATTGCGGATGGTGACGTTGATCGCGTCGTTGAGGCCATCGTCAAAGCCGCACGGACCGGCAAAATCGGCGATGGCAAGATCTTTGTGTCCAATGTGGAGCAGGTGTTGCGCATTCGCACGGGGGAAACTGGGGACGCAGCGATCTAGCTGCCGTCATTTCAAATCGTTCAAGGAGAAAATAAATCATGTCGATGATGGATGAATTCAAGACCTTTGCACTCAAAGGCAACGTGATGGATTTAGCGGTCGGCGTCATCATTGGCGGCGCGTTCGGCAAGATCGTCGATTCGATTGTGGGCGACCTGATCATGCCGATTGTTGGCAAGCTATTTGGAGGCTTTGATTTCTCCAACATGCTGATTGTGTTGGGCGACAACCCGAACAAGCTCACCACGCTTGCGGATCTCAAGAAGGCCGGTATTGCTACGTTCGCCTATGGCAATTTCATTACGATCCTGATTAACTTCCTCATTTTGGCTTGGATCATTTTTATGATGGTTAAAGCAATGAACAAGATGAAAAAAGCGGAACCTGCTCCGGCCCCCGCCGCGACGCCGGAAGACGTGCTGTTGCTGCGTGAAATTCGCGATAACCTCAAGAAATAGCGTCACGTACGCTTGATTCACGAAAACCGACCGCTTGGTCGGTTTTTCAATTTTGGGGGTTTACACTTGTGCGATTGCGACTGTCCAGTAGCTTTTTTCGACGATACTGTGTTGTCAAACAGCTCGGGCTGTTGGATAATTGCTTATAAGCGATAACTAATAATTAAGTTATTGATTCCGGAATGTCAAAGGAGGTTTTTATGGTTCGAATTCTTTGCGCTGCAATCGCAGCAACCCTTGTAGCGTCAGCCGCAAACGCGCAACTAAAAGTAGGTGCGACGCTTTCGCTAACCGGGCCCGCCGCCTCGCTCGGCATCCCAGAGAAAAATACGATCGATCTTTGGCCGAAGAAAATCGGCGGAATCGACGTGACCTACATCGTGCTTGACGACGCCTCTGACACGACGAAGGCTGTCACCAACACCAAAAAACTGATTACTGAGGACAAGGTTGACGTCATCATCGGCTCGACCACCACGCCTAACGCGATGGCGATGATCGATGTGGTCGCCGAAGGCGAAACGCCAAATATTTCGCTCGGCGGTTCCGCACGTATTGTTGACCCGGCCAACCCGAAAACGCGATGGGTGTTCAAGGTTTCGCAGCACGACTCATTGATGGCTGACGCGGTGGCGGTGCACGCTAAAGCGGCGGGCATCACGACGATGGGTTTCATTGGCTACAACGACGCGTACGGCGAAGGCTGGCTCGTTGAGATGAAGCGCTCGGCAGCCACCGCAGGTATCAAGATGGACACGATTGAGCGCTTCAGTCGTACCGATGCCAGCACTACGGGGCAGGTGTTGAAGCTCATGGCTGCGAATCCGCAAGCGATTCTGATCGTCGGATCGGGCACTCCCGCTGCTACGCCGCATAAAGAGCTGGTGGCGCGCGGTTACAAAGGACGCATCTATCAAACGCACGGCGTCGGCAACTCTGACTTCCTGCGCGTCGTCGGCAAAGATGGCAATGGCTCGTTCTTGCCCGCAGGTCCGATGCTCGCGTATGAGCAACTGCCCGACAGCAATCCGATCAAGAAGGTTGCCAAGGACTACATCACGCAATATGAAGCCAAGTTCGGCCCGCGCACCACGTTCGGCGGCCATGC
The DNA here is from genome assembly GCA_025354165.1 of Burkholderiales bacterium. Lineage (GTDB taxonomy): Bacteria > Pseudomonadota > Gammaproteobacteria > Burkholderiales > Casimicrobiaceae > Casimicrobium. Next base: position 117,370 of record JANXNI010000045.1, on the reverse strand, counting down.
CTGGGACTCGTACATTGTGCTCAACAAAGCGGTGCCGGAAGCGCTGAAAACGGCGAAACCGGGCACTAAGGAATTCCGCCTTGCACTGCGCAACGCGCTTGAGAACACCAAAGACGTTGCCGGTGTTCATGGCGTGTTCAATATGTCCGCACTGGATCACAACGGCCTCGATAACCGTGGCCGCGCCATGTTCATGATCAAAGACGGCAAATGGGCTTTGGCGGGCGCGAAATAGGCACCCAGTAGGCACGTAGGACCTCGCTCCCCGGGAGCGAGGCGAATCAAGCGACGCTGAAAGAAGGCGCCATGGACTTTTCAATCGCCGCGCTGCTGACTCAGGACGGCCTGACCAACGGCGCGATTTATTGCCTGCTGGCGTTGGCGCTGGTGCTCGTCTTCGCGGTGACGCGAGTGATCTTCATTCCGCAGGGCGAGTTCGTTGCGTTCACTGTGCTCACGCTGGCGTCGTTCGAGCAGAACAAGTTGCCGGGCACGGTTTGGTTGTTGATCGCTTTAGCGGCTACGGTGCTGCTTGCCGAGATCGTTGCCTACCGCAAAGAGCCCGGGCGAATGCTACGAGCGATGGCGGCGTCGGCGCTGCCTTGTGTGATCGCTGCGGCGATTGTCTGGGCGGTGTTTGCCATGCAGGCGGGCTTTGCGTTGCAGGTTGCGGCCACCGTGATTGCGGTCACCTCGATGGGGCCCGCGATCTATCGACTCGCCTACCAGCCGGTTGCTACAGCGCCAGTGCTGACACTCTTGATCGTCTCCGTTGCCGTGCATTTTGTGTTGACCGGACTGGGGCTTTTGTTCTTTGGTGCCGAAGGTGCGCGCACATCTGCGTTCACTGGATCAACTTTCGCGCTCGGCAGCATGAATGTGTCCGGGCAAAGCCTGCTCGTCTATGCCTTTACCGTCGGCCTCGTCGTCGCGATGGCGCTGTTTTTCAAGTACACGTTGTTCGGCAAGGCGCTGCGTGCGACCGCCGCCAATCGAACAGGCGCAAGGCTCGTAGGCATCAGCCCCAATTTTGCTGGAAGCTTGAGCGTCACCCTTGCTGCGGCCATTGGCGCGTTGTCTGGTTTGTTGATTGGGCCGATCACTACGGTCTATTACGACTCGGGATTTTTGATCGGGCTCAAGGGCTTCGTGGGCGCGATTGTCGGCGGCCTTGCAAGCTATCCGATTGCTGCGGGCGGCGCTATTTTTGTCGGGCTGGTCGAGGCTTTCTCTTCATTCTGGGCCAGTGCGTACAAAGAAGTGATCGTGTTCACGCTGATCCTTCCCGTGCTGCTGTGGCGGTCGTTCACGACAACGCATCACGAGGAAGAGTGACGTGAACCCGCGCATCCTCGTCGCAATCGTCGTTGCTGTCATCGGAATTGCGCCGCAGATCGCCCCCCCGTTCTACGTCACCCTGCTCAATTACATCGGCCTCTACAGCCTCGTTGCGCTGGGCCTCGTGTTGCTGACCGGCGTTGCCGGACAAACCAGTTTCGGGCAAGCCGCCTTCGTCGGCCTCGGGGCTTACACCACGGCGGTGCTGACGACGCAGTATGGTTTTTCGCCGTGGATCACGTTGCCGATTGCGCTTGGCATCACGCTGGTGATTGGCTATGTGCTTGGCATCATTACGTTGTCCATGGGCGGTCATTACCTGCCGCTGGCAACCATCGCGTGGGGCATTTCGCTTTTTTTCCTGATGGGAACCATCGAGAGTTTTGGCGGATTTACCGGCCTGACCGGCGTGCCACCCGTCTCGATTTTCGGCTTCGAATTGCTGAAGGAATCTCACTTCTACTATTTCATCTGGCTGGTCGTGCTTGCGGCGCTGTGGTGCGTCGCCAACCTGCTTGATTCGCGACCAGGCCGCGCGATCCGTGCCTTGAAGCAAGGAAGCACGATGATCGAGGCGTTCGGTGTCCATCCCGGTCGCATGAAAACGGCGGTGTTTGTCATTGCTGCGCTGCTCGCCTGCATTTCCGGATGGCTGTACGCGCACTTGCAGCGCTTCGTCAATCCGACGCCGTTTGGCATCAATCAGGGTATCGAATATTTGTTTATGGCGGTAGTCGGCGGCGCGACGAGCGTTTGGGGCGCAGTGCTCGGCGCAACTTTGATCACACTGCTCAAAACATGGCTTCAGGATTTGTTGCCCCAAATCATCGGTGAGGCGGGTCAGTTCGAGATCATCGTGTTTGGCATTCTGCTGGTGGTAATGCTGCAATACGCGCGAGATGGCTTGTTGCCGTACTTGCAGCACTTTGTGCCGCAAGCAAAACGGGCGCTACCGGCTGCGGCGGATCGCCTGCAGCATCGCACCATGCCGGTCGCCGATTCGCCCGTGCTCGACGTGAACACCGCACGAAAAACATTTGGCGGCTTGGTTGCGGTCAATGACGTTTCGTTCAACGTCAATGCGCGTGAAGTCGTCGGTCTGATCGGCCCCAATGGTGCTGGCAAGAGCACCTGTTTCAACCTGATCTCCGGTGCGCTAGATGCCACCTCCGGTTCGATCAAATTTATGGGGCAGGAGTTGATCGGCCAGACGGCCAGTACGATTTCAAAGCTCGGTCTCGCACGCACGTTTCAGCACGTCAAACTCGTAGCGACAATGACGGTCGTCGAAAACGTCGCGCTGGGAGCGTATCTGCGCGGCACTAAGGGCATTCTTGCTTCTGCGCTCAAGTTCAATCGCGAAGACGAAGCCGCGGCCCTTGCTGAGGCTATGCGTCAGCTAGAGCGCGTCGGACTTGCCGCGCACGCGCACGACGCTGCGAGCAGTCTCCCGCTGGGCAAGCAGCGCATTGTGGAAATTGCGCGTGCGCTGGCGTCTGACCCAATTTTGTTGTTGCTCGACGAACCTGCGGCCGGTTTGCGCTTTGCCGAGAAAGAACAGTTGGCAAAACTCATTCGCGGGCTGAAAGATGAGGGCATGACGGTGCTGCTGGTCGAACACGACATGGATTTTGTGATGGGCCTCGTGGATCGGCTGGTCGTACTTAATTTTGGCCAGAAGCTTGCTCAGGGCTTGCCGGAGGCGGTGCAGGCCGACCCGGCGGTTCGCGAAGCGTATCTGGGAGCATGAGGTGAGCGACGCATTGCTTGAAGTCTCCGATCTTCACGTGGCCTATGGTCAAGTCGAAGCCGTGCGCGGCGTGTCGCTGTCGGTACCTGCCGGAAAAATCGCGACCGTGATCGGACCAAACGGTGCAGGCAAAACCACGTTGCTTGGCGCGATCATGGGCTTGCTCCCTTCGCACGGGGCGATTCGTTTTGCCGGTGATCGAATCGACGGCAAAGACACCGAAGCGCTGGTGCGTATGGGTATGTCACTGGTGCCTGAAAAGCGCGAGCTGTTCGCCGAAATGACAGTGCTGGAAAACCTCGAACTCGGTGGTTTCGCACGTCGCCGCGCAGGCGAATCCCGCGCCGCACTGGCGAACACGCTGGAGGAGGTATTCGCGCTGTTTCCACGCATGAAAGAGCGCCAGCCGCAGCTGGCGGGCACGCTCTCGGGCGGGGAGCGGCAGATGCTCGCGGTGGGCCGCGCGCTCATGGGTAAACCGAAATTGTTGCTGCTGGACGAGCCGAGCCTTGGTCTCGCTCCACTCATCACGCGGGACATCCTCCTGACGATCACCAAGCTGGGGGAGACCGGTTTGTCGGTGCTGCTGATCGAGCAAAACGCGCGCGCCGCGCTACAAACGGCCGATTACGGCTACGTGCTGGAAACCGGTGAACTCTCCCTCGAAGGCAAGGCAGTGGATTTGTTGCATGACGAACGGGTGATTGCTACTTATCTCGGGAAACGGTAGCCGCTGTCCGACTTCGCGGCAGCGCAGTGAATGGATCAGCTTTTTCGCCAAACGACGTTGATATAGGGGCTAGACGCGATAAATCAACTTTATCGACTATCGTCAATATGAGCATCCAGCCCTCATGAAATAGCGCTTTCATAAAAAAGTTGATTGCAATATTTCTAGTAACCCGGTATCGATTTCAGCGACAACGCGCTACAGTGCGGCTCCACCGTTTCATCCGAGATTAAGCATGAGCAACACTGGCATCACCCAGATCGAAATTGACCAGCGCGTCTACGATTTGTACGACGAATATTGCCACGGCAAGATTGATCGCCGCGAATACCTAAAACGCGCCGGTGCGCTCGCCGCACTGGGCATCCCCGCGCTTGCCATGGCCACGTCGTTGCTTCCGCAGTATGCCAAAGCGCAAACCATTTCGTTCACCGACCCGCGCATCAAAGCGTCTTACGTCACCTACCCGTCACCTGGCGGGAACGGCGACACGATGCGCGGCTACCTCGTGCAACCGGCTGGTGCCGGCCCGTTTCCCAGTGTGCTGATCATTCACGAAAATCGCGGTTTGAATCCCTACATTGAAGACGTCGCGCGCCGCGCCGCTGCGGCGGGCTTTCTCGCGCTGGCACCGGACGGCCTCGCGCCGCTTGGCGGCTATCCAGGCAATGACGACGATGGCCGGACGATGCAGGGCAAACTCGATCAGGCCAAGCTGCGCACCGACATGCTGAACGGCGCGAAGTGGCTCAAGGCGCACAAACTGTCCACTGGCAAACTCGGCGTCACCGGCTTTTGCTGGGGTGGCGGAACGAGCAACTATCTCGCCGCGACGATGGGCGCAGACCTGCAGGCGTCGGCTCCGTACTACGGCGCAGCGGCGGAAACGTCAAAAGTACCGAACATCAAAGCCGCAATGCTCATTCACTTCGCCGCGACCGATCCCGGCGTTAACGGCACATGGCCCGCCTATGAGACTGCCCTGAAAGCGTCGGGCGCGAAGTTTGAGGCGCACACTTACGCTGGCACGCAGCACGGCTTTCACAACAACTCCACGCCGCGTTACGACGAAACCGCCGCCAAACTGTCGTGGGATCGCACGCTGGAGCATTTTAAAAAACACCTGGCGTAGGCGGCGATCCTACGCTCGCGGGGCGGCGCGGGCACGGGCGAGGGCGCGGGTTATACCTGTGCTACCCTCACTCATCCCTGTATTTGCTGTTTTAGAACCCCCTAGATGTCTGCTTCACTCGCTACCGCGCAATCGCTGCTTCTCACCCCCGCCAATCTCTCGCTCGATCAACTCGCCAGCACGCTGGGCGGGCTGACTTCGCGCGGTGTGGAATTTGCTGATTTGTACTTTGAGCATCACAAATCGGAGTCCTGGTCGCTAGAAGAATCCATCGTCAAGAGCGGCAGCTTTTCGATTGAGTCTGGCGTCGGCGTGCGCGCGATTACCGGCGAGCAAACAGCGTTCGCCTACTCAGGCGATATTGGCCTGGCCTCGATCACGACTGCTGCAAACACGGTGGCCGCCATTGGTCGTGCGGGCCAGAGTGCGTCCATTGCCATGCCGCCAAGTCGCGTTGCATCATCGCTCTACACCGCTGCCGATCCGCTGGCGTCAATTAGCGATGACGCGAAAATTGCACTGCTTCGCGAGACTGAAGCTATCGCCCGTGCGCGCGATCCACGCGTGACGCAAGTGATGGTCAATCTGGCCTGCGAACACGTTGTCATGCTGGTGATGCGCAGCGACGGAGTCGTGGCGTCCGACGTGCGCCCGCTTTGCCGACTGAATGTAACGGCCATTGTCGAACACAACGGCAAGCGCGAGCAGGGCCGCTCTGGCGGCGGCGGGCGCTACGGCTTCGAGCGCATGGACACCGCGTTCATGACCAAGCGCGCGCATGAGGCCGTCGACATGGCGCTCATTAATCTCGACGCGCGTCCTGCGCCTGCGGGCATCATGCCGGTCGTTTGTGGGCCCGGATGGCCTGGTGTGCTGCTGCATGAGGCGGTGGGCCACGGCCTGGAAGGCGATTTCAACCGCAAAGGCTCGTCAGCGTTCAGCGGTCGTATCGGCGAACGTGTTGCCGCTAAGGGAGTCACCGTCCTCGACGATGGCACGCTGCCAGACCGTCGTGGATCGTTGACCGTAGACGACGAAGGTACGCCAACCAATGCCACCGTGCTCATCGAAGACGGCATTTTGAAGGGCTACATTCAGGACACCATGAACGCGCGACTGATGGGTTCATCGTCTACCGGAAATGGCCGCCGGGAGAGTTATGCGCACCTGCCGATGCCGCGCATGACCAACACTTACATGCTCGGCGGTGATCGCGATCCTCAGGAAATCATCGCCAGCGTCGAAAACGGCATTTACGCCGTGAACTTCGGCGGCGGTCAGGTCGACATCACCAACGGCAAATTCGTGTTCACGATGGACGAGGCCTGGAAAGTCGAAAACGGCAAACTGATGTACCCGATCAAGGGCGCAACACTCATTGGCAACGGTCCCGATGCTTTGACCAAAATCACCATGATCGGTAACGACATGGCGCTCGACGAGGGTATCGGCGTATGCGGCAAAGAAGGCCAGAGCGTGCCCGTCGGCATCGGCCAGCCGACGTTACGTATTGAGGGGCTAACGGTGGGTGGCACGGCCTGATCCCGCCGCGCGAATAAAGTTCGTAGTCGAGTGCGCCAAAGCGAAGCCCGATGTCATAGTGTCCACGTTCGAAGGCTGTCGGGGTACGCTGTCGCTGTCGCTATCGCTAACCCCACCGACACAGACCAAGAGCATGGCACAATTTTTCTCCTAAATCCGTCTTAGTCGATACGCAAATTCATACCCTCAGCCCATGAAAATTACCACGCTTTCCGCAACCGTCGTCTCTCTTTGCGCTGCCGCGCTGCTTACCGCCTGCGGCCCCAGCCCGGAGCAGGTCGCCCGCGAAGAGGCGATGAAAAAGCTTGAGCAAGCGGCCAAGGACATGGAGGCGGCTGGAAAACGCATGGAATCCGGCGCAGCTAAAGGCGGTCAGGACGTTGGCGCAGCCGTTGGTGACATGATGAAAGCGTTGGGCGGTATCGCCGGTGCGGCGTCTGGCGCGGCGGGTGCCGCGAGCTACGAGCCCATCGATTTCCGTAAATTAAAGGAAGCCCTGCCGCAGGAGCTTGCCGGGTTTGAAAAGGGAGAAAGCTCTGGCGAGAAGAACAACGCCTTTGGCATCTCCGTTTCTGAGGCAAAGCAATCTTTCCGCACGGCCGACGGTAACAAGCGCGTGCGATTTGAGATCACCGATCCGGGTTCACTCGCCGGCCCGTTTGCGCTCGCCAATATGTGGATGAATGTCGAAGTGGACAAAGAAACCAGCAGCGGTTACGAAAAAACGTCGACGGTCGACGGTCGGAAGCTGCACGAAAAGTGGGATAAATCCGGTCAGCACGGCGAGATTCAAATGGTCATCGGCAACCGTTTCATGGTCGAAGTCGATGCGAATGGCATCGAAATGAGCGACGTCAAATCACTCGTCAGCAAAATCGATGTCGCCAAGCTCGAAGCGATGAAGGGCGACGGCAAGAAGTCTTAGTTGCTGCGTCGCGAAGTGCGGGCACTGCCCGCCTTGGAGTATCTGTCATTTTTAGACTTGCGAAGGATCACGTGGCATGCATCTGCGGCTGCACGGTTCGGCGAGGTCGGCGCACTGATTTATCCTTCGCGCATTCAGGATGACGACTACGGATGCTGTTTCTAACCCGAAACAGACCCCGAAATCAGCCGGACGAAATACTCGCGTTCGCCATCAAATCCTCAAGCAGCGCCACCGACACGCTTCCCGATACCGCATAAGGATCAAGCACGGATTTAGCAGAGTGCTTCAGCAAGATCGCCATATTGACGCGATCAAAGCTCACCTTACCCATCGACCACACCGCAAATTTGCGCTCCGTGATTTCTTCGAAGTTCAAAATCTGCACATCATGATGCCGCTTGTCGGCCACGATGCGGTTGTAAGTTTCGTTGACTTCTTTGCGACCGCCTTCCAGCATCTGCAAAAAAATGTAGTTGTTGGTGCAGAGCACGCCGGTAATGCCGTTCGACGGATTGTTCTTGCGCGACGACGCAAGAATCGTATCCATCGCTGCTGCGGTCAGCGCTTCCGAAGCGCGGCTCGTGTAAGTGAGGCGAACCAACATGATCAAGCCCTCCGATTGTCAACAAGGGCCAAAAATTCGCGTCGCAAATTCGGGTCTTTCAGGAATGAGCCGCGCATCACGCTATTGATCATTTTCGAATTCACATCCTTCACGCCGCGCCACTGCATACAAAAGTGATCCGCCTCCATCACCAGCGCCAGCCCGTCTGGTTGAATCTTGTCCTGCAACAAATTTGCCAACTGCGTCACCGCTTCTTCCTGAATCTGCGGGCGGCTCATCACCCAATCTGCCAGCCGCGCGTATTTCGACAAACCGATCAAATTGGAATGCTGGTTCGGCATCACACCCACCCAGATGCGCCCCATGATCGGGCACAGATGATGTGAGCAAGCCGAGCGAATCGTAATCGGCCCCACAATCATCAGCTCATTCAAGTGCTCCACATTCGGAAACTCGGTCACCGGTGGCTGTTGCGTGTAGCGCCCGCGAAATACCTCGTTCAAAAACATCTTCGCCACACGCTTCGCCGTGTCGTGCGTGTTGTGGTCGCTCTCGGTATCGATCACAAGGCTCTTGAGCACCTCGCGCATCTTCGATTCCACTTCCGTCTGCAACTCATCAACTTCACCGGTACGGATGAATTCGCTGATGTTGTCGTTGGCATGAAAGCGCTTGCCCGAGGCTTTGATGCGGCCACGAACGCGTTCGCTGGCGGGCATGGCCGCCAAGTCGCGCTGGGCGGAGGCGCGAGCGCCGGATGCGTCGGCTGCGGTGGAGGGTGGGGGGGAAATGTCTGCGGTCATCGGGTACTGCTTTGGTTGGGTGGCCGGGACGAAGATTGTCGCATGGTGGCACGTTGGAGTTGAAAGTAGGGCGGAACGCTTGCGGTTCCACCGAACGCCTTGCACCCGCCGTTGGAAGGTTTCATGCACGAAGCTCATTCACCCGCGATAAACCTTCAGTAATTCGTTCTGAATTGATTCAGGCGAAATCGATGAATATTTCACCAATACTTCAAGCGCTGGCCGCGCCGGAGCCGCTGCCAACGGTCGCGGATCCATTCGATAATTTTCTGCTCGTTTGCGCCGAAGCCACTGGCGCGCACTATCTGGTTTCTGGCGATAAAGCAGACGTGCTGAGGCTGAAGCGCCGCGGCCCGACGCGAATCGTCGCGCTGCGCAGCTTTGCGCGCATGGTGAGATGCGTGAAAGCGTTCGGTTGAAATGATCAAGCGTTCAGCTTTTGGCTGAAATGACCACTGCACGAGGGCTGAGCGCGGTATTTTGAATTTATCGAGAAACGCGATTTGTTACCGCCAACCCCCATGAAATAAGCCGTTTACGGAAAAGCTGTTGAGCGCCAATGTCGCCCAGCAACCGGAATTCACCACCGCGTTTTTTCATCCCTGTCCCGAAAGATGGAGACGTTTAGTGATTCAACGACCACACAATAACAAGGAATGTGTTTTCAGTCGAACCGGCGCGGCAACGAGTGTTGTTAAGGCTGCCGAGCGTGCAGTCCTTTGCAAGCGGACTCAGCTGACTGATTATATTTTTCGGATTTGAGCAATATCTCGTGAAAGAGTTGCCTAGCCAATTCTGCGCCAGACAAAGAATCGGTTCCAAAATGTACGCCAGCGACTTCGCGGTTGATCGAAATTCTCTCGGCCAATGCAAATAGTTCGAGTTCCCGATCCGGGAAACAATGGCTGAGGGCGTGCGCAAGCAGATGTGACTGGGTAGCGTGCCCGCTCGGATAGGCGGGCCAACCTCGTTGAAATAGCGGGGCGACCTGCGTTGGTAAATAGTGGTACGGCCGGGCTCGGTTGAATTCATCTTTGAGCGCAAAGATCACCGGCGAAGCGAAATTTTGGTACAGACTAACCCAATGATCCTCCGATGGGCTTGTCACTGTCGCGCCTAACAATTTCCAGAATTCGGGCAGTATCGATTGGTCTTGTTGATCGATCTCGCCCGCTCTATTGGAGCGCATATCTCGAAGATTCACCACAGCAAATACTTCCGCACCTTCGCCAATGTCCCGCGGAATTGGTATGGCAATGCGAGTACGCCAATCGGTTGGCAGCCAAGGGTGAGGCAGGCCGATCCAGTCGCGTTTCGACTGCGCCCATTCGCTAGCGGGAAACGGTATGTTTGCAAACATGAGCATGACCTTACCTGAAAGAATTGCCGTGAAACCAGGAAACCAGAGAGTGCCTGCATCCCACAAGGACAGGCGTAATTCGATGAACCAGATAACTTGGGAAGATGATCGCGTCTCCCTGTGCACTGCTGATTTCCGGGAACTTATCACCCGCAAATTCCAGCATGCCGCCCTTATAACTGTCAGCTTCAGACAATTGAACCGTAATGCTTAGCTTACGCGTCGACACATCGCCCGGACCGAGGTCGGCGTGCCAGTCAATCTTGCCGTCTGTCCTGTATCGCATGATTTGCAGCCCTTCATCACGCCCATCCAGTACAAACCGATACCAGATGCGATTTATGGTCAATACGTGATCACGAATTCGGCGATGGATCCACTCAGTCTCTGCTGTGCCTGCGAGTGTCGCTACGGCGCAGATTCGGTAGTCAGGCACAAGATCGATTAAGCCACCTGGTGCGAAATTTTCTTTTTCGGCAAGCTCTTGGATTGCAATACATTCCGACGGTTCGAATAACTTTGGCATGACGTACGGGCGAGTCAAGTAATTATTTTGCCCATCGACCGCGACAGTTGCACTCGTCATTGTCAGGCGCGAATTTAGGTGTCGACGGTAACTCTGACAAGAAAACAGGCGAGCGCATGCTTTTTGTAGAAAGAAATTTCCACGCCCAGCCCGTATGCCTCAGCGAGAGCGAGAGCGCCTTGCCCTACAAACAGTTGAGACACGTTGCATACGTTATTACCGGGCAAAACGGGCCCCATAACTGCGATCGCGATAGATTTATCTGCCGTTGTCGCCGCTGGCTTTAGCGCACTGTCTGGAGGTACAACGTGCATAGGCACAACTTGCTGGCCAATGATCATTAGGAGCGCATCGCGCTTTGTCTGGTCCGTTTCGACCTGAAGCAGCGACCGCAATACACCCGCAAAGTCCGGTTGCAACAAAGCGATCCAGCAGTAACCCTCTGTTGATGAAGCGTTCACTATACCTCCCAAGACAAGAAAAATTGAACCTACGGAACGGTATCACTAGCTGCGACACATGCACAGGCAATGAACGTTGTCCTACCTGTTCAGGTAGGGTATCGGTGACCGATCAGTGTGACTTTGTCGGCAATATCTGATCGAATTGGTACGCTTGCGGCACTGCTTTTCTTTAGCGAGTCTTTTCCGAATTCTGGTACTCATCGAGAAAGAACTTAGCGGCGCAAAAATTTCGTAAATGGCTGCTTACTGTTTTCGGGTGGAGAGGTGAATGAGGGCTGGATATGCATTTATTTGCGCCGCTTGCATGGGTGCCAGCTTCTCTCCAATGGCGCGTGGAGAAGGCATTAGGAAAATTGTCTATCTTGATCCCGTTGCGGGCCGCGGCATGTCAAATGAGGACCGATTTGTCTCGTTGCTGCAATCGAATAAAGCTTGTCGCGGAGTGCCTTTTCAATATTTACCCGTTGCTCTCGGTGCTGTGGCGGACGAGACCATACTGAGCGTTGGCGACTCCAATGACATTCTTGTCGTTGCGGCGAGCGGCTACTTGACGAGTGCGGCCTTACGGCTGCTACCTAAAGTGAAGGTTGTGTTTCAAACCCACTCTGATCCGCAATACGAAAAATTTGTGGCCAACCTAAACGCGTCTGCTTCTAACGCAACGGGCATTAGTTACTTCGTCGACGCAGATCTAAAGCGCGTCGAGCTGCTTCGAGACCTTTTGCCGAAAGCATCCGTATTAGCTGTGGTTGCAGATTCTGATTATTTAAGCAGGCTCACGGATAAAAAATTTGCGTTAGAAGCGCTTCGCTTATTTGGATTCACAGTGAAGTTACTAGTAGCCAATAAATTCAGTGATTTTGAGCGCCACGTCGCAACTGAGCGCATGGATGCGATTTACGTGCCCTATTCGTTGCCAAGCTATCTCGGTGGCACTCAGATCGCTGCACTTGCGGCTGCTAAAGGTATTCCGACGATGTTTGATCGACGCCGCTTTTTAATTTCCGGAGCCACGTTCGTATATGAATCAGTGAATGTGGACGGCCTTCCAGTACTTGCCAGAGCCGCCGGGTTGATATGTGCCGGCGTTGCGCCAGGTGCAATACCCGTCGAGCGCTCACGCGTAGCGAAGTTTGGCATTAATTTGAAAGAGGCTCGCCGCCTCCACGTTGACATTCCGGCAGCGCTCTTAAGGCTTGCCGATGAGTTTGTGCAATAACTTTAGAGTGTGTCAATTTTGAGAGGGCAGCAAGATCCAGTACCAAAAGAGTCCATCCGTGAGATGACAATTTCTGGCGAAGTTGCGTCTAAGCCGCCTCGTAGCGAACCGTGGCAAACGTTCATTGAGTCGGTGAGAGGCAGGCTATTTCGAAAGTACCTCGTCGCTACGTTTGCCGCTACTCTAGGTTTGTTCGTAGTGTTCGGTGCACTCGAAGTAACACAAACTTATTGGGACACTGAAAGACTGGTGCTGCAAGCCCAGCGAGCAAAGACCGAGTTGGCAGCCGCCCGGATAACTGAATACTTTCGATTGATACAGCATTACTTGCGCGAATCCGCAGCCATCCCCGTCCTGTCGGATGAAAGCGGCATGTCGCAGTTGCGCTTTGAATTGCGACGATTGCTAAAGTTGCAGCCAGAACTAGACGACATTGCGATGCTCGGGATACACGGTGAAACATTGCAAATGGTGTCGCGCTATAGAGTCGACGTCAAGCCCGGCACAAACCCCGCAGCGCAAGTGAATGCATATTCGCTTCCCGAACAGCCGCTGCGCATTGAAGCAATTTCATCGAGTAGCGCCGATCCGGCTGTGCGAATGACGATTCGAATGCAAGATACAAAGTCATTAGTTGCGGCGATCAGAGCAACGGTAAATCTTAGTTTTCTGTCGCCGACATTACGGGAGATAAGTTCTGATGGCGACGTTGCCTACATAGTTGATGCGCAGAAGCAAATAGTGGCGCACGCCGACCTTCAAACGTTTTTCGCACTTTATGCGAGTTCAGGCACGCGATCACTGCCGGTGGTAGCCTGGGCCGCTCAGTTACAGGGGCACGATTTACCGTATGTTGGCGTTGGTATCTCTGGCACGGAAGCGGTGGCGACTACGGCGTCTTTGCAACCGCTAAATTGGATGCTCGTTGTCGAGCGCCCCGCCGCTTTAGCCTTTGCCCAGGTTCGACTGACCCTTTGGCGAGCACTAATATTTTTGTTGATAGCAGTTGTCGTCGCCTTTTCTATCAGCGCTTATTTGGCGCACAGCCTGAGTAAACCCATTGTCACTATTCGAAAAATCGTCGCGGAATTCGGCAACGGTAATTTATCCCAAAGAATTTCTCTCAACTCAGGTGACGAGGTGGAAAACTTGGCCACAGGTTTCAATGTGATGGCGGATCAACTACAGACGTACGCCACAGGATTGGAGAAGAAAGTCGCAGAAAAGACCGAGCAACTGGAATTGGCGAATAAACACAAAAGCGATTTCCTCGCCCATATGTCGCATGAGCTGCGCACGCCGCTTAATGCAGTCATTGGTTTCTCTGAAATGTTGAAGGCGCAGTATTTCGGGCCACTGAACGATAAGCAGGCGGAGTACGTGAAGGACATCAATGATTCGGGGCAGCATTTGCTTGCCTTGATCAACGACATTCTCGATCTGGCAAAAATTGAGTCGGGACACATGGAGCTCGTGCGGTCGGATGCGCATGTGCCGAGCATTGTTGAGGCTTGTTGTGCTTTGATGTCCGAGCGATTTCAACGTAAGCGGCAGGTGCTGGATGCAGTGGTGGAGCCCTCGGTTTCGTTCTGGCATTTGGATGAGCGGAAGTTCAAGCAGTGTCTGCTTAACCTGTTGTCGAATGCGAACAAATTTACACCCGAGGGAGGGCGCGTTAGTTTGTGGGTGTTTGTGGAATTGGATGCGCTGGTTGTGCGGGTAGCGGATACCGGCGTTGGCATTGCGGCGGAGGCGTTGCCAAATTTGTTTTCCGAGTTTTACCAGGTAGCTTCGGTAAATCCCGATGCCGCAACGCAAGCCCTCGCCGAGGGCACAGGGCTTGGCCTGGCGCTGACCAAGAAGTTCGTTGAGTTGCATGGCGGCCGGGTTGAAGTGACCAGCGTGGTTGGACAAGGTTCAGTGTTTACTTTGCGCTTTCCCGCTGCTGCTGACCCTTCACGAATGGCCGGAGGCACTGCATGACGGCGCACGTATTGGTCGTCGAGGACGATCCGCTGTCGCAGCGGCTGATGCGCGATGTGCTGCAAGTGCATGGCTACGACACTGTAGTAGCGGGCAGCGCGGAGGCGGGTTTGCTCTCGGCGAAATCGCATCGACCGGATGTGGTGTTGATGGACATCCGCTTGCCGGGGATGGATGGGTTCGCAGCGCTCGCGGCGTTGCGGGCGGAGGCTGCGACTGTGGACATTCCGGTACTGGCCGTGACAGCATCGGTGATGATGGGCGAGCGCGAAAAAATTATGGCTGCAGGGTTTGATGGCTATCACCCGAAGCCGATTCAAATTTCCCGGTTGCTGGCAGAAATTGCTCAACTGCTGGCCGCTGGGCGACAATCGCGCGGATGAGTGCGAATATTCTTGTCGTTGACGATCAGGCACCGAACCGTCGGTTGCTTCAGGATTTACTCTCGATCAAGGGTTATTCGGTTCTGGCGGTGGAGTCTGGCGAAGCGGCCCTTGCTACGGTCGACAGTGGCTCAGTGGATTTGGTGCTGCTTGATGTGATGATGCCGGGGATGGACGGCTTTGCGGTACTGGCTGCGATACGTGCTGATGATCGGCATGCGCATCTACCGGTCATTCTTTGCACCTCACTGGATCCGGATCGTGAGCGCGTGCGGGGACTCGAGGCTGGGGCGGATGATTTTCTGCAAAAACCGATTAACCACGCAGAGTTGCTGGCGCGCGTTCGGTCGTTGCTGCGCGTGAAGCAGTTGTTCGACGAGGTGGCGGCGCGGCAACAGGAGTTGCGTGCGCTCAATGAATCGTTGGAGCAACGAGTTCGCGACAAGGTGACCGAGGTCGCGCAGCTCTCTCGGTTAAAGCGCTTTTTCTCCTCGACTTTGGTGGAAAAAATTGTGGCCGGTGGGGCGGACGATCCGATGGCCAGCCACCGTCGGGATGTGGCGGTGGTGTTTGTCGATTTACGCGGTTTTACCGCTTTTGCGGACGCGGCTGCGCCCGAGGATGTGATGCGCGTTTTGCGCGAATTTCATGCAGCCTTGGGTGCATGCATCGATCAGGCGGGTGGAACCATTGAGCGCTTCACCGGCGACGGCGTGATGGTGTTTTTTAACGACCCAGAACCTGTCGCGAATCCATGCGCGTCGGCGCTTCGTTTCGCACTGGATGTTCGCGCACGAACAGGTGAGCTGGCGGGCCGATGGGCCCGCGAGGGTTTTTTGCTTAACGCGGGACTCGGCGTTGCCTATGGCTACGCTACAGTGGGAGCGATCGGTTATGAAGGCCGCGTGGATTACGGAGCAATTGGGTCCGTGACCAATCTCGCCGCTCGGCTCTGTTCCGAGGCGCAGGCAGGTGAAATTCTGGTGCAGCAACGGGCCGTGGCGTTGGCCGGTCAGGGGTTTGTCGCTGATGTCGTCAAGACTTATTCGTTGAAAGGGTTTCGGGAAACGATTCTGGCTGCACGCCTTGTGTAAGGGACGCCGCGAGTTGTACCCTACCTGTTTAGGTGGGATCATTCTCAGCTACAGCACGCTACATTGGCTGCACAAGAAACATATCAAGCCGGGGCTATGTCAAAAATCACGTCGCAATCCTCTCGCGTAACCCTACGCCAGCTCTGTAATCTGGGCCTGCCTGCCCCCGTGCTGCTACCCTCGCTGTTGCCCGCCATCCGCGCCGTGGTCCCCGCCACTCATGCCGCCTTTTTCTACTGCGACGAGCAAGGCAACATGGTCAACATGTATGCCGAGCGGATGTTGCCGCCGGATGCGATGACGCGCTACTACGAGCGGCATTATCGCGCAGATATTTCGGCGTTTTCCTCAGCCTACCTGCGGCTGGTGGCGGCGAGTGACCCAGTATCTCACCGCACGATTAGTGCGACTGAGAAGGCGGGTGAGTATTACCGGGAGGTGTTGTCGCAGCTTGCGGTCGGGCATGTGATGTATGGCATCGTGCGCTCGCCGGACAACGGCCGCGAACCGATTGGGCAGTTGAGTTTGTATCGCGGCGTCGGCGACGCGCCGTTCACTGCGGTCGATGCAGGCGCATTGCGCGACGTGATGCACTATCTGGGGCGCGCACTGATGGCGTCACCTTATGCGCAGGTGACCGCGCCGTCCGAGCAGATTGCGGAGGAGGCGATGGCAGTGCTCGATGAAGCAGGTGAGTTGCTGTTTGCCGATGATGCGTGGATGCGCTTGTCGCGGTTGGCTCGTGGTGAGCCGATTTCGCCGCGTGAATCGCGTGATGAGCCGAGAGCGTTACATGAGTTTTTGCGTGGCGTGGCGATTGCGGCCAAGGCAGCGAAGAAGTCGCTGCATGTGGTGAGTTCTCCGTGGGGGCAATTCGCGTTTCGTCATCACTCGCTGGATGGCATCGCGGGTGGGAAAGCGACTGCGCTGGTGGTTTCGCGGCTGGCCACCGAGCCGGTGCGCTTGACTGAAGGCGCGTCGCGGCTCGATTTGTCGGCTCAGCAACGCGAAGTGGCTTTGATGGTTGCGCTGGGCATGACCAATGCCGAGATGGCGGAGAAGCTGGGCGTCTCTGTTAACACGGCGGGCTATCACGTGAAACAAGTGTTCGTGAAGCTCGGCGTGCATGATCGCGCCGATGTGGCGCGGTTGTTGCGGCAGGCTTAGAACTTGTCTGTGCCCTCCGACGATCCATTTGCCCCGAGGTTCTACCGTTTGAGCGCGTAAATGGACGTACGCTAGGACGCGCGATATTTAATCGACCGTAGCGCCCGACGACGCCACGACCTTCGCCCATTTTTCCGTCTCGGCGACGATGGTTTTGCCGAAATCCTCGGGCGTGCCAGGTATCGGAGAGCCGCCCAGATCAGCCAGCCGCGCGCGCATCTTCGGATCTGCGAGTGCTTTGTTAATGGCCGCGTTCATTTTGTCGATAGCTTCGCGCGGCGTGCCCTTTGGCATGCCGACTCCGAACCAGGCTGTGGCCTCGTAACCGGGCACTGTGTCTCCGACCGTAGGCAAATCCGGGAATGATGGTTCGCGCGCTGCTGAGGTAACCGCGAGTGCGCGAATGCTGCCGCCCTTGATATGCCCCGCCGACGACGGCAGGTTGTCGAAAAACACCTGCACCTGACCACCAATCAGATCGGTCAGAACCGGCCCCGCGCCCTTATACGGGATGTGCACCATGTTGCACCCGGTCATCGACTTGAATAATTCGCCCGATAGGTGCGTTGATGTTCCGCTGCTCGACGATGCCATGTTCACCTTGCTTGGGTTCGCTTTGCAGTAGGCAATGAACTCTGCCACGGTTTTCACCGGCAAGCCGTTGGTGACGACCATTACGTTCGGTGTGCGTACGATGCCAGCGACCGGCGCGATGTCGCGGATGAAGTTGAACGACAACTTTTTGTACAGCGACGCGTTGATGCCGTTGGCAGGATTGACCAGCAGCATGGTGTAGCCATCGGCAGGCGCGTTGACGACGTACTCGGTGCCGATGTTGTTGCCGCCCCCCGCCTTGTTTTCGACGATGACCTGCTGCCCGATATTTTCGGAAAGCCATTGCGCGACGATGCGCGCCAGCACGTCGGTGGTGCCCGCTGGTGGATAAGGCACGACCCACTTGATTGGCTTGGTCGGATAGTCCGCAGACGCTACGCCCAACAAACTGAACGAAGCAATGGCGACGACGGCAGCGCGCCGGATGAAATTTTGCATGGAGTCCTCCTGATTACAGGGGCTGCCGCAAAATGCGCTGGCCCCCTCCCTTTCGCGGATTATGTGCGCAGAGGGGGCGCAGCGCATGTAGGGATTCCACCCAATGCAGCGTACGAGCGTCGTTCAATACGACGGCCCGCCTCATGCGAACGTCATCTGGAAACAGACGTCTGTAGACTCACGCAAGACATTAATTTAAGACTTGAGATGAGTTCCGATATCAAGCTGCTTGGTTATGTGGCGGCAACGTTGTTTTTCTTTATGGCAATCATGTTGCTGCTCACCATGCGCCAGGCAGGTCGCATACGGGGCGCGACGCTCTGGCTCTGGAGCACATTATTTGCCGCCATTGCCATCATGCTCAATACGGCACAGGAGGTGATCCCTGAGTTCTTTGGGTACGTCGTGTCGGGCGTCTTGTTGATCGTCGGTCCATTAATAAGTGCACGCGGTACTTTTGAGTATCGCTATCACCGGACGTATCCGGTTCAGTGGATTTACGCCGCTGCCGCCCTGACGACACCGGCGTTTTACTACTTTACTTTTGTGTTGCCGAGCACTGCCGTGCGCATACTGTTGGTCGCGGTATCAATTGCCGTTATTTGTACGTGGCACGCGTGGATCATGCTGGCGGGCTCGGCTTTGAGGCGGCATAGCGTTGGCGTCAAACATGCGCGTTTTCGCATTCCTCACGGCATCATGGTGCTGGGTTTGCTGATGGTCGCGTTTGTCTTTTTCGTTCGGGCCGTGGATACGATTCAGGTAATAAGCGCCGGTCCCGTGGAGATTCCACGGGGAGGTTCGCCGCGCACTGCCTTCTTTTTCTATTCCGTGGGTTTAGCCGGACGTCTGTTTTTGTTGATTGGCATGGTGCTGCTGTTGATCGACGAGCTTGATCACGAGTTGCGTTCGCTCGCTTCGCGCGACGCCTTGACCGGACTTTTTAATCGGCGCGGATTGACCGCAGCGGCAGGTGCGGCACCACTGGTGAATTCCAGCTTTCTGATGCTTGATCTTGATCATTTCAAGGCGGTCAACGACGACTTTGGGCACGATCAGGGAGATCGCGTGATCGGTTTGCTGGCGCGATGCGCGCAAGCCAATCTGCCGGCGAATGCCGTGCTTGCGCGATTGGGCGGCGAAGAGTTCTGTGCGCTATTGCCGCAGTCTGATCTGGCCGCAGCGCAGGCAAGCGCGGAGACGCTGCGTAAAGCGTTCAATCTCGAAACAGCGGCGCTGGGTCACAGCCGTCAACATACGGTCAGCATCGGTGTTGCCGCTGCAGGTGTCGGGCAGGCCAGTCTTCGTGAGCTGATGGAGCGCGCTGATCAGGCGCTGTACCGAGCCAAGCATGGTGGCCGCAACCGGATTGCATCGGCGGCGGCATAGCGCAGGCCCGCCGCGCGTGGTCAGTGGGTTTATCGCCCGTCAAAAGCCATCCGTCGTGCGGCCAGATCATCATATGCCGCGAATGCGATGCAGAAATATGTTTCTGGCTGCGAGGAGAGCAATGGTAAAAAATTACAATTGGCTTTATCGCGAAATGACTGCTGAATAAGGGGTAGCGCGTAATATTGATGAATATCGACTTTGAGGGTTTACTGGTTATACCCCTTATAAATTATGGGCTTCAGCACAAAGCTGTTTACGTCCGCTGCGCTGCGTATACCGTTCTTGCATAGTTTTGGCTACACTCGACATATGGAACTAAAGTGGGTTGAAGACTTTTTGCAACTGGCCGAAACGGGCAGTTTTTCACGGGCAGCAGAGTTGCGGTACGTCACCCAACCTGCTTTCTCGCGGCGCATTAGGGCGCTGGAACAGTGGCTCGGCGCGGAGCTGATTGACCGTACCAGTTATCCGACCAAGATGACCAAGGCGGGAGAGCAATTTCGCGAACGGGCAGCGGAAATTGTACGGCAGGCCATCGACGCGCGGGCGATTGCTCGTGGCCTTCAAAGCGCGCCGACGGATACGATTTTATTTGCGGCGCCGCATACCTTGTCGCTGACGTTTTTTCCGACCTGGTTGACGGTGCTGGAGAAAAAACTCGGTCGCGTGAAGGTGAAGCTGCTGGCGGCTAATGTGCACGACGCGGTGATGAGTCTGGTCGAGGGCAACTGTGATCTGCTGCTCTGTTATCACCACACCAACCAGCCCGTGCAGCTTGATGAATCGCGCTACGAAATGATCGTCCTCGGCACGGAGACGATCGCGCCGTTTTCGAAGACCGATGGCGATGGCCGGGCACTGTTTGCCTTGCCCGGAAGTGACGCGAAGAAGATTCCGTATCTTTCATACACGCCGCAGGCTTATCTCGGGCGCATGGTCGAGTTAATCCTGCAGCAATCGCCGCTCAGGGCGCATCTGGATTGCGTTTACGAGAATGACATGTCGGAGGCGCTCAAAGTCATGGCGCTGGAGGGTCACGGCTTGGCGTGGCTGCCCGAGAGCGCGGTGGTGCGCGAAGTGAAAGGCAAACGCCTCGCACGCGGTGGCGATGCGCACTGGACCGGCACGATGGAGATTCGCCTGTACCGTGAGCGCGGCGCGCAGCGTGAAGTGGTGGACACCGTGTGGAACGCGGCTTTGGGCAAATAATTCCCATGATGATCCAGCCCGAAATCGCCGTTGCCGCCATTCCCACCGACGAGCGCGTCTGGGTGCCACAAGCGCCCGATGTCTGGTTTCGACCGTTGTTGATGAATACGGTGTCCGGCGGCTGGTGCAATTTGCTGCGCGTTCGCAAAAGCGGCGTGTTGTCGCGCCATCGCCATCCGATGGCGGTGGTCGGCTATGTGATCAAGGGCAAATGGTTCTATCGTGAGCATGATTGGGTGGCGACCGAGGGTAGTTTTGTTTACGAACCGCCCGGTGAAGTGCACACGCTCGAAGTACCTGCCGATTGCGTCGAGATGATCACCTTCTTCAATATTCAGGGCGCGATGATTTACCTGAACGAAGCCGGTGAACAGACAGGTTACGAAGACGTGTGGACCAAGATTGAGATGTGCGAAAAGCATTACGAGGCGGTTGGTCTGGGGCGCGATTACGTGAGGCAATTCGTCCGCTGATGGTTGCGACGCTCGCCGCCATCGCAGTCGGCGCGGCGCTCGGTGCCTGGGCTCGCTACGGCTTGGCGATGGCCATGAATAGCCGTACATGGATACCGTGGGGCACGTTTGCCGCAAACGCCATTGGCGGGCTGCTGGTAGGTTTCGCAATTGCGCATTTGTCGGCCAAGCCCGATTTGCCGCCGCTGTGGCGACTGTTTTGCGTTACGGGATTTCTCGGTGGCTTGACGACGTTTTCATCGTTCAGCGCCGAGGTGACGACGTTGTTGCTGGACGGTGAGCTTTTACGTGGTGTTGGGCTCGCGGCGCTACACCTCGTGGCATCGCTAGCGTTAACCGCGATCGGAATCGTGCTCTACCGGACCGTGGCAACCGTGTAACAATCGCCGGGTGTTTTACTCGCGGCAGTCTTCATCATGACCCAACAAATTCGCTTCCACGAAAACGGTGGCCCAGAAGTCCTGAAACTTGAATCGGTTGAGCTGTCGCCGCCGGGGCCAGGTGAGGCGCGAGTGCGTCACAGCGCCATCGGCGTTAACTTTATCGACACCTATCACCGCAGCGGGCTCTACAAAATGCCGCTGCCGTCCGGTATCGGCAAAGAAGGTGCGGGACTGGTTGAGGCCGTTGGCGAGGGCGTGACGGCGGTGAAACCGGGCGACCGCGTCGTCTATTGTGACGGCCCGCTCGGCAGTTATTCGACCGAGCGCAACATCGCCGCTAGTGTGCTCGTCAAGTTGCCGCAGTACATCAGCGAGCAACACATTGCGGCGGGTTTTTTGCGCGCGATGACAGTTGAATATCTGCTCAACCGAACGTTCAAATGCAAGGCGGGCGACACGATTTTGTTTCACGCGGCAGCTGGCGGCGTGGGGCTGATTGCGTGCCAATGGGCGAAGGCGCTGGGCGTGACGATGATTGGCACGGTCGGCAGCGCAGAGAAGGGCAAGCTCGCGATGGATCATGGCTGCGCACATGTCATCAACTACAACACCGAAAATTTCGTCGAACGCCTGAAAGAAATCACGGGCGGCAAAAAAGTTCCCGTGGTGTACGACAGCGTTGGCAAAGACACCTGGCCTGCATCGCTCGACTGCCTGCAACCACTGGGCCTCATGGTGAGCTTTGGCAATTCGTCGGGCCCGGTCACCGGCGTTGACCTCGGCATCCTAGCCGGCAAAGGCTCGCTCTACGTCACGCGGCAAACGCTCATGGCCTACACCAGCAACCGCGCCACGATGGAAGAGATGGCGAACAACGTCTTCACCATGATGAAGGACGGCAAGATTAATTTGGCCGCTCGTCAGACCTATTCGCTCGCAGACGCCGCGCAGGCGCACCGCGACCTTGAAGCGCGTAAGACGGTGGGCGGGGTGATTCTCGTTCCGTAACGTTGGCGGGCGATTCAGCGCAGAGTGGGCACTGCCCGCTCTCCCGATTCGCTACAGGCTGGCCAATTCGCCAATCACGTCGCTGGCGACTGCGCGCCGAATTCCTCGCCGTGCAAGCGCGTCAGCCGCCGCGCCGTGCATACACACACCGAGGCGAGCAGCGGTGGCTGCGTCGTAGCCCTGCGCCAACAAAGCCCCAATCATCCCGGCAAGTACATCGCCTGTACCGGCCGTCGCAAGTAACGGATTGCCAGTGCGATTGATGGTCGTTTCCTGCCCATCGCAAACGACCGTGCCCGCGCCCTTTACCACCGCGATGCAGTGATATCCCTTCGCCAGATCGCGCGCAGCGCGCAGACGATCGCTTTGTACATTAGCTGTGCTACAGCCCAACAGCCGCGCAGCTTCCGCGGGATGTGGTGTGATGATGGTGGAGGCCGTGCGACGTTGCATTAGCGTGGCTAGTTCGGCCGATTGTGCGATCAAATTGAGCGCGTCTGCATCCACAACCAACGGCGCTTCGCGCTTCAACGTGAGCTTCAGCGCTCGAACCGCAGCACCTGAGACGCCGAGCCCACAGCCCACGACCAGCGCGCCGAACTCGCTCGCCAGCAAAAGCGTTGCCGTACCCATCATCACCTCAGGCATCAGTGGATCAACCTGTGGCGCAGGATCGGCAAGCCAGCCGACCTTCACTTTGCCGGCCCCAGAGCGCATCGCCGCGCGACTGGCGAGGAGGGCGGCACCCAACATGCCCGCCGCGCCACCAACAATCACGCAGGTGCCGTTGGTGCCTTTGTGGGCGTTGCTTGCCTGAGGGTGGCGGATGGCGTTGATGTAGATGTGATCAAGCGCGTGAACCGTTGATTCATTGATTGGCGCAACGCCCAACATCCCGCAATGTAGCTCGCCGACGTAGTCCAGCGCAGGACCTGTGAGCAGGCCGGGTTTGAGCGCGAGAAAAGTCAACGTGTAGTCGGCGGCGACCACCGCGTCGCCAATGAGCGCCCCGGTGTCGGCGTTGATACCGCTTGGCACATCAAGCGCCAGAACCTTCGCGCCCGCCTCGCGCGCCACTGCTATCGCCTGCACAGCATCGCTGTATCCCGCATCCAGTGGTCGTTTCAGGCCAATTCCAAAGAGTCCGTCGACGATCCAATCAACGGTCAACGAAACAGGAATCCGGCGCAGCACAACAATCTGCCCCCTCTCCCCCTGCGGGAGAGGGTTAGGGTGAGGGGTAGGGTGACCCTCGGAGTAACGGTTGCTCTTCGAGCCACAGTCCCCCTCACCCCAACCCTCTCCCGCGAGGGCAGTCGGGACCAGACCCAGCTCTTGCAGGCGACTCCAGGCTCGTGCAGCGTCTTCAGCGTATTTCGCAACGTTTGCGAGCACAACAACGGTAGGCGCATACCCCGCCTGCGCCAACTCCGCCGCACAAGCCAGCGCATCCCCGCCATTGTTCCCCGGTCCGGCAAATAGCACAATCTTCGACTGCGGCGTCGTGCGCGCTATCAAAAACTCCGCTGCCGCCTTTCCGGCCCGCCGCATCAGGTCCACGTCGTGATATTTGGCCTCAAGCGTGCGCCCCTGCGCAGTCGATAAAACAGGCTGTGCGCACGGTGGCAAGGGCGACGTGGTTGAACTCAAGGCGAACGCCCTAAAATTGCAGGAATTCGAAGGATACAAGCACTATGTCTACCAAAGCAGCCGCCGCCAAAAAATCGGCCGAAAAAGAAGCGCAATCCTGGGCCGCGCCCATCGCGAACGTTGGGCCGATCCCCGTCACCATCCTCACTGGATTTTTAGGTGCGGGCAAGACGACATTGCTCAACCGCATTCTCAAAGAGAACCACGGCGAAAAAATCGCGGTGATCGAGAATGAGTTTGGCGAAGAGGGCGTGGATAACGAAATCCTCGCTGACTCAAAAGAGCAGATCGTTGAGATGAACAACGGCTGCATCTGCTGCACCGTGCGCGGCGATCTGATCCGCATTCTGAACAATCTTTACAAGCGTCGCGCCAAAGGAGAATTCAATTTCACCCGCGTCGTGATCGAGACGACCGGCATGGCAGATCCCGCGCCGGTAGCGCAAACGTTCTTCGCCGACGAAAAGGTGAACGAGCGTTATCTGCTTGACGCCGTCATCACCGTGGTCGACGCGAAGCATGGCATGACACAGCTCAAGGATTTCACCGAGGCGCAACAACAGGTCGCGTTTGCGGATCGTTTGCTGGTGTCCAAAACCGACGTCACTAGCGAAGAAGAAACGCTAAAACTCATGGAGCGTCTGCGCAAATTGAACGTGCGCGCACCGATCACCAAGGTTAATTTCGGCGTAACGCCCATCAAAGAACTGATCGACATTCGCGGCTTCAACCTGAACGCGATTTTGGACATCCAACCGGACTTTTTGACCAACTCCGATCAC
Source organism: Burkholderiales bacterium (assembly GCA_025354165.1). Lineage (GTDB taxonomy): Bacteria > Pseudomonadota > Gammaproteobacteria > Burkholderiales > Casimicrobiaceae > Casimicrobium. The sequence continues at coordinate 92,436 of JANXNI010000045.1, read as the reverse complement.
GAACATCACGACGAAGTCGCGAGCTTCTACATCAAGACCGACAAGCCGCTCGACGTGCGCAAAGTGGATCGCTACATCGGTTCGCTCATCAATTTGTACGGCGAGCAAATGCTGCGCTACAAAGGTATTCTGAACATCAAAGGCGAACCGCGCCGTGTGGTGTTTCAGGGCGTACACATGATGGCGGGTTTTGACTTTGCGAGCGAATGGCCCGACGATGCCAAGCGCGAAAGCACCGTCGTCTTCATCGGTCGCAAATTGCCGGAAGCCTTGTTCCGCGAGCTTTTTGAGGATTGCTACGCGTCGGACGAAACGCCGGATGACGTGAAGGCTTATGCGCAGGGGTCGGTGGTTTAAGTGGCGAGGCGGAACTGCGGCGTTCCGCGTTACGTCGCCTTCCGAGCCAAATAACCCCCCACACGCCGCAGCAACCATTTCGGCGTACTGCGCGAAGCCAGCATCGCTGCGCGGTTGATCACGCCCGGAACGCAGATCACGTCACCGCGCATACATGCATCGAAGCCATCCTGCGCTACGTCGTCGACATTGCCGATTAAAAAATCGGGCAGGTTCGCCAGTTGCCCGTTTGCGTCCGTCGCGACGTTCAACATGTTGGTTGCGGTAATGCCGGGGCAGAGCGCCGTGATGGTCACGCCGGTGCCCTTCAGTTCTTCCGACAGCGACTCGGTCAGCGACAGCACATACGCCTTGCTCGCGGCATAGGTGGCGAGCAACGGGATTGGCTGAAACGCCGCGATAGACGCCACGTTCAGCACGCGCCCCGAGCCGCGCGCCACCATCAGCGGCAGCAACTGCGCCAGCATCGCAGTCAACGCCGAGATATTCAAATCGATGATCGCCTGATGACCCGCAGGCTTCATCTTCACAAAATGTTTTTGCTCCAGCACACCGGCGCAATTCACGAGTACGTCCGGTACTTTGCGACGGCGCTTGAGCGTTGCGGTCAGCGTTTCTGCCGCACCGGGTACGGACAAGTCGGCAGGCAGCACCAGCACCTTGACGCCGTGCTCCGCCTCAATCGCAGCGGCCAGCGTTTTCAGCTTGTCCTCGCTGCGAGCCACCAAAACCAGATCGTGCCCGTAGTCCGCGAAATTGTGCGTCAGCGCCTCGCCAATGCCGGAGGACGCGCCAGTGATGAGGGCGATAGGGCGGGAGGGGGTTGCGGCGGGCATGGCTGAACTCCTGAAAGTACGAAGGTACGCGGCAAAATTTAAGACTCGCCGAGGGTCTGCGGTTCGTGATCTGTAGAAGAGTAGACGATGCAGGGAGGAACGCAAAGCGGTTCCACCTCGCGGTAACGCCGACGGCATTGTTTGCGCGACACGTCGCGAACGTTCACGAAGTGGAACCGCAAGCGTTCGACCCTACTGGCTAGGCATCGACTTCGTGATTTCGCGCGTCGATTTCGTACGGCGCATTCCAGTAGCCAAACCGCAAAACTTGTTCAAGGTACCCTGGCAGGTAGGCCGCTATTGAACCCGCCTTTTCAAACTGATAGGTGTGGCGGCATTCATGCCTTAGCAGCCTGTCGGATTCGTGACCATTGCAGATGTAGATGCTGTAGCCGAGAGCCAGACCGATCATACTTGGACCCAGCATTCCAATTTGAACAGCCGCTTGGCTCAGTTGTGGATCTTCCGGTAGCGGCAGTTGATGTACATAAGCAAGACGATTTTTTTCGGGGTTTGCGACACCAACTTTTCGCGCGAGGCCTATCTGATGATCCGTGAGCGGATGGCCATGTAAAGAAATTTTAGAAGCGTGTTGTTCGGCCCAAGCTACGGCTAACGGCGCGAGATGTGGAAGAGCCGCGGAAAGGTCAATATTCATGCAGTTCCTTAATCGATAAAGATATTGTCGTAGGTAGGTATCGTGCCGCAATCAGGAAAATAATTCCTGTGCTTTAGGCCGTCGCTCGCTTATCAATCACCCGCTTAGCCTTCCCCAAACTCCGTTCAACCGACCCCGGTAGCGACAGCTCGACATTCGCCGAAACCCCAATCAAATTCTTGATATCCGCAGTGAGTTGTCGCGCAACGGCGGCATGCGCATCCGCCCCCGCACGCACAAAGCGCAGCGACATTTCCACGCGCACGGCCAACTCGTCGAGATGCTCGGGCCGCGTGATGACGCAAACGTAATGCGGCGCGAGATCGGGTTGACGCAGGATCAGTTCTTCAATCTGCGTGGGAAAGACGTTGACGCCGCGAATGATCATCATGTCGTCGGAGCGGCCCGTGATTTTGGCCATTCGGCGCATGCTGCGCGAGGTGGGCGGCAAGAGTTTGGTGAGGTCTCTCGTGCGGTAACGGATGACGGGCATTGCCTCTTTGCTGAGGCTGGTGAACACGAGTTCGCCTTCGCTGCCGTCTGGCAACACTTCGCCCGAAACGGGGTCGATGATTTCGGGGTAGAAGTGGTCTTCCCAGATCACCGGGCCGTCTTTGCTCTCGATGCATTCGCTCGCGACGCCGGGGCCCATGACCTCAGACAATCCATAAATATCGACCGCGTCAATGCCCATACGTCGCTCGATATCGACGCGCATCGCGTTGGTCCACGGTTCTGCGCCGAAGATGCCGATGGCGAGTGAGGACGCGGCAGGATCGAGGCCCTGACGCTCGAATTCTTCGGCCAGCGCGAGGCAATAGCTCGGCGTGACCATGATGATGTCAGGTTTGAAATCTGTGATCAGTTGCACCTGTTTTTCGCTCTGGCCACCGCTCATGGGGATGACCGTGCAGCCCAAGCGTTCAACGCCGTAATGTGCGCCGAGTCCACCAGTGAACAGGCCGTAGCCGTAAGCAACATGCACGATGTCGCCAGCGCAACCACCGCCCGCGCGAATGCTGCGCGCCATGAGGTCGGCCCAGTTGTCGATGTCCTGCTTGGTGTAGCCGACGACGGTGGGTTTGCCAGTAGTGCCACTGGAGGCGTGAATGCGCGAGACCTGCTGACGCGGCACGGCGAACATGCCGAACGGGTAGTTATCGCGGAGGTCGCTTTTTACGGTGAAGGGGAATTTGGCGAGATCGCTGAGCTGCTTTAAGTCGTCCGGGTGCACGCCTTTGGCGTCGAAACTTTTGCGGTAGTGTGGGACGTTGTCGTAGGCGTGGCGCAGGCTCCGCTGCATGCGGGTGAGCTGCAAGGCGGCGATTTCATCGCGGGAGGCGGTTTCGACGGAGTGGAGGGGCGTTGGCGATTTGGTTGGCATGAGCTTCGACAGGTGGGGCGGGCAATGTCCGCACTAAGCGGTAAGTTGCGAAGTCGTCGAGATCACTTCCCCCGCAATCCGCGCACTTTTGCCACGGAACAGGGCGATGATGTCGCCGTTCTGATTGGTAAGTTTGATGTCATATACGCCTTGCCGCCCGCGTTGCGCTTGCTCGACACCAACGGCAACCAGCGTGTCGCCGAGCTTCGCGGGCGCCAGGATTTCTATCGAGAATCCGCTGGCGACGGCGTTCAGGTTGTAGCTATTGCAGGCGTAGGCAAACGCGGTATCGCAGAGCAGCGCCATGTAGCCGCCGTGGCAAATGTCGTGGCCATTGACCATGTCTTGCCGCACCACCATCGACACCGTGGCGCTGCCCAGATTAACAGCAACAATTTGAATGTTTAGCGCACGCGCCGCGTGGTCGCGGGCGTGCATCGCGTCGGCTACTTGTTGTGGGGTGGGTGCGTTCAACTCAGGCTCCGTAGTGTGTGTGCCAGGGCGCGCACCGAGGCGGCAGATCCATGAGGGTTGCGTATAGCGTGACAGTGCGCATTTTGATGCGCGCCCTACGACGTAAACGAACCGTCACTCCAAACCATCCGCTGCAACAAAAGCGATTGTCGATAGCGATCATCACCCGTGTGGCCCTGAAGGTTCACCAGTATCGCGTTAATCAGGTTAAGTCCAATGCGGTCAGCGGTGGCCAGCGGGCCTTCGGGATGACCGACCCCCAATTTCATGGCAGTGTCGACGCCTGCCGCATCTGACACGCCCTGCAGCACCGCGTCGGCGGCTTCGTTGGCGAGCATCGCCAACGTGCGCGCGACGATCATGCCAGGTACGTCCTGGATGACGGAGACTTCCATGCCTAGTGCACGGAACAGACCAACGGCGTCTGCCAGCGCAGCTGTGGTCGTCTCTTCGCCGCGAGTGATCGCGACGCGTTTTGCGGTGGCGAAATCGCGCGCCAGATCGACCGTCACGACATTGGTTAATTCTTCTTCGTACGCGAGTTGCGTGGCGCTGCGCCCGTCGGTCAGGCACACGGTTGCATTGCCGACGCGGAACATGCCTGCACCCAGTGGATCGTCTTCCTTGCGTGCCTGCACCTTGATGCCAGCGGCTTTGATGCGCTCGATCAGCGGATCAAGTGCATCCGATTCCAGCAGGTATTGCACCGTCGTCGGCACCGGGCCGAGCATCGATGCCAGCGGTGCGCTCGCCTCGGCGGGATACGTGTAGAAACCACGCCCTGATTTGCGGCCGAGCAGGCCACCTGCGACCATTTCCTCCTGCGTCACACTCGGCCGATAGCGACTGTCCTGATAGTAGGCATTCCACACGCTTTTGGTGACCATGAGATTGACGTCGAGACCGATCAGATCGAGCAGTTCAAACGTGCCCAATTTGAATCCACCCGATTCGCGCAGAACGAGATCAATCGTCGGTACATCCGCGCCGCCGGACTCAAGCACGCGGAACGCTTCGCCGTAGTATGGACGCGCGACGCGATTAACGATGAAACCGGGCGAGCTTTTGCAGCGGACGGGTGTTTTTTTCCATTCACGGCAGCAAGCTTCGACGCGATCAGCAACGGTGACTGAGGTCAATTGGCCACTCACGACCTCAACCAATTGCATCACCGGTGCCGGGTTGAAAAAATGCATGCCCACTACGTTTTCGGGTCGCGCTAAGCCGTTGCCAATCGCAGTGATCGAGATGGATGAAGTGTTCGTCGCGAGCACGACGGTCGGCGCGCAAATGGCCTCCAGTGATTTGAACAACGCCTGCTTGGCGTGGATGTCTTCGATGATCGCCTCAACGATCAAATCGCAATCATGAAAGTCAGCGAGGTCGGTGGCGCTGCTCATGCGCGCCGAAATACCCTTGGCGTCGTCGGCGGACAGTTTGCCTTTTTCGGCGAGTTTGCCGAGTGTGTCGCTGGTTCGCACTAGAGCGGCCTGCGCCGCACCGTCGCGTGCGTCGTAGAGCTTGACGCGGCAGCCCGCCTGCGCCGCCACCTGCGCGATACCCGCGCCCATGGTGCCAGCGCCGATCACGCCCACAGTGGAGAAGGGTGCGCCGAGATCATTTGGGCTTTGCGACATGACGAGGAGTACTCCGTAACCTTAGGGTCAGAAAATGGGTGCAATGATGCTATCGCAAGCTCCGCAGCGGGATTGCATGACCTGTCTATGATCGAAATCCACAATTGACAGGGTTGTCCGGTCTGACTACGCTGAATCTTTTTACACACATGGGTTGTAACTTGATGTCACGATGCGTGCTTACCCGTCTCATCCATAGCTGTTTGTGTAGCCTATTTTTATCTGTTGCATGGCCCGCTGCGGCACAGTCTTTTTCGGCCAGCGGCGCACCCTGGTTTGTTCCTGATGCGCCCGCGACGGGCAGTCAGTGCGGCAATTTCACAGGGACTGATATCGGGATTCCGATCACGGTTTCAGGCATTAACCGTCCGATAACCGATATTGGCGTGAGCATCACGTTTCCAACGGCGCAGAACTGGGGCGGGGACTTAAACGCAATCCTTGTTGCACCGAACGGTGCCAGTCAGATTATTTTCGGACGTATCGGCGCGACGACGCTAACCCACTGCGGTGACGCTTCAAATTGGTCGGGGACTTATACATTTGTTGATCCGACCGTGAGCAGCAACAATATCTGGACCGCTGCGAGCACTGTGGGTGACACCGTTGCCATTCCGCCAGGGATATACATGACTACGCCACGAGGCGGTGATGGGGTTAGTAATCCGCCAGCCGGTACGCCATTCATTGCGACGTTTGCAAATCTGTCGCCAGCACAAATCAATGGTCAGTGGACGCTTCGCTTGCGGGACACCGGTCAGATGGGGCTGATTACGGTCAACGCAGTCACATTGACGTTGCCGAACTGCTACGACATTGACGGCAACGGTCAAAACAATCCGCTGATCGATGGCCTGATCACACTGCGCGCGCAAATGGGGTTGAGTGGCGCAGCGGTGACTGGCGGGATTACGTTTCCAAACAATGCAATGCGTACGACTTGGCCCGCCTTGCGCGCATTTATGGTTGACTCGTGCGGAATGATGGGTGTTGCCGCTTAGCGTCGAATTCGTGTCGGCACCGCAATAACTTTTCGTTGAAACGTCCATTGCATAGGGGCTACAGGCCTATTTCGAATGATTTCGATTATTTGAATAATCGGTCGATAGCCCCTGATCAGTCTGGGTTTGCGGTGAAAGCTGTATGGCGCACGCGACAGTCCGTTATCGCCCAACGAATACGGCTGCACGCTTTTCTTTGAACGCGGCCACGCCTTCGCGGTAGTCCTCGGAGAATCCGCATTCCCGCATCAACTCGCCTTCCAGCGCCATTTGCGCGTCCAGCGTATTGGTTGGGCTCGCGTAGATGGCTTGTTTGGTGCGGGCGTAGCCGAGCGTCGGGCCGGAGGCCAGTTGCGCAGCAATCGAATCAACGCGAGCCGCGAATTCGGCATCGGCCACACATTCAAAAATCAGCCCAATTTCCGCCGCACGCTTCGCTGAGATTTTGTCGCCGAGCAGGGCCAGGCCCATCGCCCGTTGGGTACCGACGAGGCGCGGCAAAAAGTACGAGCCACCGGTATCGGGGATCAAACCCAACTTGCAAAACGGCTGCAAGAAACTCGCGCTTTCGGTCGCGAGCACTAGATCACAGGCCAGCGCAAAGTTACAGCCCGCGCCCGCCGCAACCCCGTTCACTGCGGCAATCACCGGGATCGGCAAAGCACGAATCGCCTTCACCAGCGGCGCATAATTTTTCTCAACCGATTCGCCCAAATCAACCGCTTGACCCGGCGCGACGGCGCGATCATTCAAGTCCTGCCCGGCGCAAAATCCGCGTCCCGCGCCCGTGATCACGAGCACCCGGGCGCCGTCACTTTGCACGAGTGCGAGCGCCGCACGCAGCTCCTCGTGCATCAATTGCGTAAACGAATTCATGCGATCCGGGCGGTTCAGTGTGATGCGAGCTGCTGCGTTTTCGCATTGATAGGAAACGGTGGTGAACGTCATGGCGAGGCCTCAAAAAACCGAGCCCGCATGGTAGCGGTAACAGCGTACGCCGTCCTTATTCCATTTCTAAATCAACACCGTCTTGGTCGCCACGCCTTGCCGTGCTCACGCACTGTCTGCGGCTCGGCTTCGTGGCACCACTGATTTAGAAACGCAATCAGCCCACGACACGTAGTGGCGGTGGCGGCAGCGGCGCGGGGGGCACGATGGCTTGCAGCCAGGCAAGCGTTTTCGCCATGTCCAGCGGATGCGAAATGTCATACCCCTGCGCGTAATCGCAACCGTGGCTGGCAAGAAACTGTAGTGTCTGAGCGTCTTCAACGCCTTCGGCGACGACGGTGAGGCCCAGATTGTGCGCGAGCGCAATGGTCGATTGAACGATCATCGCATCCTCCGCACTTGCGATGACGCGCGACACGAAGGACGCGTCCATTTTCAGGCCCTTGAGCGGCAGACGACGCAAGTACGCAAGCGAACAAAACCCGACGCCGTAATCGTCGATCACGATGGAGAACCCAAGCGCGCGACAATCGGAGAGCACTTGCGCCGCACGATCCGGGTTGTGGATCAGCGAAGTCTCGGTGATTTCAAGGTCCACCAGTCGCGCAGACAAACCGAATTTCTGGATGCTGGCCTGAAGGTGGGCCACGATGCTGGTGTCGCCCAACAAGCGCGGAGAAATATTAATCGCTACGCCAACGCCGGGTGCGGTGTTTTGCCAGTCGCGCGCGGCTTGCAAGGCGTGTTCAATGACCCAGCGGGTGAGCACCCGAATGGAGTCCGACATCTCCGCTTTGTGTATGAAATCTGTTGCTGTCAGTCGACCATATTCGCGATGATTCCAGCGCACGAGTGCTTCCATGCGCACCGGTCGCCGCGTCATGCAGTTGATGATGGGCTGAAACTCCAGCATCAGTTCGCCGCGCTCGATGGCCTCTGGCAAATCCGCAAGCAGGAGCAGTTTTCGATGCTCAAAAACGACGGTGCTGCGGCTGAACAGACGGACACCACCCCCTGTTTGTTTGGCGTGATACATCGCCTCATCAGCCGCACGCGAAAGCTCGGAAAAAGTCGTGCCGTGTGCGGGATAAATCGCGGCGCCGATGCTCGCTGAAACATGAAACTTGCCGCCACCGATAATGAACGGCGGAGCGAATGCGCGCGTTATCGCTTCGCCAATCCGCATCGCGCCTTCGGCCGTGCCAACTCCCCTTACAAAAACGCCAAATTCGTCGCCACCCAGGCGCGCTGCAATCGCGTTTTCGTCAGCAAGCGCCACATCAAACCGCTCCTTCATCTGACGCAGCACTTCGTCGCCTGCGCCGTGTCCCAGAGTGTCGTTGACGTCTTTGAACTGGTTTAAATCAAGTAACAATAAGGTTGCAACACTGCTACCGCCAGTAGCGGCCGAACCGTCGATCAATTCGTTGACCTCGCTCACCAGACGCTGACGATTCAAAAGGCCTGTCAACGGGTCGCGAAATGCCAGATGTTCGAGCAGCGATTGATAGCGCCGCCGATCCGTAATGTTGCGCCGCGCGCCCCACATCCTCACCAGTTTTCCGTCTTCCACGACTCCGAGCAAAGTCAATGAGAGCCAGTGATGGTCTTCGCCCTTACCTTTCAGACGCAGTTCACGTTCACTCAAACGGTAACCCCGCACAACCCAGTCTCGCAGCGACGAGCCTTTAAACAACTCGGGCATGAAGCTCACGAGGCGACGACCAATGAGTTGATTCACATCAAGCTGGTAGTCGCGAGCGAACGTATCGTTGGCATCATCGATGCACGCGTATTGTCGCAGCGCCGCCAACTGCTCGTCCGGCGATAGCGTCACATCAATCGGAACCTGAATGTCGACCGACCATATCGAGTCGTGGCTGGCCTGAATGAACGCGCGGTGGCGTTCACGCGTGACCGCAAGTTCTGCCTCGGACTTTGCGCGCTGCGACACTTCATGCGCGAGCGCCAGAAGATCAACCGCCGAACTTGCGAACGCCTCGGCGTCTCTATCCCATGCACGCGGATTTGCGCAATCCTCGAAGCACACGACGCCCCACAACTGGCCGTGGTCAAAAACGGGCACGTCTAGCAACGCGCGGACGCCGGTTTGCGGTAGATACACCGTGCGGAATTCGCGCAAAATGTCGTCTACGCGTGCGTTTTCAACGGCGAGACTGCGCCGCTGAACCACGGCAGCAAAATAGGCCGGAAAGTCTGTCGCCAACAACGTGGTAGTCGGGCTCCGCATCAGGGCGGGGTCGGGCTCCAATTTTCCGTCGGCTTGCCGGGTATCAAGCTGATACAGGCAATCGAGACGGCTGTGGTCATCGGCGAATTGCCATAAGCCGCCACGCGCCACTTTCAACGCCGCTGCGGTTTTCGAAATGATGTGTTTGGCTGCCGTCAGAAAGTCAGCACGATCCACCACCAGCGGGTCGCGCGCCAATGAAAATAAGGACTCGTGATACGCAAGCAAATGCAACTCGCGCTCCGCTGCGACGCTCACGTCAGCCAGCGTACCGACATAGCGCGGGCTACCGTCGTTGCCCACCGTGCGTTGGCCACGACACGATAACCAGACCAGTTTGCCCGCCTGCGTTCTGATACGAAATTCAGCCTCAACGGTGGGTGCAGCCGAAGCGCAATCGCTAAGCAGTCGTGCAATCGCATCGCGGTCGTCGGCAACAACATGCGCGGTGAACTCGTCAACAGGTCCGTAATATCGGCCTGGCTTCAAAGTCTGGAACGACAAAACGTTGTGATACAGATCAATCAAACCGCTTGCGGGAAAATAGTCCCAGAGACCGACGCCACCCGCTTCCAGCGCACGATGCAACAGCGGCTCGTTTTCGCCAAACGGAACCTTAGTCAAGCGGGCAATGCGGGTCTCGGCCACTCATTCTCCAAATCTGCGCAACCCCTCGTTCGCAGTGCGACGGTGCTGCCTGCATCGCGGCCTGAAGGGCCGCTTTTTTTGCAGGTTCAAATTAACAGCGGATGCACCGTGGTTGGCGCATCGAGACCGACTGGCGTTGAACTGCCAATTTTGTGGTCAATCATGGATGCTAACGGCATTTTTGGCCTATGAACAGCAAAACCATAGACGTAAATCCTACCTATACAAGTGGGATTGCAATTCGATCGGGCTTGCTGCTCTCGATTCGAGAGTTGCGTATGTAGTGTGCGCGACTCCTTTTACTGAGAATCAGATTTGACTGACCGGTCGGTCGGGAATACTATTTCGTATTGTTCTGATCGTCGTATTCAATTCCCAAATCAATAGTGGCGAGAAACCGAGGCGCACACAATGCGTGAGCACCGCAAAGTGCCGTCGACAAAGTCAGTATCGATTTAGAAATGGAAGCAAACCTTCAGAGAAGGGATTTATATGTATACGCAATCGCTTGACCTTCCGAACACTGACGCGGGAAACACCGATTCCGCTGGGTTGCCCACCGAGGCGGCATTTCTTGCTCGTATCGCCCGCGACGAAAAGATTGAGCCGCAGGACGCGATGCCAGAGGCTTATCGAAAAAGCCTGATCCGCCAGATTTCGCAGCACGCGCATTCGGAAGTTGTCGGCATGTTGCCGGAAGGCAACTGGATTACCCGTGCGCCCTCGCTCAAACGCAAAGAAATTTTGCTGGCGAAGGTGCAGGACGAGGGAGGTCACGGTCTTTATCTGTACTCGGCCGCGGAAACATTGGGTGCGAGCCGCGACGACATGATTGACGCGCTGCATTCTGGCAAAGCGAAGTATTCGAGCATCTTCAACTACCCCACGGATAGCTGGGCTGACATCGGCACGATTGGCTGGTTGGTCGATGGCGCTGCAATCATGAATCAGGTGCCTCTGTGTCGATGTAGCTACGGGCCGTATGCGCGCGCGATGATTCGCGTTTGCAAGGAAGAGTCTTTCCATCAACGACAAGGATTCGATATCGTGCGCGCGTTATGCGAAGGTACACCTGCCCAAAAGCAGCTGGCACAGGAATCAGTCAATCGCTGGTGGTGGCCAACGCTCATGATGTTCGGCCCGCACGACAGCGATTCCGAGCACAGCGGCCAGGCAAACGCCTGGGGCATCAAACGCATTAGCAACGATGACTTGCGGCAAACATTTGTTGACGTCACGGTGCCGCAGGCGGCGTTTCTTGGGCTCACGCTGCCCGACCCGTTGCTCGAATGGAACGCCGAGCGCGGTCACTATGATTTTGGCCCATTGGACTGGGATGAGTTTTGGCGCGTGGTCAGAGGCGATGGGCCATGTAACGCCGAGCGACTAAATGATCGCGTTGAGGCGTTCGAAAAAGGGCGCTGGGTGCGCGAGGCGGCCGTTGCACATGCGGCTCGGCATGCTGCGCGGGCTGTTTCGATTGCGTCGGAGAAGATTGCAGCATGAGCACATCACCTGAATCAAGTTGGTCATTGTTCGAGGTATTTATCCGTAGCAAGCAAGGACTCGATCACAAGCATGTCGGCAGCCTTCACGCGAGCGATGCCGCGCATGCGGTCACGCTGGCGCGAGACGTCTACACGCGGCGGCAAGAAGGTGTGAGTATCTGGGTTGTGCCATCTAACGCCATTACTGCCAGCGACCCCGATCAGAGGGCCGATAACTTTGACCCGATGGCGTCAAAAATCTATCGACATCCCACGTTCTACGATATCCCAGAGGAAATTGGGCATATGTAAATGGAGCTAGAGTGCGTGCCGGAGTGCGCGGCGTTTTTCTTCCATTTCCGCACTTTCGAAGCGCAAACGATGACGCGCGCTTTGGGGCGCACCCTACTTACAACGCACGATGTTTCGCTCTCTGTTTCACCTTTATCGCTATCCCTGAATGCCAAACGCGCTCCCCGAAAAAACGCTCCTGACGCTTGCTGACACCTGTCTCTTGTGGGGCCACCGACTCTCTGAATGGTGTGGTCACGGCCCGGCGCTCGAAGAAGATATTGCGCTCACCAACACGGCGCTGGACGTGATTGGGCAAGCGCGTGCGCTGTTGCAGCTAGTCGCGGCGCGTCGAACGCCTGCCACGACCGAAGACGCGCTAGCTTACTTCCGCGATTCGCATGAATTTCGCAACGTAACATTGGCCGAATTGCCCAACGGCGACTACGCACAAACGATCCTGCGCTCCTTGCTACTGGCGGCGTGGTTTGTGCCAGTTTGGGAGGCGCTGGAAAAACACGCTGATCGGCAGGTTGCCGCAATCGCCGCGAACGCCGCGAAGGAGGCGCGCATGCAGCTACGCCATGCCCACGATTGGGTCGTACGATTCGGTGATGGCACACCTGAGTCGCGTCAACGGATTGAAGCTGCCATTGGTGCACTGTGGCCGTCTTGCGCTGAATTGCTCGACACTGAAATCGACGGCACGGCGCGTGATGCCCGGCGAGCTGCCTGGTCAAATGTTGTCGCGGCAGCATTCGACGAAGCCACGCTGACGTTTCCCGTAGTTGGTGCTTTGCATGAGCCGAATTCTGCGCATGCAGATCGGTTTGCGCTGCTCGCCGAAATGCAGTCACTTGCCCGACAACATCCGGACGCGGTCTGGTAAATTCTCAATGGCTCAACACTTTCACCCTCTTGAAATTCAGGATGTGCGGCGCGAAACGGCGGACTGCATTTCGGTGGCATTCGCTGTGCCTGAGGCGGTCAAAGACAGCTTCGCCTTTCAGTCCGGTCAGTACGTCACATTGCGCGCTGAAGTCGGCGATCAGGAATTGCGCCGCTCATACTCGCTCTGTTCGGCACCGCACCATGCCGAGTGGCGAGTTGCCATCAAGCGCGTCGATGACGGCATGTTCTCGCAATGGGCGCATGCCCTTTTGCAAGCGGGTGAAACCATCGACGTGCTGCCGCCCGATGGTCATTTCAGATACCCACCCCAGGGCGAGACGCCGCGCAATGTGCTCCTTCTGGCAGCGGGCAGCGGTATCACGCCAATCCTGTCGATCCTGACGACATTGCTGGAAACGGAGAGCGCCACAAACGTGACGCTCGTGTATGGCAATCGTCGTGTGAAAGACATCATATTCAAAGAGCAGATCGAGGATTTACGCGACCAATATCTGGCACGCTTTCAGCTGATTCACACGCTCTCCGGCGAGGGGCAGGATGCACCCATTGCCAATGGCCGCCTCGATGGCGCAAAGCTAAGCCAGCTTTTCAGCACGCTGATCAGCCCCAAGAAGTTTGACCACGTCTACATTTGCGGCCCAAACGAGATGATCTCGTCGTGCGCGGAGGCCTGCGTGCAGGCGGGCATCGCTCTGGATCACATACACAAGGAACTGTTCGGTGCGCCCACCGGTGCCCAGCCGCGCGCGAAGAGATCGGCCAGCAGCGTTGATGGTGCAAAGGTGCTGGTCGTGGCGGACGGCATCGAGCGTGAACTGCTCGTCCCGTTTCGAGGAGACTCCGTGCTCGACATTGTTTTGCGCGCGGGTATCGACGTGCCCTACGCCTGCAAGGCCGGCGTGTGTTGCACCTGCCGGGCACAGGTGCTCGAAGGCGAGGTACGTATGGACGCAAACTACACGCTGGAACGACACGAGGTTGATCGCGGCTTTGTATTAACGTGCCAGTCGCATCCGCTTACGCCAGTGGTGAAACTTAGTTACGACGCGCGCTAGAGGCTTGGGGCACTTGAACTCCTAGAATGCATTCATGCCTCGCGGACCGTCTTCTGCTCATTCGCTTCAGCGAGCGACCATCCTCAATATTTCGGCCGATACTTTCGCCGAAGCGGGCTATCCTTCGGCCACGATGGCGGCGCTCGCGGCGCGTTGTGGTGTGTCGAAGAGTCTGCTCTATCACTATTACCCGGCCAAAGACGCGATCCTGTTTGACCTGATGCATGAATACATGACGCGGCTGCAACTGCTTGTGCATGAGGTGGCGCGACTCGAGCTACCGGCACAAGCCGGTTTGGCGGAACTGGTGCGGCGCTTTGTTCGCGAGTACGAAACCTCACGTTCGCGGCATATCGTGCTGCTCAACGATGTCAAATTTTTACCGCCTCCGGAGCGGGCGCAGGTGATTGCGCTGGAGCGCTCGGTCGTGCAGGCGTTTGCTGATGTGATCGCTGTGACGTACAAAATCGACGGCGCGCGCGCGAAGGTGTTGACCATGAGCGTGTTTGGCATGATTAACTGGACGTTTACCTGGCTAAAGCCTGATGGCCCGCTGTCTTACGCGGAGTTTGCCGAATCAGTCGTTGGCATGCTTGAAAGCGGTCTGGCGGGCGGAGCGCAACGAATCGGGCAGCTCGCGGTCGACGCAGGCAAGCTTGCCGCCGCAGAAATAATCTAGTCTCTTGTACAAGGAAATTTCCCATGTCTGAACCTCTCGTTCGCGTAGAAAAACTAACGCAACCCGCCAAAGTCGCACTCATCACCTTTAATCGCCCGAAAGTGATGAATGCGCTGAACGATGCGCTGGCCGAAGAGCTGGCGGAGCAACTGGCCGCGCTGGACGCAGACCCCGATGTTCATGTCATCGTCGTCACCGGCAATGAAAAGGCGTTCGCCGCGGGAGCCGACATCGCGGCGATGGCCGAATGGACCTACGCCAAGGTCTATAACGATAACTACATCACCAAACACTGGGAGGCCGCGAAGAGCGTGAGGAAGCCGTTGATCGCTGCGGTGTCCGGCTACGCGCTGGGCGGTGGTTGCGAGTTTGCGATGATGTGCGACGTGATCATTGCTGCTGACAACGCCAAGTTTGGCCAACCGGAAATCTCCATCGGCACGATTCCGGGCATGGGTGGCACGCAGCGTTTGCCGCGCGCCGTGGGCAAGGCGAAGGCGATGGAATGGTGCCTGACTGGGCGCTTCGTCACTGCGCAGGAAGCCGAGGCGGCAGGCCTCGTGGCGCGCGTGGTTCCTGCGGACAAATTGATGGAAGAGGTGATGGCTACAGCAGGAAAGATCGCAAGCTTTTCGCTGCCCGCCGTAATGAAAGTCAAAGAGACGATCAACGCGGCTTTCGAGACTACATTGGCGCAGGGCTTGACCTTCGAACGGCGCGAATTCCATGCGACGTTTGCGTTGGCGGATCAGAAAGAAGGCATGCGCGCCTTCGTCGAAAAGCGCAAACCTGACTTCAAGAATCAGTGATCGCTACATCGTGACGAAACGGGTTTTTGGGTTCGCTGGCTGGTCCGGCGTGGGTAAAACGACGTTGATTGAGCAGGTGATCGCGCATCTGGCTGCCGACGGCGTTCGCGTGGCGCTTATCAAGCATGCGCATCACAACTTTGATATCGATCACCGCGGCAAAGACTCGCATCGTCATCGCGAGGCGGGCGCGGCCGAGGTCATGGTGTCCAGCGGCAAGCGCTGGGCGATCATGCATGAGCTGCGCGGCGAACCCGAGATGACGCTGGTGGAAGCGCTAGAACGGTTGAGTCCGTGCGATTTGGTGCTGATTGAAGGGTATAAGCGCGAACTGCTACCCAAACTCGAAATCTGGCGCAGCGCGATTGGCAAACCGATGTTGTTTCCACACGACGAGCACATCATCGCCTTGGCAACCGACGATCCGCTGCCGGACGGGGCGAGAAACGCCTTGGCCAGCCGGGAACCCAACTTCGTCCGCATCGGTCTAGCCAATATCGCGGCGATCGCTGAATTGGCGATGGCGCGGGCGGCTACGCTTTAGCGGAAATCTGAGTAGGAACACTGGCGGCGGCTCTGCTGACACTGTCGGTGTTGCGCAACAGTTGCGTCGCGCATTGTCTGAACCTTCCGCGCAGCCGACGGACATCGTTGACAGAATTTGCCTACCAGAGGAACATAGCGGCATGGATTCACGAGCAACATGCAGTGCAAAACGGGCCGCTTCGGTGGTCGGTGTGGCGCTGCTCGCGTTCAGTTTCGGCGCAGTTCAGGCGCAAGAAGGCGGTTATTTCTCAGGCGTCCGCTTCGGTGCCAGCGAAAAAGCGTGGAGCTTCACCGCACCCGGTCTGAAACTCGGTCAGGCGCTCGAATACGCCCGCACTCGCGAAACCGCCGACACTGCCTTCACGGGTTACCAGTTCACCAGCGGCTTGGCCCTAGGCGCTGCGATCAATACCGAGCGTACGTCAACGCTTGTCGGCGCATCTGGAATTGGCCTCAAATTTGATGGCGCGCGCTGGGCATATCCCCGGCCCAACGTCAATGTGGACGTGGTTTCGGCGTTTAACTGGCGTAGTTCTCTTTCCGTCTTCGGCAAGGTGGGCGTCGGTCGGGGCGACAACCGTTTGACGCCGGAATGGTCGTCACCTGTACAAGCCGCGCTGGATCGCACTGCTATTTCCTACGGCGTCGGCGTGCGCTATGACTTCACGTCCAGCCTCGGCCTCAAGCTCGAACTCACTCGCGGCACCCGCTTCGGCATGGATCGCCTGCGCACTGACGTCGATCCCGATGCGGTGAATGTCGGGATTCGCTGGACGTTCTAGTTAGGCGCAGCGCCAAGGTTTTGGCGTAATACAGCTTTTCTTTGAAACAACCATTTGACAGGGGCTTACCTCGAATTTGGTTACAAGTCGACTTTCGTCGATATTAGTTCCTAGCCCCCATGCAGTCGTCGTTATGCGCTAAAGCTGCTTCATTTGTCGCTGGTTCCTAGAATGTTGGGATGACCATTCAACTTGTTTTTCTCGCGCGTCTGCGCGAGCGTTTTGGCGTGTCTCGTGAGGCGTTTGCATTGACCGCTGATATTGACACCGTCGCAGCTCTGCTGGCGGCATTGCGCAAGCGTGGCGGTGCATTTGCCGAAGAGTTGGCCGAGGGCCGGGCGTTTCGCGTCGCGGTGAATCAGGATGTGGTGACGTTTGATCATCCGGTGCACGCCGGCGACGAGGTCGCAATCTTCCCGCCAGTGACCGGAGGCTGACCATGACCTGCCACGTGCGTGTTCATGAGGCCGACTTCGATTTGGGGGCTGAAATCAAGGCTTTGCGCTTGGGGAATCCGGCGATTGGTGCCGTCGCGAGCTTTATCGGCTGCGTCCGCGACATGAACGAGGGCGATTGCGTTGGCCTCATGTACCTCGAACATTATCCCGGTATGACCGAGCGTGAGCTGGAAAAAATCTGCGCCGAGGCGAGCGATCGCTGGGAGATTTTTGATACGCTGGTCATTCATCGCATTGGTGAGCTGAAACCGCTTGACCAGATCGTCTGCGTCGTCGTAACCAGCGCTCATCGTGGCGAATCTTTTTCGGCGTGCCAATTCATCATGGATTATTTGAAGACACGTGCCCCCTTCTGGAAGCGAGAATCTACGCCCCACGGTGAGCGCTGGGTTGATGCCCGTACGAAAGATGACGCGGCGGCGGAGCGTTGGAAGCAGTGAGCCATGTGGCCGATATTGCGTTGATTGGGCTCGATTGGGGTTCGACGAACTTGCGTGCCTATGCGTTCGACGCGGCAGGTAATATCGTAGACCGCAGGCAATCGGACGCAGGCGCACTCACACTCAAGGGGGACGCCGCCTTCGATGCAGCGCTAGTCGCGTTGGTTGGTAGCTGGGCACAATTGCATCCTGCGGTGAAGCTCATTGCCTGCGGAATGGTCGGCGCCCGCACAGGATGGCGTGAAGCGCCGTATGTTTCGTGCAGTGCGGATGCCGATGTGAAGCAACAGCACGCAGCGCTCGCGCAGCGCCTCGCGCTAGGCGTAACGAGCGTTGCGACTTCGCTCGGACGAGCGCTCACCATCATCCCCGGCGTGAAGAGCAGCGAGCCTGATGTCATGCGCGGTGAAGAAACGCAAATCGTTGGTTCCAACATCGCTAACGGCATCGTCGTCTGCCCCGGCACCCATAGCAAATGGATGCAAGTTTCGGCCAATCACATTGAGAGTTTCGCCACCTTCTATACCGGTGAAATGCATGCGCTGATTCGCGAACACAGTTCAGTCGGGAAAGCGCTCAATTGCGCACCGACGCTTGACGATGGGCAATCGTTTCATCTTGGCCTGAGCTACGCCCGCACGGGAGCGGCTTCGTGGTTGCATGATTTGTTCGTGATGCGGGCGGCGGTTGTGACCGGGGCCAAAACGCCGGAGCAAATCAGCACGGTGCTGTCGGGGTGGTTGCTGGGTTGTGAGTTTGTGACTGCACTTTCAATGTACCCGGACACCCAGGAAATCGCCTTGCTGGCGAGTGATGTTTTGGTTCCTTGGTACGAGCGATCAGGGCAGGCGTTTGGTGTGAAGGTTAATGCGCTTGATTCGGCTGCGGCCACAGCGTGCGGTCTTTGGCGCGTGGCGCAGCATCTCGACTAACCACCTGAAACAACTGCTCCATATTCGCGCCGTAGAATCGCCGCGTGGCACAACATAAACTTTCCCGACTATTCGAGCCGAAATCCATCGCGGTGGTGGGCGCGTCTGAACGCGCTGGCAGTCTCGGTCTCGCGCTCTGGAAACGCCTGCACGCGCATCCGTACGCCGGGCGCATTTACGCAGTTAATCCAAAGCACAATAAAATTTTTGGTGAACCTTGCGTCGCCAGAATGACAGATTTGCCAGAGCGCGTTGATCTCGCATTGATTACGGCGCCTGCAGCAGCCTGCGCCAAAATCATTCGTGAATGTGGTGTCAGCGGTTGTCAGTACGCGTTGATTTTGTCTCTGGGCTTTGAAGCCGAAGGGGGCAAAGACGCCATTTCGGCCGCTGCCGATCTGCAAAAGGTTGCAGTCGAGTCACGCGTCCGCCTTATTGGGCCTGGAGCGCGCGGTTTGGTGCGGCCACGTGTGGCGCTCGATGCGTCGGCGATGACGGATGTCGACACCATGCCTGCCCCCGGTTCTTTGGCAGTGCTGTCGCAATCGGGAGCCTGGCTTTCAATATTGCGTGACTTCGCTGCCGGGTCGTCGATTGGCTTTTCCAGTCTTTTGTCGGTCGGAACCTCGCTTGATCTGGATTTCGGCGAACTGCTCGATTTCTTTGCATTCGATGCGCACACCTCGGACGTTTTGCTCTATGTTGAGGAAGTAAAAAACGCGTCTTCCTTCATGTCGGGGGTGCGCCAGATATCGCGGATGAAGCCGGTTATCGTTTTGAAGGCGGATCGTGCGGATTTATTCCGTGCGCCCGATGGCACCCATGCAACGGCGCTGGCGCAGCATGATCGAGTGTTCGAGGCGGCGATTGCGCGTGCAGGAGCGGTGCGCGTGCAAACCGCTACGCAAATGGTGAGCGCTGCGCGGTTGCTCGCGGGTGAACACAACCGCTCGAAACAGCGCGTGATAACAATCACTAACGGGCGCGGGCCGGGGCTGGTTGCAGCCGACGCAGTACGGGCGCAGCAGCTTGCGATGGCGTCGCTTTCAGAAGCGACTATAGCGCTGCTGCGCGCCGCACTGCCCGCTCACGCGCACGTCGGAAATCCTCTCGATATCGCCGGTGACGCGACGGCCGAACGCTACAAAATCGCCATTAACGCGGCACTCGCGGATGAGAGTGTTGACGTCGTTCTCGTATTGTTCTCGCCGCAAGCGATTATGGGCGCAAAGGAAATGGCCGCAGTCGCGATTGAGGCGGCCAAAGTCGCGAAACAATCCCGCAAAACGCTGCTCGTGGTACTGGGCGGTGGTGCCAGCGTGCAGCCCGCGCGCGCCATGTTGGATCAAGCGCATATCGCGCAATTTTTGAGCGCCGAAAACGCGGTGGACGCGATTGGTTTTCTGGAAACATTCGCCCGCAATCAGTCTTTGCTGCGGCAAGTGCCTGAGCAAAGTGTCGACGGTTATGTGCCCAATATGACGGACGCGCAGGCCGTGTTTGAGCACGTCTGGGCTGAAGGGCGGACGACGCTCTACGCGCACGAAGCGCGACAACTGCTGACTGCATTCGGTATCGCGATGTCTGACACTACGATTGCGCGAACGCCAGCGGAAGCGGTGCGTCTGGCCGAAATAGTGGGCTATCCGGTGGTGCTCAAAGTGGTCTCGCCTGACGTCTCGCACAAATCAGAGGCTGGCGGCGTTCAACTTGATCTGCGCAACTCGCGCGCCGTACGCAAGGCGGCGAAAGATATTTTTCAATCGGTCGCGGAGCGCCTGCCCGATGCCCAGGTGCTCGGCCTTACGGTGCAGCCCTACGTGCGCCAGCGCGGGCAGCGCGAGTTGTATCTTGGGCTCGCGAATGATCCGACATTTGGTGTCGTGATTGGTTTTGGCGCGGGCGGTATTGCCGTTGAGCGTCAGGATGACGTGGCCTTTGAATTGCCGCCGATTAACGATGTGCTGATTGCGAATTTGATTTCGCGTACGCGGGTATCACGATTACTTGATGCATACGGCAATGTCCCCGCGATTGATCGCGCTGCGCTCACCACCATGATGCTGCGCTTTTCAACGCTGGCCTGTGCCTGTCCGGAAATTGCGGCCTGCGATTTGAACCCGATCATCGCCCATGAGCAGGGTGCAGTAGCCGTTGATGCCCACATTGTGTTGCATTCGCGCAAAGAGGTATCGGTGCTCCGAAAACTTGGACGCTACGGTCACCTAGCAGTGTATCCGTACCCGCGCGAGCTAGAAGAAACCATTACCCTAAGGGATGGTGCGCAACTCATGGTGCGACCGATTCAGCCCGAGGATGCGGAGCGCGAACGTGCCTTCATTTCAAGGCTGTCGCCGGAGACGCTGTACTTCCGATTCATGATGCCGGTGCGCGAGTTGCCGCAGGCGATGATTGAACGATTCACGCAGATTGACTACGGGCGCGAACTGGCGCTTGTGGGTATTGTTGGCGAGACCGGTGAAGACAAGATCGTCGGCGTGGCCCGCATCACGCCGACCACCATACCTGATCGTTGTGAGTTTGCGATTGTGGTGGAAGAGATGATGCAGGGGACCGGTCTGGCGCGGGCTCTCATGCATCGAATCGTTGAGGCGGCTCGCCAACGCGGCTATCGTGAAATCGAAGGTGCCGTGCTTCGCGAAAACTTGCGCATGCTGAAGTTTTGCGAAGCGATGGGCTTCACGATTCTGCCGAACCCGGACGATCCGGGAGAGCGGATCGCGTTGCGGGTGTTGGTTGACGCGTAGCAACATTATGAGGCTGCGTACGCAAGCCTTGGCAGATTTGTGCTTCGCGTGTTCGCGTAGCGCCATGCGGGACTTGGCAACGCGTTGGATACAGGTATGAACGGATGCCAGAAAAGGCATTGCCGGACTGTCGATGCGTAGCTAATCGAGGCAGGTGCCGCGACAATTGACCTAGAATCTGCGTGTTGGTGCTCGCAACGTGGTCACGCGTTGCAGTTCAACGGGAAGCTGGGGGAAAGTGGTTCGTGCTGAGTGAATGCTTGGTGCGTACGTTTCTAACCAGCGCTGCCCCCGCAACGGTAAGTGGACAGAAAATTTTCTTTCCATCAGCCCGGATACCGGCCAACAAGGCGGTCTGTCGCGCGCTGAGGCGCGCGACGATCATATTTGCTCAGACCAGAGGGGAAGCTGGTGTAGGGCAATTTTTCTATAGAAACTTATCGAATATGTCAGCCAGCGTCTTATCTGCTCGCCTGAGTGCGTTCGCGTGCGCTCGTCCCTTTCATTTTTGTCGCGCAAAAGTATGCGCAGTGGGGGTTGCGGCGGCCTGCGTCTTCTTGCAATCCAGCCAAGCATTGGCGCAACCGACCGAGCAATCCACCGCCAAACAATTGCAGGAAGTCGTCGTCACCGCATCCCGCACCACCGCGCGTATCGATGATCTTGTCAGTGAAGTCGTTGTGATTGATCGCGACGAGATTGAAAAGTCGGCGGGCCGCACCTTGACCGAGCTGCTGGCGCGTTCAGCGGGCGTGCAGTTTTCGGCGAACGGAGGCAACGGCAGTGCAACCAGCATCTACATTCGCGGCACCGAAGGCCGGCACACGATTCTGCTGATTGACGGTGTCCGTTACGGCTCCGCAACGCTTGGCACGCCAGTCTGGGAGAACATACCTCTAGAGGCGATTGAGCGGATCGAAGTGCTTAAAGGGCCGGGCTCTTCACTGTACGGTAGCGATGCTGCCGGCGGCGTGGTGCAAATTTTCACGCGACAGGGCGGCAAAGGCTTTAACCCGCGCGCGAAGTTCACTGTGGGCAGCAATGCCTATAACCAATTTTCAGTGGGAGTGAGCGGTGGTGCGGGCGCTATGGGTTACAGCGTTGACGCGGTCACCAGTCACGACAAAGGCTTCTCAGCGACCAATCCGGCAGCACCTTTCGGAAGCTATAACCCGGATCGCGACGGCTTTAATCAGAACGCGGTCACCGCAAATCTGAGTTACAAAATCAGCGCAGACTGGCGCATAGCGGGTGGTACCTTGTATTCGGATGGCATTACGCATTTCGACGACGGTCCCAATCTCGATGCGCGCGCCCGCGTACGGACGCAAACGGCAAACGTTGGTGTCGAAGGCAAAGTGCTTCCGGGCTGGCGCACGTCTTTGCGCTTCGGACAGAGCAGCGACACCACGAATGCCATTGTTTCTCAGTACTTGCCGGGGGATTTCACGACCCGGCAGGATCAATGGACTTGGCAGAACACCATTGACACGCCTATCGGCGCGGCACTCTTGGGCGTTGAAAGTCTCAACCAATCGGTGGACAGCTCAACGCCATACACCGTTAGCAGCCGACGCGTTTCATCATACTTCGGCGGTATCAATGGCACGTACGGTGCGCATAGCTGGCAAGGTAATCTTCGCCACGATAGCAATTCGCAGTTTGGCGGCAACACCACCGGCTTTGCAGGCTACGGCTACAAGATCACCTCTGCACTGCGGGCGCATGCCAGTTATGGCACGAGCTTTGTTGCTCCGTCGTTTAACCAGCTCTACTACCCAAATTTCAGCAATCCTTTGTTGCAACCAGAGCATGGTCGCAACACCGACGTAGGCGTAACGTATAGCGAGGCCGGACATAGTTTGAAGCTAGTGCATTTCGAAAACAAAATTCGCGGCTTCATCACCAGTACGACAGCGCCGGCGAACGCCCCGCGGGCCAAGATTGAGGGCTGGGCCGTAGGCTACGATGGCCGCATAGGGAACTTCACCTTGCGCGCTGCGTACGACAAACTGGATCCACGCAATGAATTGACCGGGACGATCCTGCCACGTCGCAACCGTGAGCAAATTAGCGCTGGTGTCGACTACGCTTTGGGCGCATGGAGCATCGGAGGCTCAGTGTTCAATGCTGGTTCCCGGTTCGACGATACGGCAAACCGGGCACCGATTGCGGGTTACACGACGATTGATGCGTACGTTGATTACAAGGTCACACCCGAACTGACGCTACAAGCCAAAGGCGTTAACTTGACCAATAAGGACTACCAAACCATCCTCGGTTACAACCAGTCGCGACGCGGCGTGTTCGTTTCCCTGCGCTACCAGCCGAAATAGTGAAAACGACTATTACAGTGGGCGAAGCAGCTACAACGCTGCCGCGTTGCGGCGAGCTTGTCGACATAGTGGGACGACGCCATCAGGTAGTTGCAAAGGCGCGTGATCGGGTCACATTCGTGGCCACCGATCTGCTGCTGACTTTGAAGTACAGCCAACGATGACTCGTAACAAACTCTGTCAATTATTGGCCGCAGCGGTGTTAGTGCTAGCGCTCCCAACTCACGCGATAGAAGTGGTCGACGATCGCGGAGTGACCGTTAAGTTTGCGGCGGCACCGCAACGAATCGTCAGCGTCCTGCCGTCGTTGACCGAGACGGTTTGCGCGCTCGGTCAATGTCAGCGTCTGGTGGGCGTTGACCGCTACTCCAATTGGCCCGAGCGTGTGAAGCTGTTGCCACAAGTCGGGAGGGGGCTCGATCCGGATATCGAATCCATAGTGGCGCTGCGTCCCGATGTCGTGCTGATCGCGTCGTCGACGCGGGCGGCGGAACGCCTGGAGTCTTTAGGGTTGAAAGTCTTTGTGTGTGAACCAAAGACGCACAAAGACGTGCAACGGGCGATCATCACCTTGGGCAGGCTACTTGATGTGCCCGATGCGCAAAAACTGTGGCTTGCAATTGATGCAGACATGCAGGCAGCCGCTCATTCGTTGCCGGAGAGGGTTCGCGGCAAGCGGGTTTACTTTGAAGTCAATCGTGAGCCATACGGTGCGGGGCCATCGTCGTTTATCGGTGAGACTTTGACCCGTTTAGGCGTGAAAAATATTTTGCCCGCAGCGATCGGGCCATTTCCGAAAATTAACCCTGAATTCGTCGTGCGCGCGAATCCAGATGTGATCATGGTTGGAGCCAGAGGCTTCGAGGGCATGACGGATCGTCCGGGCTGGAGCAATATCCGTGCGATTCGTGAGGATGGTCTGTGTGTCTTCGCGCTGGATCAGTCTGACGTCATGGTGCGGGCCGGCCCGCGTATGGCCGAAGCAGCAAGCATCATGGCAAAGTGCCTCGTCGACAAGGGCAATGCGCGCGGCGTGAAGAAATGGTGATGCCGATGTCGCCTGCGTCAAGACGAGCGGCGGCACTGGCGCTATTGCTGCTTGTTGTGAGCGTTGTTTTGATAGCGCTCGGCGTGTGTATCGGAAGTACGGGGTTTGAGAATCTGTTGAATGATCTGCTCAATGCGGCGAAAGGTTCATCCGAGCGCGCAATGGCCGAGCAGATTGTGTGGAACATCCGTCTGCCGCGCACGATGGGCGCATGGGCTGCGGGTGCGCTATTGGGGCTGGCGGGCGCATTGGCACAAGGCCTGTTTCGCAATCCGCTGGCCGATCCTTATTTGCTCGGCAGCGCGACGGGCGCGGCGCTAGCCGTTGCCTTGGCGCTGGCACTGCTGGGCGGCGCAGCAGGTATGGTCAGTGGCGGCTCTGCGACGACTATCGCGACCTCCGTTTTATCGCCAAGCTGGTGGGTGCGCCTGGGGTTGACCGGTGCCGCATTTTGCGGCGCGATTGTTGGTGTATTGCTCACGCTTGCTTTGGCGCGTGGTGTTCAGCACACCTTGCGGTTGCTGCTGGCGGGCGTTGTTGTTGGCGTGGTGCTTGGCGCTGGAACATCGTTAGTACTGGTTTTCTCGCCTGATTCAATGCAGGCGATGCAGGCGTTTTTATTGGGCTCCACTGGCTTTGTGGGGTGGGCCGCGTGCACGATGATGCTTACCGCGCTGCCGTTGTGCGGCGCTGCCGCGTGGTCGCTCAGCCGAGCGCTCGACGGCTTAAGTTTGGGGGAAGCTACTGCTGCGAGTCTGGGGCTGCCGTTGGTGCCGCTACGCGCAGCGTTGATCGGCATCCTGGCGCTCGCCACGGGCGCAGCAGTCGCACAAACCGGATTGATCGCTTTTGTCGGACTGGCAGCGCCGCACTTGGTACGCTCTGTCGTGCGCGTGATGCATGGAAATTTGATACTGCTGTCCAGCCTGACCGGTGGCGTTTTGTTGTCTAGCGCGGATTTATTGGCTCGCTGGTTGATAGCGCCGCAGGAGCTACCGGTGGGCGTGTTGACGGCGGTGCTCGGAGGCGGCTATCTGCTGTGGTTGATGCATCGGGGCGGGAGCACAATTTCCGGTCGAGTGGTTTGATGCAAGCACTCGCGATTTCCGCTTCGGCAATCAGTGTCAGCATCGGTAAAGCACCGATTTTGCATGGTGTGACTGCCGGTTTTCGCAAAGGGCGCTGGACAAGTATTGTCGGCCCGAACGGAGCGGGCAAATCGACGTTGCTCAAGGTGTTGGCCGGAATTCTGCCTTGCACAGGCAGCGTGAATTTATTGGGCGAACCACTACCCGAGTGGTCGCGCCGCGAGCGTGCGCAAACACTCGGCTGGTTAGGGCAAAACGAAATTGCTGCCGAAGACCTTGGTGCCTACGACATTGTGATGCTAGGGCGCATTCCACATCAGAGTTGGTTAGCGCCGCCGAGTGCTGCGGATCACGCGGCAGTGGAGCGCGCGCTGCGCGCTACGCAATCTTGGAAATACCGGAGTCGCTCGCTGGGCACGCTTTCTGGTGGCGAGCGCCAGCGTGTGTTGCTGGCGCGCGCGCTAGCATCCGAGGCGCAGGTGCTCTTGATGGATGAACCGCTCGCCAATCTTGATCCGCCGCATCAGGCCGACTGGCTCGCCATCGTGCGTGTGCTCGCAGCGAAAGGGACGACCGTGGTCAGCGTTTTGCACGAAATTTCGATGGCGCTGAATGCCGACGATATGGTCATCATGGCGGGTGGTCGCGTCACGTATGAAGGGCTCTGCGTTGATGCCGCCACGCACCGCGCGCTGGAGGCCGTGTTTGATCATCGGGTGGCGGTAAGGTCTGTTGCTGATCAATGGATTGCCCTGCCGCAATGACCTAACGAAGTTACGCGCCTGCAGGGTCATCCCAGTTTCCGTTGACCGCTTGCGCTAACTCCGAATGATGTGATCAAACGCGGAGAGCGCAGCTTTCGATCCTTCACCCGCCGCGATGACGATTTGCTTGAAGGGTGTAGTCGTGGCATCTCCCGCTGCGAATACGCCGGTAACATTAGTTCGACCATTTGCATCGACGACAATTTCGCCGTGTTTCGACAGATCAACAACACCTTTGAGCCAATCGGTGTTCGGCAGCAACCCAATCTGCACGAAGACACCTTCGAGGTCCAGTCTATTCACTGCATCGGTCGTACGATCCTTGTAGATCAGCCCATTGACTTTTTGTCCATCGCCCGTGACCTCGGTCGTTTGCGCATGCAAGATGACGGTGACGTTGGGAAGGCTATTTAGCTTCCGCTGTAGCACCGCGTCGGCACGAAGCTCGTTGGCGAATTCGATCAATGTCACGTGCGCGACCAGGCCAGCCAGGTCAATCGCCGCCTCAACGCCTGAATTGCCGCCGCCAACGACGGCGACGCGTTTGCCTTTAAACAATGGCCCATCGCAATGCGGGCAGTAAGTGACGCCTTTGGTTCGATATTCTTTTTCACCGGGCACGTTCATATCGCGCCATCGTGCGCCTGTCGCAAGAATTACGGTTTTTGACTTGAGCGATGCGCCGCTTTTTAGTTTGATCTCAATCAGCTGGCCGGGCACCAAAGCCTCGGCCCGCTGTAAATTCATAACGTCGACGTCGTACGATTTGACGTGTTGTTCCAACGCTACGGCGAAGTGTGGGCCGTCGGTTTCTTTGATCGAGATGTAGTTCTCGATGCCCATTGTGTCTAGCACCTGACCGCCGAAACGCTCGGCCACGATGCCGGTGGCAATGCCTTTGCGTGCGGCGTACACAGCGGCCGCTGCACCCGCGGGGCCACCGCCGACGATCAGTACGTCGAAGGGCGCTTTTGCGTTCAACTTTTCTGCTTCGCGCGCGGCACTGCCGGTGTCAAGCTTGGCGAGAATCTCGGCAAGCTCCATGCGGCCTTGACCGAACGGTTCGCCGTTCAGAAAGACGGATGGCACGTTCATGATCTGGCGCTTCGTGACTTCGTCCTGAAACAGCGCGCCGTCGATAGCGACGTGGCTGATATTTGGATTCAACACGGCCATCAAATTGAGGGCTTGAACTACGTCCGGGCAGTTTTGGCACGTCAGCGAGAAGTAGGTTTCAAAGTGAAACGGCCCATGTAGATTTTTCACTTGCTCGATGAGATCGGAGGCAGCTTTTGACGGGTGACCACCGACGTGCAGCAATGCCAAAACCAGCGACGTGAATTCGTGTCCGAGCGGCAGGCCTGCGAAGCGGACACCTATTTCATCGCCGGGCCGAGTGATGGCGAATGACGGTTTTCTTTCCGCGTCATTGCGACGCTCAGTCACAGTGATGCGATCGGACAGTGGCTTGATGTCTGCGAGCAATTCGACGAGGTCGCGAGAGCCCTTGCTGTCATCCACCGAGGCGATGATTTCGATGGGCTGCGTGAGCTTTTCGAGGTAGGCCTTGAGTTGAGTTTTGAGATTGATGTCTAGCATGATAGAGCTCGCTAATTCAAAATTGTGGGCAGTAGAAAGCCCGCGTTCGCCCTTTGGGTTGAACGGGGTTGCCTGTGTAACTGAGGGTGTTGTGGGGCGCTCGAATCACGGGATTTGTGCTGTGACCAGCCCCTCACCCTAACCCTCTCCCACGAGGAGAGAGGGGACTAACGCTGCCTCCCGTAGCGGGAGCGCGCTCTTAGGTGGACTTAGATCTTGCCGACCAGGTCCAGCGATGGCGTTAGCGTTGCTGCACCTTCGGTCCATTTCGCTGGACACACTTGACCCGGATGCTCAGCGACGTATTTGGCCGCACGAACCTTGCGCAGCAGTTCCGACGCATCGCGACCAATGCCGTTGTCGTGAATTTCGCAGAGTTTGATCTGACCTTCTGGATTGATCACGAAGGTGCCACGAAGCGCCATACCTTCTTCTTCGATCAGCACATCGAAGTTGCGTGCGAGTGTCGCGGTCGGGTCGCCGACCAGTGCATATTGCACTTTCTTGATGGCTTCCGAAGTGTCGTGCCACGCTTTGTGTGCGAAGTGACTGTCGGTTGAAACGCCATACACCTCTACGCCCAATTTCTGGAATTCAGCGTAGTTGTCTGCGAGGTCTTCCAGCTCAGTCGGGCAGACGAAAGTGAAGTCGGCCGGGTAGAACACGACAACTGACCATTTGCCCTTCATCGTGGCGTCAGAAACATCAATAAATTTGCCGTTTTGGTAGGCGGTAGCCTTGAATGGCTTGATGGTAGTGTTGATAAGTGACATGAAATATCCTTTGTTTTGTGGTTTGCTCATCAAGCGGAGGAGGAGTCGATGCCCTAATTGTTGCGGCGCAACTGTGATTAGTCAAACTAGTTAAATTACATAGTTTAAGTGGAAAAGGCACTTATAACGCGCCATCACATTAACAATGTTGACCACGCGCTATGCCAGCAGCGCGTCGCGTTGGGCGTACCGAAGTTGGTGGAGTATCGTGTCGGATTCATCCAAAGGAGGGGGCGAAGGGCCGTATCGTTCACCCCGATAAGAGATTCAATTCGCCTCGAACAAGCTGCGCGCCCAAGTGCAGAGAGGCGGCTATATGCATCGATGCGCGACACCGGTATCTCTTATGACAAGCGCCAACGGAGAGGCTGGTATCGCCTGGGCAGCAATGAAACGTAAAGTCTTCGCTGCGAGGCGCGGGAACGCGCCAGGCAATGTGTACTTCGCGTTTTGGATGCGGCCGTCAAGCGCCTGACGTGCGCAGCAAACTGCCATCCGCGTCGAGAACTCGGACGGTCACCGGGATCGCAGTGCGGACGCTCTGCGTGACGACGCAGAAATCTTCGAATTGTCCAAGGATGCGCTCGAGCATGGTGATGCTCGATGCTGGAACACCAAGCGTGACGTCGACCGAGATGGCGCTTATGCGCATCCGGTTTTGCGCATTTCGTGCAGTTCCAATCGTCGCCAAAGTGCGAATCGGCGTCGGGTCATTCTTAAATTTGCGCATTGCGAACAGAAGGCTCGCAGACAGGCAGTTTGCTACTGCGACCGCGAGCATTTGCTCTGGGTTTGGGCCATGACCGCCGCCCAGCGGAGCAGGCTCGTCGGTCAGTAGTACTGGAATCAGCGGATTGTCGAAATTAACCGCAAACTGAAAGTCGTGCTGTTGTTCGAGTTTGATTTGAACCGGATTGTCCATAGTATTTCTCCTTGGTCTGTTACCCGTTGTCCGACCGCGAAAGCCGTCGTCGGCTGACTACATACCGTCCACATCAGGCTATTCGACATCAGATGATTTAGGGATGGGATCGTATACCGATGGATTCGGACATAACATTCTGCGCCTTGTGCAGACGACGCTGCGTCTGACATAAGACCAAAATAGATCTTCTGATCCGCACGAAGTGAGCGGAGCCATCAGCGCCTAATAAGGCATCGCAGATACGGCCGTGGATTCGACGTGTTATCTGGTCTGCGGCAATCGCGCGCCAGCATGATCGTGCCGCGAAGAGGAGTGCGATGCTTGCGGGCACGGCTGCGAACTAAATTTCGTCGTCGCTTCGATACGGCTTTTCGATAGAAAGACGACCGAACAAGGGCTACATCCACAAAAGTACAGAAGTTGACTTTAAACGATATGGCGGTATAGCCCCAATGTAGCGGTACTTTTACGAAAAAGCTGATAGATTCATAGGTCGCGTTAGTTACCACACAAAATCAATGCCGCCGCAACTGAAAATGCGTAGGCAGCTTGATAGTCGACGAGCCTTGATCGGCGTCGGCCTCGGCAAATCTTGCAGCGTTGTATCGTTTCGAAAACTCAGCGAACGTTGCTGCATACATCGGCCAGCGAATGGCGGCTCGTGCCAAGACCGACGTCACCGTTTCGTGCGGTGCAATCGCGAATCCCGCTTTGATCAAACGCTTGCGAAGGCTGCGCCAGGCTCTGAGCATCGGGTCGATCCGGCGCTCGTTTCGCTTGAGCCACAACCACCACACGAGTCCCATCAGCGCGCCGCTTGCGGTGATCGCGATCATCATCCAGCCAAGCGCCGCGAGGGGATTGATTCCGTCCAAACCCAGGTCTTTCAGCAGTTCTTTTTGACGATCGCGATCAAAGCCGATCACCCATTTGGTGTATGAAAAACTCGCGTCTTCCCACAGGTTTGAGAGACCGGTGAACGAGATCCAGTTGCGCGTGCTGACCAGCATGCGCTCCGTTTCGGGCAACGATTCCTGAATTCCACGTTCAATCCGATCAGGCGCGACCGCACCGGTCGGATCGACGCGTGACCAGCGACCGTCAATCCACACTTCGACCCACGCATGCGCATCGCTCTGTCGCACAATCATGTGCCCGGCTGGCTGAAATTCGCCGCCCTGATAGCCGGTGACGACGCGTGCGGGAACGCCGCTCGCACGTAGCAGAAATACGGTTGCTCCAGCGTAATGTTCGCAAAATCCTTTGCGGCCATCGAATAGAAATTCATCAATCGAACTGTTGCCGCGCTGGCCGCCGTACAGCGGAGGATTTAAGGTGTAGAAAAACTTTTCTTGATTGAAATGGACGAGTAATGCTCTCACCCGTTCGGTCGGGTTTGGGTAGCGCGTAGCGAGTTCGGCCGCGAAGGCGCGAGCGCGTGGGTTCCAGCTGCGTGGGCCGGTGCCTAGTTCTGGGCTCTGAGCGTCGGGCTCGGCGGCCGCGTACGATGCGCGAGCGAAGGATTGCGCACGGTACTGCGTCGCACCATTGGCGGCACGGCGTACCCCGATTTGTTGAGCATCTGAAAGAAACACAGCGCGCTCAACCGCTGGACCAGAGGGATACGCGACGGGCAATTCAAGGATCGGCAACCAGCGCGACTCCTGCCGATCCACAGTGACGGTGTAATTGATCGCCTCGCGCGCATGCTCCTCGGGCGTGAAGCTCAGGAAATCGCCACGCATTCGTGACGGTGTGTTTGACTGTCCAACACTCCAGGTCAAGCCGTCAAACTCGCGGAGCACCGGGCCGCGCCAGTAGAGAGCCTGCTGCGGCGGTTTCCGGTCTTCAAACTCCACGCGAAAAGCAGTCTCTTTGGAGAGGATCAGCTTCGCGATCTGACCGGGGCGCATTTCGTCGGACAGGCCGCTGGTTCCCGTCGTCGGATCATTCATCCCCCACAGCGGCGCAGTGGCGCGCGGGAACAGCACAAACAGCATGGCTGCCAGAGGGATGCCGAGAAGGGTATGTGCGGCCGCGCCTTTGATGTGTTGCAAAACGGACGGTGCGCCCGGTGCCGATGCGGGAGCATCAAACATGCGCAAGGCTGCGACGTAAACGATGATGATGGGGGCTACCGAAAGCGCCGCGACAAGCCCGAGATTCTCAAAAAAACTGGCAACGAAAAGCACCATCGCCATGCCCCAGACCACCATGAAATCACGTGTGGTTTTTGTTTCGACCAATTTGAGCGGGCCAAGAATGAACAGGAGCGCAATGCCCGAATCGCGCGCGAATAATTTGCCGTATTCGACGAAGACCAGACCGCCGGTGGCCAACGTCAAGAGGATGAGACCCGCGCGCCAAACCCATTGCCGCGGTGCCTCGCGAACCAGTACGGACAGCAATAGTGCCGCCAATCCTGCGAAGATGATCAGCGGCTTCATCGCGAGCACGTTTGCGCCCTGCGCAACCGCAACCGCAAACGCCATGAAGCGACGTGCACGCAGGTCAGGGTCGGCGACCAGAACGCGTTTTGAAGCTGCTCCCGTGCCGCGACCCTTGCCTAATCGCCAACGGAGTGCGCGCCCGGTCGCCACGGTGGTTGTGCTCATCGCAGTCCCCGCACGTCTTCAGGTCGCAACGGATACACCGCAAGCACGATAGAGGCATCGGCAAACTGCGGCGACCCGTCCGCTAGCGGCAATTGCGCGTTTGGCATCGACAGTGAATAAGCGCAGTTCTCGTTATGCGCTCTGAGTAGCCACGCCGCCATGCGCGAAAGCCGCGCTTCAGTTTCCGTGAGTTGCACCATCTGCCACGACAAATCGATCTCGTGACGCGTCCCCGTGTCGCCAGTTCGCGTGTACCACTCGCCCGATTTCGCGACCTGTTTCCATGCGACGCGGCGCAGCGAATCTCCATGAACAAATTCGCGCAGGCTGTCAGGATCGTGCGCCACTTGCGTTCGCCCGGTGTTCGCGCCGTCTGCGCCTGAAGCTTTGGGCAACGCAGGCGGCGGTGTCTCCGGGATCGGCTCGATCAGCGCCACCCACTCGAAATGCACGTAGCTCCAGGCGCGAATGAGACCGTACGGCGCACGGCTTTCAACGGTGATTCGCGCTAGCGCTAGCGGGCCCCGCTTTCCGGCAACAAAGCTTAGTGGCGCAGCTTGCCGCTCGTCGGCATTGAGTCGGCTCGGCCCACTGTGCGCCCATTGCTTGGCGCTATTCTGTGAGGTCAAAGTAATGCCTTCACGAGCGCGCTCTGGCGACGCCAGTGTGATCGGGAAAGCAACGTCTTCACCGACACGGCAATGCGGCGAGCGCCCCGACGCAACCACCAGTCCGCGCAAATTTCGGTAGCTAGTCAGCAGCGCCGCCTGCATCAACCCGGCGAGCAAAAACGCGACGACGTAGGCGAGTGACAATTGATAATTGACACCGACCAAAAGAAGGACGACCGCTGTGATGATCAAAAAGAATCCGCGCCCTGTCGGCAGTAGATAAATGCGCCGTTGCTCAAGCTCAACTTCGGTCGCCGTAGTGGGCGTGCGACCAAAACTTGAGTTCCAGTGCGCTAGGCGATTCCCCCACCAGTCTGATGGTGGTCTTTTCGCACTTGACCGTGCGTCCGCCGCTGCATTAGCTGCCGTGTTGCCCGTCACGGCGCGGGCACGCCGATCAGCACGGCCTGCGCGAGTTGCACGC
Organism: Burkholderiales bacterium; assembly: GCA_025354165.1. Classification (GTDB taxonomy): domain Bacteria; phylum Pseudomonadota; class Gammaproteobacteria; order Burkholderiales; family Casimicrobiaceae; genus Casimicrobium. Next base: position 58,840 of record JANXNI010000045.1, on the reverse strand, counting down.
CTTTGGTCAAGCTGTCGTGACTCGCGCCGACGCGGTGGCTGACCACAGCGCTCCACACGGCTTGCACGTCATCGGGCAACACGTGATCGCGTCCAGACTGTAAAGCCTCGGCGCGACTCGCGCGCAGCAGCGCCAGACCGGCTCGCGGCGAGAGAGGACGAGTCGCACCGGTGCGGCTCGCGGCGAGCAATTGCTGCACGTAAACCAATATTGGCTCAGATACGCGAATCTGCTCAATGAGTTTCTGCAATTTCTGCAACGCATCGCCTAACAATATGGGTGTTAGCGCCAAAGCGCTAACGCGTCGGTCACCGCCGCGCAAGAGTTCTATTTCCGCCGCCGCACTAGGAAATCCCAGCGAGAGCCGCATCATGAAGCGATCCATCTGCGATTCCGGCAACGGCGACACGCCGACTTGATCCAGTGGATTTTGTGTGGCGATCACAAAGAATGGCGACGGCAGATTTCGACTTACGCCATCGACGCTGACCTGTCGTTCTTCCATCGCTTCAAGCAGTGCGCTTTGCGTTTTGGAGGGGGCACGGTTTAGTTCGTCCGCCAACAAAAGTTGCGCGAAGATGGGGCCCGGCGTGAAGCGCATCGCTTGTGCTGTGCCATCCCAGATCGACAAGCCGAGCAGATCCGAAGGCAGCAAGTCGTTGGTGCAGGGAACTTTGTTGTAGTCCAGCCCGAATGTCTTCGCGAGTGCGAGTGCAAGCGTCGATTTACCGAGTCCCGGCGCATCTTCAATCAGCAAATGCCCCTGCGCAAGTAAGCAGGTTACGGCAAGGCGAGTGACCCCGGATTTGCCCAGTACAATCGAATCGAGTTGTTGATGAATCTCGCCAAGAAGTTTGCTGGCGGTGGTAATGTGGGGCGATGGGGACACGGAAGATTTCCTGTACGGCTACGACACGAATAGTGCAAATTATGCAAACAACATATTAGCGGATGCAGGCCAACCAAGCGCGGTCACGTGCAACCTGACTTCGAACGTAGCGAATTTATGATGTTCACGCCCCCTTTACCTCAGTCCGAAAGCTCCAGTTCCTCTGGTAGCGCCGCCATTGCGGTACGTGACCTAAAAAAATCCTACGGAGCGGTAGACGCTGTCCGCGGCATATCGTTCACCGTCGCGCTAGGCCAAACTGTGGGGCTGCTCGGCGGCAATGGGGCGGGCAAAACCACCACGATATCAATGCTGCTCGGGGTGCTCACACCGTCGGCTGGCAGTATCGAAATACTTGGCTTGCCGCTCGCCACAAAGCGCTATGACATCCTGCCACGCATCAATTTCACGTCACCCTACGTCGATCTACCGAAACGCCTATCGGTCACTGAAAACCTTCGCGTGTTCGCCGGTTTATATGGCGTTCGCGAGGGTCGCAAGCGCATTGCCGAATTGCTGTCAGAGCTTGATCTGATCGAGGTTGCCGATCGGCCTTATGCCAATCTATCGGCAGGCCAGCGCACACGCGTGAGCCTCGCAAAGTCACTACTCAATTCGCCGGAGCTTTTATTACTCGATGAACCTACGGCGTCGCTCGATCCCGATGTCGGAGATCGAATGCGTACGCTGCTTGAAAACTATCGTAAACAGTCTGGCTGCGCGATGTTGTTGGCCTCGCACAATATGGCCGAGGTGGAGCGTTTGTGCGACAACGTGATCATGTTGAAACGCGGCGAGATCGTCGATCAGGGCTCGCCTTCCGCGCTACTAGCGAAGTATGGACGAGGCACATTGGACGAAGTGTTTCTCGATATTTCTCGGGCGGAGACGGCATGACTACAACAGCGCGTTTGCAGGGCAGTTCTGCACGCCGCATCGGAGCGATGCTGTCGCGTCACTTTTTCCTGATCCGCAAGTCGTGGCCCCGCCTGTTATCGTTTGCGTATTACCCAGTCATGCAGCTTCTGGTCTGGGGCTTTGTCACACAGTACCTTGGCTCGCAAAGCGCCAGTCAGGGCGTGTTGCAAGCGGTGCCGGGGATATTGCTGACCGGTGTTTTGTTGTGGGATGTGCTGGTGCGCGGTGAGCTGGGGCTATTTCTCTCGTTTCTGGAAGAGATGTATTCGCGCAACCTCGGCAATTTGTTTGTAAGTCCATTGCGGCTGCACGAGTTTGTGATTGCGCAGATGCTAATGAGTATCGTGCGGGTGGTGATCGGCTCTGGTGTTGCTTTGTTAGTGGCGCTAGCGTTTTTTGATCTCAAAGTTGCCCATCTGGCGTTGGGGCTTTCGCTATGCCTCGGCTGCCTATTGATGTTCGGCTGGGCCGTTGGTTTGCTGGCGAACGGATTGGTGTTGCGTTTCGGTTTGGGTGCAGAAGAAATCGGCTGGGCGGTGGTGTTCCTGATCGGGCCGCTGTCCGGTGCGTACTACCCGATTTCGGTGTTGCCGCATTGGCTGCAGACGGTTGCCTATGCGCTGCCCACGGCATGGGCGTTTGAGGCGATGCGCGCGGCGTTGATCGAAGGTCGAATCGCATGGAATCTTTTGGGTATTTCGATGCTGCTTAACATCGTTTATTTCGCTGGCTGCGCATTCCTGTTCTGGCGCTTTGTTGAGTCGGGGCGTGAGCGCGGTTTGCTGCTGCAAATGGGCGAATAGCTATGATCGGATGGCTCAATCCCGGTGATCCGTTTCCCTCTGCGGAAACCGCGCTGGTTGACCCAAACGGATTGTTATGTGCCGGGCTGGAGCTAACACCTGAGCTTGTTTTAGCGGCCTACGAGCGCGGCATTTTCCCATGGTACAGCGACGGTCAGCCTGTGCTATGGTGGAGCCCCGACCCGCGCATGGCGCTGACGCCGCAGAACTTCAATCTGCATCGCAGCTTGCGCAAAACGTTAAGACACGCGAGTTTCGAGGTTCGAACTGACACGAGCTTTGACGCGGTCATGCGTGCCTGCGCCGAGCCGCGATTAGAGCAGGGCGGTACATGGATAAGCGAGGCGATTATTGACGCCTACGGTGCGCTGCATCGCGCCGGTTTTGCGCATTCGGTTGAGACGTGGGTTGATGACGAGCTGGTCGGTGGACTTTACGGAATCGCGCTCGGTCGCGTGTTCTTCGGTGAGAGCATGTTCATGCGACGCACCGATGCGTCCAAGATCTCCTTTGCGCATCTGGTTACGCAGCTAAAACGTTGGCAGTTTGAGCTGATCGATTGCCAGCAAAAAACTGATCACCTCGCCTCGCTGGGCGCTGCACCGATTTCGCGTGCAGACTTCCTTCAGCGGCTTTCGCGATTGGTACACTCAGACGCTAATGCACCGCGTTCCGGTGCATGGCAGTTTGATCGGGACTTGTTGGATGATTTGCTTGGCACAACAGCATGAGTAAGCTCAACGACCTGGCGCAAGTACCGTGGCAGGCGCTTCAGTTTTACTCAACTGCGCCGTATCCATGCAGCTATCTCGATGGACGCACCGCGCGTTCGCAGGTCGCTACCCCGAGTCATCTCATCAACTCAAACGTTTACGGCGAATTGCTGCGCGTCGGCTTTCGCCGCAGCGGCACGTTCATTTATCGACCGCATTGCGATGGCTGCAACGCGTGCACGCCGCTGCGCGTTCCGCTCGCCACGTTCGCGCCCACGCGCAGCCAGAAGCGCGCATGGGAGCGGCATCGTAAGCAGTTCACAGTCAGTTTTGTGCCGCTCGAATATCGCCCGGAGCACTATGAGCTCTATCTTAAATACCAACGCCTGCGCCATCACGGTGGCGGCATGGACAGCGACAGCCGCGAGCAGTACCAACATTTTTTACTGCAAAGCCACGTCGAAACATTGCTGGTAGAGTTCCGTGACGAAGGGCGGCAACTCGTGATGGTTAGCCTCGTTGACGTTCTTAGTGACGGTCTCTCGGCGGTCTACACGTTCTACGAACCCTCGATCAAAGGCAGCCTCGGCACGTTCGGCGTCATGTGGCAAATAGAGCAGGCGAAATCGCTCGGGCTTAAGTACGTCTATCTCGGCTACTGGATTGGCGGTAGCGACAAGATGGCCTACAAGGCGAATTTTGGCCCGAACGAATTGCTGATCGATGGCCTATGGCAGAGTGCCAGCCTAGACCCGTAACCTGCCCGCTTGAGCCTCGATTTCGCTGCTAAAGCGGCGGTGCCAATTTCCCCAGATAGGTTCGCACTCGCGCATCCCGGCTGAGTTCTGACAACGAGTCCGCGTACATCAATCGGCTCACACGGTTTTCGTCTTTATTGACAAAAATAAAGCGCTCACAGATCTCGTTCATGATGTCGATATGCACGGGTTCGTTCGGATGCAGACACAGAAAAACGAGCTTGCCGTCCGCGCGTAGCTTGCGAAAAAAATCGAGCATGAAGCCGATGTATCCATCCTGAGTGTTGAACTGTGGTTCGTCGAAGAGGTGCACCTTCGCACGATCTTTTGCTGCATGCTCGAGCATGAAGTTAGGGCGGTTTCGCGTGAATGATCGCAGTTGATATGACTGATGGTAGTGCAGCGCAAGGCGATCACGTTCCCCGTAGCGGACACGGTGGATGTCTTGCCCCGCGACCAGCACGCGGCCCGAACTGGGTAGGTTGCCACCGGTGATGAGTTCAAACATCGTGGTCTTTCCTGCACCGTTGGCTCCCATCACGCCAACGATGGAGGGGCCAGCGATTTCGAAGTCGGCTTCCAGCGAGAAAGTGGTCTGCTTCTGAATCATGCCGCGCTGATAAAGCTTTGTCAGACGTTCAACGCGCAGTAACGATGTACTCATCTCAAATTCCTAGCAATTTGCGTTGCAATGAGGCATCTGATCGCAGCGCCGCAGCGCTACTTTCGTGAACGATGCGGCCCCGCTTCATGATGTAGGCACGGTCTGATACAGCAAGCGCACTTGCTACGTTTTGCTCAACTAGTAGTACCGCAACGCCTTCGTCCTTTAGGCGCTTGATGGTCTTCATAACGTCCTGTACGACCTTAGGAGCCAGACCCTGACTGGGTTCGTCGAACAGCACCAAACCCGGTGCACCCATCAGCGCGCGAGAAATCGCGACCATCTGCATTTCGCCGCCGGAGAGGTTCTCGCATTCGCGATCCATCAGGTATTCCATCGCCGAGAAAATCTCGAAACACTCCTTGTCGCTCCATGCACGAAAACGTGTTTTTTTCACAGCAATACGCAGATTGCGAGCCACGGTAAGCGTCGGGAAAATCCGCCTGTCATCCGGTACCCAACCAATGCCCATACCGGCAATCTTGTGAGTGGGTAGCCGGGTTACATCAACGCCATCAAAGTAAATGCTGCCACGAGTTGGTGGAGTCAATCCGAGGATAGACCGCAGCGCAGTTGTTTTGCCTGCGCCATTTGGGCCGAGCAATGACACGACTTCACCCGGTGCGATGTTGAGGGACAGATTGAACAGCACTTGCGTTTCGCCGTAAGAGGAGTCGACGCTTTTGATGTCCAGCATGCTCATGCCAGCGCTCCCAGATTCGAGCGCTGAACCCAGGGGTTTTCGCGTAGCTCGTTGGGTGTGCCTTCGGCGATGACTTGCCCCCAATGAATGACTGAAATGCGGTCGGCCAGATTGAACAGAAATCGCATGTCGTGTTCGATGATCACAATGGTGAGTTGGCGTTTGAGTTGAGCGATTAGCTGGGCCAGACGAGCCGTGCCTTCCGCGCCAAGGCCCGCCGTGGGTTCGTCGAGAAACAGCAGACGTGGCTCGGCGGCAAGCGCGACGCCAATCTCCAGCGCCCGGCGTTCGCCGTAGGAAAGTGATCCAGCAGATACGTCGGCTTTGTCGGCTAAACCCACACGCGAAAGCACTGCAAATGCCGAGTCGCGAGCCGTGTTGTTGCGTCCAAGGTCGCGCAACATGGAGAAACCCTTCTTTCGCACCGCAGGGGACGAAAGGAGAACGTTGTCGAGCGCGGTTTCTTCGTTGAACAAATTCATGATCTGAAAAGAACGGGAAATGCCTTTCGATGCAATCTCACGCGATGACAGGCCTGTGATGTCTTCACCCGCAAAACGAACGCTGCCACGATCCGGCCGGAATCGTCCGGTGAGGACGTTAAAACAGGTTGATTTCCCGGCTCCGTTTGGCCCCATGATGCCAGTTAGCTGACCTTCCTCAAAGGTGAGGGAAATGTTTTCCAGAACGACTTGATCGCCAAAGCGCTTGTGCAGTTGTTTTGCTTCGAAGAGTGCCATGCTCAGGCTTCTTTCGCGGCTACAACGGGCAGTGAAGCCAAGGTGTTTTTTGCGGCGGGTGGAGTACGACGTTTCGCGCACCACACCTGCCAGATGCCAGCAACGCCGTCGGGTTGAAACAGCACCATCCCAATAAATACCAACCCGAACCACAGTAGCCATGTCTCCGTGTAGGCACCAAGCAAATCGCGGCTAAGAATAAACACCAGCGCGCCAATCACAGGCCCCCAGAAGCTCACCAATCCACCGCCAATGAGCACCATCATCACGACGAATCCGGAGTTATGGAGGCTCATCACGTTGGGGTAGGCCGATTGTTGCGCCATGGCAAACAGCGCGCCCGCCAGTCCGGCGACAGAAGCCGAAAGGGTGAATGCGAGCCACTTGTAGAGCCACACGTTGTAGCCAACAAATGAAGCGCGCATTTCATTTTGCTTGATCGCTCGCAACACACGGCCGAATGGCGAATGCACGAGCCGCCAAAGCGCGATCAACGCTACGGCGAAAACGGTCAAGCAGAAGTAGAAAAAGGCCTCGTTGCTGCGCAGAGAAATGTCCGCGAAGCCCAGCGACAGGTCGGGTCGCTTGATGTTGAGCAGGCCGTCCTCGCCACCTGTGACCGAGTGCCATTTCATTGCTACGAACCAGAACACCTGTCCGAACGCGATCGTCAGCAGCGCGTAATAGATGCCTCGCCGATGCGAGATGAACGCGGCGACCAGCCCGCCAAGCAGGGCTGATATCAGGATCGTACCGAGCAGGCCCGTGATCAGTCCAGTCCCCGCTTTGAGCTGCAACAGACCAAATGCATAAGCGCCGATCCCGAAGTAAGCGCCGTGGCCAAAAGACGGTAACCCGCCATAACCCAATAGCAAATTGTGACCGAGTGCGAAGAGCATCCAGATCATGATTTCGAGCGCCAGATATTGGTAGAGCCCAAGTTGCTTGAGCCACAGTGGGGTCGTGGCGAGCACGGCAACAGTGATCAGCATCGGGGCAGTGACAAGCGGTACGTAACGGGACGGTCCAAGCATGATGATTAGAAATATTTTTTAAAACACTCGACAAAATGAAATGTATGTTCTATTATTTATAAATGCAAGAACATTCGTTTATTTTCTTTCAAACCGACCAGACCGAGTTATCTGAACTATGACCCAAGCTACCAGCTACGACAAGCTTAAGGGCGCTATCTCGCAGGCTTACCCCGACCTATCGGGGCAGTTGCAACGCATAGCACGCTTTGCCCTTGAAAGACCCAATGAGTTTGCGCTCGGGACGGTGGCGGTCATCGCGGAGGCCGTGCAAGTGCAGCCATCTTCGCTGATCCGGTTCGCCAATGCGCTCGAGTACAAAGGTTTCTCCGAAATGCAGCAAGTGTTTCGCGGCAATCTGGTGGAGCGTTCCACTAGCTACCGCGAGCGAATTGATCAGCTGCGCCGTCAGGATCGGCCCGGCAGCAAAGGCGGCTCTCTGCATCAATTTGTAGGCGAAGCCATAGCCGAGCTAGGAAATCTCGAAGAGACCGTGCGTGCGGTCGATGTCATGACAGCCGTGAAATTAATGTGCGGAGCAGATCGTGTTTATGTGCTGGCGCAGCGCCGCGCATTTCCGGTCGCTTGCTATTTGTCGTATGCATTAAGTCACCTGGATATTAAGGCCTATCTGCTGGATGGTGCGGGTGGCATGTTGAGCGAAGCGCTCAAGAACATTACGGCGCGCGACGCGTTGATCGTCACCAGTTTTCGCAGTTACTCGCAGCCTGTGATCGACGCAGCGGGCCTGGCTCACGAGCAGGGCGTTTCGGTGATTGCGATAACGGACAGTGCGCTGTCGCCACTCAAACCATTTGCCCGAGTCAGTTTTGAAGTTGGCTCCACGGTCGATCAGCCGTTTCGTTCGCTGGTCGCGCCGCTGTGTCTGGCGCAAGCGCTGGTGGTAACCGCCGGACATCATCTGGCTGAAGCGTCCATCAAGTCCGCGTCCACAAGCCAATCTAAATCACGAACCAAACCAAAAAAAACGACAAGTGCACGCAACGGAGTTGCTCCATGACGCTCGCAACAACAATAGATGATGATGTCCGGACGCTCGATTTGATCTGTGTCGGTCGCGCTGCAGTAGATCTCTATGGCGAGCAGATTGGGGGACGACTGGAAGACATGCAGTCGTTTGCCAAGTATCTCGGTGGATCGCCCGCCAACACGTCCGTCGGTGCATCCCGGTTGGGCTTGCGCTGTGCAATGCTCAGTCGCGTGGGCGACGAACATAATGGTCGCTTCGTTCGCGAAACGCTCGCCGCTGAAGGCGTTGATGTATCGCATCTGAGGACTGATCCAACGCGCCTCACGGCATTGGTCATGCTTGGTATTCGCGACCGTGAAACATTTCCACTCGTGTTCTACCGCACGCAATGCGCGGATATGGGGCTTTGTGCAGACGACGTCGATGTTGCTTTCATCGCAACCGCGAAGGCGTTATTGATTTCCGGTACGCATCTGTCGCAGCCGGGCACACGCGCCGCTTGTCTGCGTGCGATGCAGGCGGCGAAAGCGGTCGGTACACGTGTGGTGCTGGACATTGACTATCGCCCGGTGCTGTGGGGGCTGACTTCGCCCGGACTCGGTGAAAAGCGCTTTGTGCCGTCGACTCAGGTTAGCGAAGAGCTTCAGGCTGTTCTTCAGTTATGTGATCTGATCGTGGGTACGGACGAGGAGATTCACATTGCCGGGGGCAGCTCCGTCGATCTGGAAGCTCTGCGGACGATTCGCTCCCTATCCACAGCGCTCATCGTGATGAAGCGTGGACCGATGGGTTGCGTCGCGTTCGAGGGACATATTCCCGCCACCGTTGAGGGCGGCATTACCGGGCCTGGATTTCCGGTTGAAGTTTTCAATGTCCTTGGCGCGGGGGACGCTTTTATGGCCGGGCTCTTGCGGGGGTGGGTGCGTCGCGAGCCGTTGCCGGATGCACTTCGCTACGCCAATGCCTGCGGTGCCATTGTGGTGTCTCGTCACGGCTGCGCACCGGCAATGGCGAGCTGGGATGAGTTGACACATTTTCTTCAGCATGGCTCAAAGTATTTGCGCTTGCGCGACGACGAGGCGCTGGAAAACTTGCATCGTGCCTCGACGCGCCACCAGCATTGGCCGGAGCTTGCCGTACTGGCGTTTGATCATCGTGCGCAGTTTGAAGGAATAGCATCGCGTCAGGGCGTGTCGCTGGATCGCGTTTACGCGTTCAAGCAGCTTGTTGCTTGCGCCGCAGAACGTGGCTATTCAATCGCTAAAAAGAAGCACGCCGACTTGCGGCCCAATCAGGCATTTCCGGATGCGGGTGTGATTGTCGACGGGCGTTACGGCGAAGACGTATTGCCAACCGTAACTGGCGTCGGCAAATGGGTCGCACGTCCCGTGGAACTGCCGGGCTCACGTCCGCTTCAATTCGAAGATGGCATGAACACTGGATTGGTCTTGCGCACCTGGCCACACGAGCATGTGGTGAAGTGCCTGGTTTCATATCACCCGGACGATGATTCGCAGCTGGCGATTGCTCAAATCGGGTCCGTCCAAGCACTTGCTGATGCTTGCCAGAAGACCGGGCACGAGCTTTTGCTTGAAGTGATCCCACCGCGCAGCCTCGCGCATACCGCCGACACACTGGCACGCGCGATGCAACAGTTCTATTCGGCAGGCGTCTGTCCGGACTGGTGGAAATTGCCGCCGCCGTCTGATCAAGCTGAGTGGCAAACCATCAACGAGGTGATTGCCAAAAACGATCCCCGATGCCGTGGCGTGCTGCTGCTGGGGCTGGAGGCAAGCGAAGAGGCGTTGAAACAGAGCTTTGCGATAGCCGCAGCGCAGCCTTTGTGCAAGGGCTTCGCGGTGGGTCGCTCGCTCTTTGCCGATGCAGCAACAGCCTGGTTCGCCAATGAAGTGGACGACAGCGGCGTGATTGACATGATCGCTGCGAACTACGAGCGCTTGATTGATTTGTGGTGCGACGCGCGTGCCGCACCGTCCGCGCTTTCGTCTAAAGATATTCATGTAACGGCCAGGGAACTGGTTCATAAAGAGATCACACTATGACGCAAACTGTTGGATTTATTGGCCTCGGAATGATGGGCCACGGCATAGCAAAAAACCTGCTGACCAAAGGCTTTGGTTTGCGCTTTGTGGCGCACCGTAATCGAACCAATTTGCAGGATCTGATCGACGCAGGGGCTGTCGAAGTGAATACCCGCGAAGCACTCGTTAAAGGTGCTGACGTCGTCATCGTTTGTGTGACCGGCACACCGCAGGTGGAAGAAATTGTTTACGGGACAGATGGCCTGCTCACCGCATCTGGCAGAGGGTTAGTCGTAATCGATACGTCTACCGCTGAACCCGCATCGAGCACGCGCATCCGTATCGACTTCGCGGCGAAGGGGGTGACTTTCATCGACGCGCCGCTAGCGAGGACACCGAAAGAGGCGGAAGAAGGTCGGCTCAATACGATGGTCGGTGCTGAATCGGCGGACTTTGATCGGGTGCGGCCCGTGCTCGCAGCGTTCTGCGAAAACATCGTTCACGTCGGACCACCCGGTCATGGCCATGTGTTGAAGCTGATCAACAACATGCTTGCGATGACTACTGCTGCCGCCATTGCCGAGGCCGTTGCGGCTGCAGCCAAGAGCGGATTGTCACTGCAAAAGCTGTTCGACGTGATCTCCGTCGGTGGCGTTAACTCGGGGATCTTTCAAATGATGCTGGGGCGCGCGTTACAGGGGGATTTGTCGGGTTTGAAATTTGCCATCGGCAATGCACAAAAAGACCTCCGATATTTCACGCATCTGACTGAAATGTTGCCGACCACCAGCTACGTCGCGGAGGCCGCGCATCAGAGCTTCGTTCAGGCAGCCAATCTGGGTTTCGCCGATAAGTTCATCCCTTCGTTGTTTGAGGTTCAGGCGAAGCTCAACAACGTAAAGATTCTGTAGCTACCTTCCATTTTTTTGCACGATCACGTCACTGCATTTAACTGACACAAACCACATTAGAGCGAGATGCTCTCTCGCCGCTTTCAATCAAGGAGAAACATCATGACCCAGTTGAGCCACGACACAGTGTCCACGGCGGACACGGACACGGATACGGATACGACAGCGCAAGCGGCTGCGAGCGCGTATGCCGGCCCCCGAGTTGTTCAGGACACACAGGTGGCTGAACCAACGCGTCGCAGTTTGCTCAAGGCAGCGGGCCTCGCAGTCGCCGGAACGACGCCGTTCTTCGGCCCGTGGGCGCACAACAGGGTCTGGGCGCAAGCTGCGCAGCCGAAACCCCTGGTGATTGGTCTGACTATGGATGCTTCGGGGCAGTACGCAGCCAGCGGTGGCATGGAGCGGCTCGGCGCGATGATGGCGATCAAGGAGTTCAATGACAAGGGCGGCGTTCTGGGTCGTCGCATTGAGGCAATTCATATGGACACCGAGACCACACCGGCCACAGGCTCCCGTGTTGCCGAGCGCATGATCACAAGGAACGAAGTCGCGTTTATGGTCGGTGCGCTGCATTCGGGTGTGGCCAACGCCATTTCTCAAGTGGCCCAGAAATACGGCTGCATTTTTCTAAACACGAACTCCAGTTCGCCGACTGAAGCGGGCAAGGACTGCCATCGCACGAAGTTCGTTTGGGACGGCAATGGAACTAACTTTGCACACGCCATTGTCAAGAGCGCCATGGCCGTCAACGGCAAAAACTGGGTACTGCTAACCAACGACTATGTCTGGGGCCACAACACCTCTAAAGCCACGCGCGCCATCGTCGAAGCGAATGGCGGAAAGATTATTGACGAGCTGATGGTGCCGCAAAACACGCGCGACTTTTCATCGTATTTGCTTAAGTTGCAACAGCTGAAACCCAACGCAGTCGCCACTGCAGTTGGCGGCGACGATATCAAGGCACTACGGCAGCAGGTGGTGCAGTTGAACCTGCAAAAGTCAATGGCGTGGATCAACAACCAGCAGGACTGGCCGGATGTTTATGGCCTTGGGCCGGAGGCGATTTTCGGCGTGTTCGGAACAACATGGTATTACCGCCTTGACCTGCCGGGCGTCAAAGAATTTGTAGCCAGCTACCAGAAGCTTTTCCCCGGGATGGCGATTAAAGTGCCGGGCAACGTTTATCACAACTCTTACATGTGCACCCGTGAGCTGCTGCGCTGCGTTGAGGAAGCAGGCACGACCAACAACATCGCTGTGATCAAAAAGCTTGAAGGTCGCAAGATGAGTGCGCGCGATCGTTTGCAGCACTTTGACGCATGGATGGATCCGGTCACGCACCAGTGCCAACAAACGATCTATATGGCGAGCTATAACGACCAGCCAGCCGAGAAGGACGACATATACAAAATACTCGCGCGTTCGGAGCCGAAAGATGTGGTCGATACCGACGCGTCAAAGACGTGCAAGCTGGAATCGTACGACGCGACGCCTAGCTACCAACAATAATTCGCTGTCGCCATGAATCCCATCATGCCGAAAATACTGTCCCCGCTAACTGAGCAATCTATGCTTCCGCAGCGGCGTAAATTACTTGGTGCGGCGGGTGCCACTGCTGTTCTCGCGTTATCCGGTGCTGGAGCGGTTCAGCGATCTCAAGCGCTGGTCGTGCGCAACCGGAAACCACTGTTAATCGGCCTCGCGACCGACGACACCGGCCAGTACGCTGCCAGTGGCCGCGATGAACGGCGCGGCATGGTCATGGCGATCAACGAGGCGAACGAACGAGGTGGTGTGCTCGGTCGCAGGCTGGAGATCACGCATGCAGATACACAAGGCAATGCCGACGCTGGAGCGTCAGTCGCCGAGCAAATGATCACCAGGCAAGAGGTGGGTTTTCTTATCGGTGGCGTGCACTCCGGTGTGGCCAGCGCCATGTCGACCGTTGCCCAGAAGTACGGCTGTATTTACTTCAACAGTAACTCCAGCTCACCGACCGAAGCGGGCAAGGACTGTCACCGTACCAAGTTCGTATGGGACGGCAATAGCACCAATTTTTCGACGTCGGTCGTAAACGGTGCGATGTCGGGTTATGGTCGCGACTGGGTGCTGGTTACGAGTGATTACGGCTGGGGGCACAGCACGGCAAAAGGCCTTCGTGAGATGATTTCAGCGAACGGCGGACGCATCGTCGAAGAGTTGATCGTTGCGCAGAATACGCGCGACTTCCGCCCGCAGCTCGAGACGATCAAAAAATTGAGCCCACGGGTGGTTGCCACTGCCGTGGGTGGGGAAGGCCTTGCTCTTCTGCGCGCGCAAGTGCAAGCGGCGGGCCTTGATCGATCCGTTGGCTGGATTAACAACCAACAGGACTGGCCCGATGTGTATGGGCTCGGGCGCGAATCCATGTTTGGTGTGTTTGGGACTACCTGGTATTGGGGGCTCAAACTTCCAGGCGTGAACGACTTTGTGGCGCGCTACCAAAAAGCGAACCCGGACTACCGCATCCAGACGCCAGGTAACGTTTTCTTTAACGGCTACATGGCCACCCGTGAACTGCTCCGAGCCATTGAGCGCACCGGTAGCACCAACAACATCAAACTCATCCGCGAACTTGAGAATTTGCGCATACCCGCGCGTGACCGGATGCAGCACTTTGATGCGTACATGAATCCAAAAACGCACCAGTTGCAACAAACGATTTACATCGCGTCCTACAACTCACGACCGACGCACAAAGACGACCTGTATCGTATTCTCGATCGGCAACGACCAGAGGACGTACAAGACAGAGCCAGTGCCCCGTTGTGTCAGCTTGAATCACTAGCGGCCCTGCCGACTTACGAGCCTTGACTCGGAGCACTAACGAGAAATTCTATGGATTCCCTGTTGTCGCTTCTGCCGCATATCGCTAACGGCATCACCCTCGGTCTGCTCTTTGCGCTGATAGCGCTCGGCTTCATGCTGATCGTGGGCGTGATGGAGACGATCAATCTCGCACATGGCTCGCTGTTCGCGTTGGGCATGTATGTCGCGCTGTTTTTAATCGCTCCCAAGCTCGGCTGGTTCCCTGAATTGCAGGCCGCTTACATGGCGCTGCCGATTGCAACGCGCTACGCACTGGCTATCTTCTTTGCACCGGTGTTGGTGGGCATGTTTGGCTTGCTGATTGAGCTGTGCCTGCGCCGCACTTATGGTCGTGATCCGTTGTATGGATTGCTGTTGACCTTTGGTGCGTCGCTGGTGATCGAAGAGCTCATCCGTTTGACCTGGGGCTCGAACGAGCAGCAACTACTGCTGCCAGCGTCGATCTCAGGGGCATTCATGGTGGGAGACCTGATCTACTCAAAGTATCGCGTGTTCGCCAGTGCATTTGCCGTCATTGCGATCCTCGCGCTGTGGCTTTTTCTGCAGCGCACGCCCTACGGTGCCATCATCAAGGCTGGCGCGCACGATAGCGAGATGGTACGAGCGCTTGGCATCAACCTGAGTCGTTTACGTGCGGCGGTGTTTGCGCTCGGGGTTGCGCTTGCGGCGTTGGCTGGCATCGTGCTGGCTCCCATCTGGGGGATCCGTCCGCAGGTGGGCGTAGACGCCGTCGTACCGGCCTTTCTGATCATCGTACTCGGCGGTGTCGGCTCGCTTTGGGGGGCGGTGATTGCTGGCCTCATGGTAGGTCTGGTGGTAGGGCTTACGGGGGCTTACGCGTCGGAGTGGTCGCTGATGTCGATGTACATATTGTTTATTGCAGTGGTGACGTTTCGTTCACGCGGTTTGTTTGGCAAGAAGAGTGTGCTCGAAGTATGAACAATTTCCCGTCTCTTGATGGCAAGGTTGCGCTGGTGACGGGTGCAGGTGGAACGATGGGCGGCGCGGTGGTGCATGCGCTTCGCGCTGACGGTTGTCGCGTGGCGATGATCGACTTGAACTTGACTTCAATGGCTGCGTTGGCGGCGCAGTATGGCCATACGGTGGTGGCGATTGCTTGTGACATCGGTGACCCGGAAGCGGTCAAGGTTGCGCACGAACAGGTCGTCCACCAGTTCGGTGTCGTCGAAATTCTGGTCAACAATGCTGGCATTTTGTCGAACAACAAAATCGAAGCAACGACGGTTGCCGAGTGGCGGCGTGTGATGTCAGCGAATCTGGACGGCGCATTGTTTTGGGCGCAATGCGTGGTGCCCGCAATGAAGGCCAATCGCTGGGGGCGAATTATTAATACCAGCTCTCTCGCGGCCAAAACCGGTGGACTGACGGCGGGTACGGCGTATTCTGTGTCAAAGGGCGCAATGAGCGCGCTGACATTTTCGCTGGCGCGCGAGCTCGCCGCCTATGGCGTAACGGCCAACGCGATAGCGCCAGCCTATGTCAAAACCCCAATGATTACTGAGCAGCTAAACGAGGCACAGCGTCAGGAATTGATTCGACAAATTCCGGTGGGTCGCTTCTGTGAGCCCGAAGAGTTTGCGCACGCAGTACGCTTCCTGGCATCGCCGCTTTCGGGTTTCATCACCGGTGAGGTGCTTGATCTCAACGGCGGCCTTGTGATGGATTGATGTCGTGACCACAAACACAATAACTACCGATTTACCCGCGTTGTTCGGTCTGCACGGCCGCGTGGCCTACATCCCAGGTGGCTACGGTGGCATTGGTGAGGCATTGACGTGGGCGCTGGCGGCTGCGGGCGCCACCGTTGCAGTTTCAGGGCGCAATACAGACAAAGCCAACGCGCTTGCGGTTCGCCTTCGCGCTGCCGGGCATGATGCTTTGGGGATCGCGATGGATGCGCATTCGACCGACAGTATCCGCAGCGCTGTGGATCACGTTGCCCAGCATTTTGGCGCTCTGGATATTCTGGTTAACTGCATCGGGATTCAGCGTGAGGAGCGTCTGGCGGAGGTCAGCGAGCTTGCTTTCGATGAAGTGGTGCAGGTTAACTTGAAAGCAGCCATGTTTCTGGCGCAAGCGGTGGCGGCGCATCAGGTTGCGGCAGTAAAGACCGGGCGTGCACCGGGCCGCCAACTTCACGTGCTCTCCGTCCGCGCCCAGCTTGGCATGAGGGATCGTGGCTACTCGGCGTACTGTGCGACCAAAGGCGCGCTGGCCATGCTCATCAAGCAGCACGCGGTGGAATTATCCGCGCACGGAATTACCGTAAATGGTATTGCGCCAACCGTAGTTCAAGGCGACATGGGAAGCCACTGGCTGACTAACCCAGAAACTCGGCAACACATTCTGCAGCGTATTCCGCTAGGCCGCGTCGCCGAAGCCAGCGATTTGGCGAGTGCGGCGGTATTTTTCTGCGGGCCGGGCGCAAATTTCGTGACCGGACAGGTGCTGTACATCGATGGTGGTCTCACTGCCACCCAATAGTCAATCGCGTAGTGCAAGAATCGTGATACACACTTTCCCAATCACGAAATCGCAAAGCATCACATCATGACCGCTCCCGTACCCTTCACATCAACCTCCGACATCACTCATTACATCGACGGACGCGCAGCTTCCGGCATCGGTGCCCGATCGCAGTCTGTGTTCAACCCCGCCACTGGCGAGGTTCCGCGCAAGGTTCTACTCGCTGCCGTCGAAGACGTAAATACAGCGGTTGCCGCAGCAAAAAAAGCCTTCCCCGCTTGGGCCGATACCCCGCCGATTCGCCGAGCTCGCGTGCTGAACAAATTTCTTGCGTTGCTTAATGAACACAAGGACACGCTTGCTGCGATGATTACTGCGGAGCACGGCAAAGTGTTCACGGATGCGCAGGGCGAAGTCTCGCGCGGCATTGATATCGTCGAATTCGCCTGTGGCATCCCACAACTGCTGAAGGGCGATTACACCGATCAAGTATCGACCGGAATCGACAACTGGACGCTGCGCCAACCGTTGGGCGTTGTCGCTGGCGTCACGCCGTTTAATTTCCCTGTCATGGTGCCGATGTGGATGTTTCCGGTGGCGATTGCGTGCGGTAATTGCTTCATTCTTAAACCGAGCGAACGCGACCCCTCGGCGAGTATTTTCATGGCGGAGCTGCTTACTCAGTCAGGTTTGCCGGATGGCGTTTTTAGCGTTGTTCAGGGCGACAAAGTCGCGGTGGACGCACTGCTCGCGCATCAAGACGTTAAGGCGCTGTCATTCGTTGGCTCGACGCCCATCGCGCATTACATCTACGAAACCGGCGCGCATCACGGCAAGCGTGTGCAAGCGCTCGGCGGTGCAAAAAATCACATGGTCGTCATGCCGGATGCCAATCTTGAGCAGGCCGTTGATGCGTTAATTGGCGCGGCGTACGGTTCAGCCGGTGAGCGCTGCATGGCCATCAGCGTCGCGGTGCTGGTGGGCGACGTGGCCGACAAGATTGTGCCGAAACTGGCCGAGCGTGCTCGCGCACTGAAGATCAAAAACGGCATGGAGCTGGATGCTGAGATGGGCCCGATTGTGACCAGGCAGGCACTTGAGCGCATCGAGGGCTATATCGACGTCGGCGTGACCGAGGGTGCAGAACTGGTGGTCGATGGGCGCGGCACAAAGATCGAAGGTCACGAGGGCGGATTCTTCACCGGTGGCAGTCTGTTTGATCGCGTCACGCAGGAAATGCGCATCTACAAAGAGGAAATTTTTGGCCCAGTACTCGCTTGCGTGCGTGTCGATGATCTTGCCGCAGCCATCGACCTGGTCAACGCACACGAGTTCGGCAACGGCGTTGCCTGCTTCACCAGTGACGGCAACGTAGCGCGCGAATTTTCGCGACGTATTCAGGTGGGAATGGTGGGAATCAACGTTCCGATTCCTGTCCCGATGGCCTGGCACGGTTTTGGCGGCTGGAAGCGGAGCCTGTTCGGCGATATGCACGCGTACGGCGAAGAAGGCGTGCGCTTCTACACCAAACAAAAAAGCATCATGCAGCGCTGGCCAGAAAGCATTGGCAAAGGAGCAGAGTTTGTGATGCCGACAGCGAAGTAGTCGGTTAGCGAATGAAATGACAGTTGTGGCACCGATCATTGATGCCGTACGCCGCGTTACCTGCTGTTCGAACCAAAAAAGAAAAAGGACCGACGATTTCCCGTAAGTCCTTGATTTCATTGGTGGGCGGTACTGGGTTCGAACCAGTGACCCCTGCCGAGTGAAGGCAGGGAATCGGGATGTTTTAGAATTTTTTTTGGACGCTATTTCATAGCAGAAACAATGGTTTAGAGTTCACGGTTGTCCAGAGAAATCTATAGAATAAAGTCATACTTTCGTCATACTAAGGCGGGCGATGGCAAATCTTCAAAAAGTAGGTGACCGCGAAAACCTAAAGGCGCGGCGAGATCCTTACTGGGCTCGCCTTGAACAGGGTTGTTCGTTGGGTCTCCGCAAGATGAAGCCTGGTAGCGAGGGCTCTTGGTTGGCCCGCTCGGTTGACGAAACCACGGGCAAACGCATCTTCAAGGCTTTGGGCGAGTTCGAAAGTCTTCCCCAAAGTCAGCGTTTTGACGCAGCGCGGAAAGCGGCTGTGGACTGGTTCGTCCATTTGGGGAAGGGCGGCAGTACGGAAGAGGTAACGGTCAGGCTGGCGTGCGAGCGCTACGTGGCGCACCTTCGCGAAACTAAGGGCGACCCGGCGGCCGATGACGCGCAGTCGCGATTCACTCGCCGCGTGATTTCGGACGGTCGCCTGGCTTCAACCGATTTGACGAAACTGAAGCCCGCTCAGATCAAAGCGTGGCGCGCCGCGTTAGCCACGTTGCCGGTAGTTGTTGGCTATGGTGTCAATGCAAGGGAGCGACCGCGAAGTGCAAGCGCACTGAATCGCGACATGACCAGCTTTCGGGCGGCTTTGAATCATGCGCTGGAAGAGGGTTTTGTGACCAGTGACTTTGCATGGAAATCGGGTCTCAAACCAATCAAAAATGCTGACAAGGCGCGTGCAGGCTACCTTGACGTTGAACAGCGCAAGGCTCTTATCGGTGCTTCGGTGGGTGCTGTCGCTAACTTTCTTACTGGTTTGGCGCTGTTACCGGTGCGCCCCGGTGCTCTGGCCGCACTCAAAGTTGGGAGCTTTGACAAGCGCCTGAATGCGCTGGCAATTGGCAAAGACAAATCGGGCCGTGATCGCAAAATCATTCTTCCGGAGGCGACGGCTGCACTCTTCGCAAATCAGGTAGAAAGCAAGCTGCCAACTGCTTTTCTGTTCACCCGCGATGGTGGCGAGAAATGGGGGAAGGATGCCTGGAAGGGGCCGGTTAAGGAAGCAGCCCGCGCAGCGGGTTTGCCAGATTCCACTACCGCCTACACGTTGCGTCATTCCGTCATCACCGACTTGATTCACGATGGCCTGGATACGTTGACGGTCGCGCAGCTTTCGGGAACGAGCCTGGCGATGATCGAAAAGCACTATGGACACTTGACGCAAAGTCACGCTACAAAGGCGCTTGCTCGCCTGGCGGTCTAATGATTGACGTCAGCAATGAAATTGAACGCGCCGCCCGCTTGATCGAATCAGCGGACGCCCTAGTCATCGCCGCCGGGGCAGGTATGGGCGTTGATTCTGGCTTGCCAGATTTTCGTGGAAACGAAGGATTCTGGAAAGCGTATCCCGCGCTGGCAAAGGCCAACATCGAGTTCTATTCGATTGCATGCCCGGATGAGTTTCATCGCAATCCGCGTCGTGCTTGGGGCTTCTATGGCCATCGCCTGAATCTTTACCGAAATACCGTCCCACACGAGGGCTTCGACATTCTCAAGCGCTGGGCGGAGCCTATGCTGCACGGCTGTTCTGTCTTCGCGAGCAATGTTGACGGTCAGTTTCAGAAAGCAGGATTCGACGCTCGCGATGTTCGGGAGTATCACGGGTCAATTCATCATTTGCAGTGTCTCAAACCCTGCTCACGCGACACATGGTCGGCAGATGACTTTGATCCGGTGATTGAGGTCGAGGCGTGCGAGTTGTTGTCAGAACTGCCGCTATGTCCCAAGTGCGGCGGGTTAGCTCGCCCGAACGTGCTGATGTTTGGAGATCGCGACTGGAGCGACAAACGGGCAGTGGCGCAGGACTATCGTCAGGAAGCGTGGTTGCGTGAGATCAGCAATCCAGTGGTCATCGAACTGGGCGCAGGAACCGCTATCCCGTCGGTGCGTCACTTCAGCCAACGCATGATTCACGAATTCGACGCGAGGCTCATTCGTATCAATCCGCGCGAGCTAAGTGTTCCGCGTGACTTGGACGTGGGATTGCCAATGAGCGCTCTGGCAGGGTTGCAGGCAATCGAATCAGTATTGGCCTAGCCTCTTGCTGTAGTGGCGAAATGCGAGGCAAATACTCGTGCACGTACTCAGGTGCAGATTGGCAGCGTGCTTTCTACAAGTACTCTGGAGATGCCCCCACGACTGGTGCACGACCGCACTAAAGCGATTCGTCTGGGTAAGCACGCTGAAGCGGACGTCACGAATGGAGGTGGCCGTGAATTCAGTATCAATGTCAGCGTCCAGCCCGTTGTGATCGCTTATGACGCAGTTGTCGGGCGTTCTGCCCTCCCAAGCACCGACCCTTCTGACGTTCGCGCCAAGGTTGTGGCTAACGCAGATGTGGTCCACGGACGCGCGAGACAGTCCCTCCTTCCCCATGTCATCTCCGTGATGTAATGCATCGACGATTCCTCAAGACCGCGCGACAAGGATTCGACAGACTGCTGGTCTGCGTACCGCCCCGTCCCGTCGCGACTCTGATTGAAATCGCCAGCAATGCAAAAAGAGTGATTGGGAAACTTAAGCCGTAGATGCTGCCAGTCCAACGCTTGTGCTGAGCGTGATTTTCGGTGTTCCTCCCACCTCTGTGATGCTCCGTCGGGACCTCGATCGTTCGCATAAGTAATGATGGTTCCGTAGACCAGCATTAGGCCGAAAGGAGAATCTATTTCAGCGCAAACTGCAAAGTGCGGATCAAACGTCGGAAGCGTCTGCCGAATCGGCCAGCGTGAAGATACGGCTGTGAAACTTTCGCCTTCCCTGTGATAGTTCGCAAGGCTCGGCGCGAACACCGATGAATAGCTGTCGATAGCCAGCGACGATATAGTTTCCGTCAGCACCCAAACGTCGGCATCGATTTGCCGAATCTGCGCCAGTCGGCGGGCATTTTTTTGATGTCCGTTTCTGGTCGGGCGTGCCAAGTTCCATGTGGCTATGCGTAGGCGTGACAACTGTACTTAGGAGTTCTTGAGCGGACGATGGGTGGGTGTTTGCAGAAGGTATCCGGAAACTCGGGCGCAGTCAGTGACATATTGAAGGCGTTGGTGACAATTGAAAGTGCGAAAGTGACAGATTGAAGAGAAACCGACAATAGGTCAATGCTCGCTTCGCGCTCTGCTTGTTCCAATCGCTCCGTGATGCAAGGAATGAACGAGACGCACGTGAAATGTCGTTTCGGACCCCGACGCGATCTCTCTACGCCTGCCGTCGCCGTGTTGTGGGATATCCCCAAAAAGCAGCGGTGGGCCGCCGGTCGGCAGGCCAGTTCTGCGCTACACTTTTTCCTGAACAGCTTGGCGGCTTGTCGCAAACGCGCATTTGGCCCTGCATTTCAACGGCCGATCGAGGCCGAACTTTTCGGTCCCATAACACCATGGCAAACACATGAAATTTCGTTCTGTCGTTCCAGCCTTTGTCGCCGTCTGGCTGGCATTGTTCGCAACTCTAACTACAGCAGCGCCGGTTGGCGTTCCGGAACCGCTACCTCAAATCGACGGACGTCAGATGACCCGCTCGGACTTGCTCGAGGAACGGCAAAAGTGGCGTGCCAGCTTTTACGCGGACGATAACGGCGTTATTGATCCCGCGCGCATGCAGGCCGCGAGAGAGGCGGCACAGCGGATACCCTTGAACCCGCGTGTACTTCCGGCGGCGGTAAAGGATGCGAATGGCAACAGCACGCCGATGAACTACGTCGATCCGGTCACCAATGCACTGGTGACGCCAGCGGGCTGGACTTGGCGTGGACCGGGTAACGTCGGAGGACGCACACGGTCTCTTGTTATTCATCCTACGCAGACCAACCGCTTGTGGCTGGGCTCGGTGGTCGGCGGGCTCTGGTACAGCTCGAACTCCGGTACGTCTTGGGCGCCAGTGGACGACTTCATGGCAAACCTTGCGATTAGCACGGTAATCATGGATCCCACGAATAGCAACATCATGTACGTGGGCACGGGGGAGGGCTTCTTCAACGCTGACAGCGTGCGCGGCGCGGGCGTTTTTAAATCGACGGATGGCGGCGTCACCTGGTCCCAGCTCGCCGCGACGAACACGCCTAACTTCTACTACGTCAACCGGCTCGCCATTTCACCGAACGGCGCGACGCTTCTTGCCGCCACCTCAACCGGCATCTTTCGCAGCAATGATGGCGGAACGTCGTGGTCACAGGTCCAGGTCACGCTGTCCCGCATGACTCAGGTAGCGTTTGATCCCAACAACTCCCTCAATGCCATCGCAACGGGCTACAGCTCCCTCGCGTTTTATTCAAACAATGGTGGGCTCACCTGGACGGCTGCGACCGGGTTACCTGCTCCAGGGACCGGCTCTCTGCCGGGTCGCACGGAGTTTGCGTATGCGAACAGCGCTGCTGGAACCGTGTTCGCCGGCTTCTGGAACAACGGTACTTCGTCGCTGTACAAGAGCGTAGACGGCGGGCAAACCTATGCCCAGGTAACCGTGGCGGGTAGCACCAACTGGATGAGCAGTCAAGGTTGGTATTCGAACGCGATCTGGGTTGACCCCACCAACGCGAACACGCTGATCGTGGGCGGTCTTGACCTTTATCGATCAACCAACGGTGGCGCTAATCTAACCAAGATATCAACGTGGCAATCAGCGCCGGCCTCCGCGCACGCAGATCATCACGGCATCGTGTCTGATCCCGGCTATAACGGGACGACCAATACGCGCGTCTATTTCGCTAACGATGGCGGACTCTACAAGGCCGAAAACGCTCTGACCGCGGCGGGCACAACGGGTTGGACAGAGCTGAACAATACCCTGGGCATTACCGAGTTTTACGGCGCCGCGGGTAATCCAACTTCACTCACAATTGTTGCGGGCGCACAGGATAACGGCACATTGCGCGGTCCCTCAGGCAACACCGAAGGCTGGACTGTAATGAACGGCGGCGACGGCGGCTTTTGCGCCGCTGATCAGACGGATCCCAATTATTTTTACGGCGAATATGTGTACGCGACCGTGGCCCGCTCTAATAACGCAGGATTGTCCTCAAGCAACATTTATTCGGGCATTACAGACGCAAATTCGTCAACCGGTGCAGAGTTTATTGCGCCGTTCATTCTCGATCCCAACAACCAAAGCAGGATGCTCGTGGGCGGCAAAAGTCTCTGGCGGTCAAATGATGTCAAAGCGCCCTCGCCGGCGTGGACTGCCATCAAGTCCGCGACCGGCGCGACCTCGGCCGACAACATCACAGCAATCGCAGTTGCCCCCGGCAATGCCGACTTGATTTATGTCGGGCATCGGAACGGCAACGTTTACAAGACGACCAACGGCACTGCTGTCGCTCCGACATGGACGCAGGTAGACACTAACGGCGTGGGCCTTCCCAACCGTCGCGTTGGACGTATAGTTTTTGATCCAAACAACAACAACCGCGTCTATGTTGCTTTTGGGGGCTATTCTGACGCGGCCAATTTCGGCGCGACGAATCTTTGGCGGAGCAATGACGGCGCTGCGACGTGGGCTAGCGTAACCAGCAATTTGCCGCTAGCGCCAATTTACGGCTTGGCCATCAGGCCCGACAATTCCAACGTAATCTATGCTGCGACTGATCTCGGCGTCTTTGGCTCGGAGGACGCCGGAGCAACATGGAGTGCGACCAACGTCGGTCCGTCCAACGTGTCCACCGCAGAGATTTTCTTTGTTGAGCGATACCTGGTTGTCGCGACGCACGGTCGCGGGGTATTCCAGGTGCCGGTACTCCCACCGCCGCCGGACGTCACCCCGCCCACGCTGTCGATCACCCCTGCGACAACAGTGACGAATGTCTCGCCAATCGCGTTCCGGTTCGAATTCTCGGAAGCCGTGACTGGTTTCACTGCCGCTAGCGTCACCGTTACCGGCGGAACCGCGGGCGCGTTGACAGGAACGGGCCCCATCTATTTCCTTCCGATCACGCCGACTCTCGCAAACACACCCGTGACCGTCGCGGTTGCGCCGGGCGCGGTAGTGGACAACTCAAACAACGCGCTCGCAGTTGGCGCGACAGCGACGGTTACGTGGGACCCTACATCACCTTACCTGTACTCAACCGGCTTTGACGGAGCGTCCGCGCCACCGGCTTGGCGCTCGACGGGGGGAGTATGGGCAAGGGGTGTCCCTGCCAAGGGTCCATTGAGTGACCACACGGGCGGCGGCGGCTCCCTCTTTGCCACCGGACTGACGGCGGCAAACTATCCAGACGGAGCGTATGCGATCCTGACGGCCCAACCGGTGACGATTCCCGCCAGTCCGGCTCGCAGCTACAAGCTCCGCTTCTGGATGTGGCTCTCGACCGAGACAAACTTTGACGGGGGCAACCTTGAGGCCTCAATCGATGGTGGCCCGTTCGCTGTGGTGCCCGGTACGTCACTTTCGTCACCGTACAACTCGCCGGGAGGCTTGGACGGATTGTTAGGCCAGCCCGGCTGGACAGGCGACACCACAGGGTTCAATGCGTGGCGCCGTATTCGCATGGATTTGTCCGCGTACGCCGGCAAGACGGTGCAATTTCGCTTCGTGTTCGGCTCAGACGGCGGTGTTAACAGCAGCGGTTGGTTTATCGACGATTTTGCGGTTGAGCAAGACACGCTAACAACCAATGCCGGCAGCACGCCGCAATCTGCCACGATCAACACGGCCTTCGCGGCGCCACTGACGGTGACCGTCAAGGACGGTGCGAACACTGCAGTGCCCGGAGTCAGCGTCACCTTCACCGCTCCGAGCTCTGGCGCCTCCGGCACATTCAGTAACAATGGGACAGCCATTACGGTGCCGACAGACGGTTTCGGGGTGGCATCGGCACCGTTTACCGCCAACTCAATCGCTGGCGGGTCCTATAACGTAACCGCAGCCGCCACGGGCCTCATCCCGGTGAACTTTTCGCTGAGTAACGTGGCGGGACCTCCGTCGCAGGTCGTGGCCAACGCAGGTACAACGCCTCAGCAAACTGACGTCAATACGGCATTTCCAAACGCTCTCGCTGTGACGGTCACGGATGCAGCCAACAACCCTGTGTCGGGCGTTATTGTTGCGTTCACAGCCCCTGCCTCCGGCGCCTCCGGAACATTCAGCAACAACACTGCCACGATCTCGCTTGCGACAAATGCCTTGGGCGTTGCCTCGGCGCCGTTCACCGCCAATGCAACGTCGGGGGGGGCGTACATGGTTACCGCTAGCGCGGCGAGCCTCCCCGCAGCCAACTTTTTGCTAACTAACCGATCCATCCCTAGCATCACGCTAAATCCGGCGAATACCTCGGTGTCTGTGGGTGCAACGGCCAGCTTCACTGCTGGTGCCTCTGGTATCCCTGCGCCAACAGTTCAGTGGTTCGTAAGCGCGGACGGCGGCGTTAGTTTTTCGCTGGTGGTAGGCGCAACCTCGACCACGTTGAGCTTCACCGCCCAGGCACTCGACACCAACAAACTGTATCGGGCAACCTTCACCAATGGGGCGGGGAGCGCCACGACAACTTCCGCAAAGCTCACCGCATCATATGGCCCCATCCTTAACATTGATAACAGCGACACTACCACGACCTACGACGCTGCGACCGATGGCGTGTTGCTGTTGCGCTACCTGCTTGGCTACCGGGGATCCGCTCTCGTCGCAAATGCCCTGGGCAACGGCGCATCGGTGCGCGACGCGGCACAAATTGCTACGCATATAGCAACAAATCTTGGGTTGTTCGATGTTGACGGGGATGGGCAAACGCTGGCGATGACCGACGGTTTGATGATCCTGCGGCGCCTGCTCAATCCTGCGGCCAACGCCAACGATCCGGTCGTCGCCGCAACGATCACCGCAAACGCGAAAAATTCCGGTAGGAGTAACGACAATGTGCTTCGCGCGATCGACGCGCTGAAGCCATAGAAGGCTCCCTTTGTGGACCAGCATGGAGCCCGTGACCTCGTGAGCGGCTACATCGTAATGCCGGAGTGGCAGCCCTCGGCCAGTTGATGCCGCTCGCAGTGGGCAGGTATGCAGCGCCTGTGTGAAGATCGCGGTAGGGTGCCGATTGCTCGGCACCTCGCGCACAGATCCGCACTTGCCCAATCAAGGCAAACGGCGCTTACCTCGGGCCGTGACGTTCAGGCGATCTTCGGGCCAAGGATGAAGCGCATAGGGCGGCGGCAACCACTCGGCGGCCAGGCGATCCATGCGCGCCCAAGTCGTCCGGTCCTTCTGACTGCGTCGCCGTAGCGAGCGCCGCCAGAGATCGAGAACGTGATACCCGTATGCCCCAATCACTTGGGCATTGGTCGAACGGCTCTCCTTCAAAAACAAACTGGATGCGCTGAAGGACGTCATCGAGTTGAAGTTCGCGGCTGAGCCTGCCTACGTATCCGAGTTCCGCGCTTGGCACCGGACCATGGACTCGCTCCACGGCAAGCGGAATTCGTTTGTTTACGGTCGATGGGCCGTCCTTCAATATGCAAACGTGGTTGTCAGCGTCGCGCCCGGAATGCCGAGTTCTTCGCCGCAGCGCGAAACACGATTCACGCTAAATGAACTTGAACGGGAACTTCATTCGCTCGAGGAGTCAGTGTCGCAGTTCAATCTACTTTGCGAGCACTTGAAAGTCTAGGTCGCAGCACACGGCATGATGCGCGAACCGTCGCAAAGGATGTTTTTGCGCACCACGAGTCGACTCGATGCATTCGCACCCTGAAAGGGAATACCTGTTTTGCGTCGTTGGTTCGGCGGAATCAAGTCCGTAGGGCGCTGACCTCGGAACAGGTCGCTCAGTCGGCAGAGAGTGTCGTTTGCATCAGTCCAATTGCTGAATCGACCGCTTTCGACGACATGCCAAAAGTCATCAAAGTCATACTTTTGTCATACTGCCACTAAAAAAGGACCGACGATTTCCCGTAAGTCCTTGATTTCATTGGTGGGCGGTACTGGGATCGAACCAGTGACCCCTGCCGTGTGAAGGCAGTGCTCTACCGCTGAGCTAACCGCCCAATGAGACTTAATTCTAGCAAGCTGCTGGGAGCGGTAGCTTGGGGATTTTGCATGCGTAGTTATGGCCGAAATGGTTTGTCAGTCAGACTATAGCTTTTCGGCGAAATGACTAGTGCATCTGGGCTAAATGGCCATTAATGGACTTATCGAGAAGTTAATAAAACGCGCATCAGCCCTTACGCAGCCGTCATTTTAAGAAAAAGCTGTTACGGCTTTCGCATGACAACGATGTAGTTCACATTGGTGTCGTCGCACCATTTGGCGATGTGGGAGAGCGGGTTGTACGACATTCCGTGCATCGTGACGAGTTCGAGGCCTGCGGTGCGCGCGAAACCGATTAGCTCAGAGGGTTTCAGGAATTTCGCGTATTCGTGGGTGCCTTTAGGTAGCAGACCGAGCACATATTCCGCGCCGAGGACGGTTAAGGCATATGCTTTCGGCGTGCGGGAAATGGTGCTGAAGAAGAGGTGTGCGCCGGGTTTCGCAAGTTTGGCGCAGGCGGCGACGACGGACGCGGGATCGGGGACATGTTCGAGCATTTCTAGGCAAGTGACGATGTCGAATTGGCCTTCGGCTTCCTTCGCCATCGCCTCCGCCGTGATTTCGCGGTAATTGACGACGACGTTTGATTCCAGCGCGTGCAGTTTGGCCACCGCCAGCGCTTTGGTTGCCATGTCGATGCCGGTGACCTGTGCGCCCATGCGGGCGAGGCCTTCCGAGACGAGGCCGCCGCCGCAGCCGATGTCGATCGCTTTTTTGCCTTTGACGCCGCCCGAATGCTCGTCGACTAACGCCAGACGCAGTGGGTTGATGTCGTGCAACGGTCGGAATTTGCCGTTTTCGTCCCACCATTGGCTGGCGAGGGCGGAGAATTTAGCGAGTTCCGCCGGATCGGCGTTGTGGTTTGCGTTGTCGTGAACTGTGGTCATGGCTACTGCTCTTTACTTGCGAAGGGTTGCGACGCGTTCGCTGATGCTTCGGATGCTCGGTGCCAATTCTGACATCGAGTGTGCCGCTGCGCCGGTTAGAGCGCTGTCCTTTACGCGTTGGACGCCCGCTACCCAAACATCGCTGACATCGGCGCGCGATGCGGCATAGACGAAGTGTGAAACGGGGTCGAAGAGGGGCGTCATGCCGGGCGAATTGAGCGAGACGGCGATCATGTCAGCGGCTTTTCCAGCTTCCAGCGACCCGGTGACATTGGCTAGGCCCGTTGCGCGTGCGCCGCCCTGCGTGGCCATCGTGAAGGCTTGCGCGGCGTTGACAACGGAGGCGTCGTTGGCTTGCACTTTACCTATCAGTGCGGCCAGGCGCATTTCTTCGAACATGTCCAGGCGGTTGTTGCTGGCCGCGCCGTCGGTGCCGAGGCCAACATTGATGCCTGCCGCGAGCAGTTGTGCAACCGGTGCGAGGCCGCTGGCGAGCTTTAAATTGGACGAAGGGCAATGGACAACGGATGAGCCGTAGCGCGCTAACGTTGCGATGTCTTCATCGTTCAAATGCACGCCGTGTGCGGCGAAAAAATCGGGACCTAACGCGCCGAGGCGGGCGAGGCGGGCGGTCGGCCGTTCACCGGTTTGGGCAATTGCGTCCGTTACCTCCTGCGCAGTTTCCTGCAAGTGGGTATGGACCGGCAGGCCGAGTTCGTTGGCGAACGCCAGCACGCGGGTGAAGGTGGCATCGCTGATCGTGTACGGCGCATGCGGTGCGAGCGCGAACGAGAGTAGCGGTTCGTCTGCAAATTCGTCGCGAACCAGAAGCCCTGTCGTTATGTACGCATCGGCGTCGGATGCGTAGCGCGACGGAACGTCAATGACAGGTAAGGCCAGCACGCCACGCATGCCGACCGACAAAAAGGCGCGACCCGCGGCACGCGAGTAGAAATACATGTCCACACAGGTCGTCGTTCCGCCCAGCAGCATCTCGACGGCTGCCAGCTGGGTTCCTGTCTGCACGAATGCTTCGTCGACCAGTTCGCCTTCCATCGGCCAGATGCGCTCTTGCAGCCAGCGATGCAGCGGCAAATCGTCAGCAGCCCCGCGCAACAAGCTCATCGCGGCATGGCAATGGGCGTTGATAAGGCCGGGTGCCAGCAGGTGATTCGGCAGATCGATTCGGTTCGCGATGTTTTCGTCACCCACCAGATCGGCAGCAGTGCCAACGGCGGTAATGGTCCCCGCTTCATCGAAAATGACCGCTGCATGCTCAATCGCGCGGACGCCGTTGGCTGAGGCGGTGATTAACCACCGAGCAGAAATGAGAGTGTTTCCGATGGGACTCATGAAGGCGTGCCTATTGTTGCGGTTGCGAGCATTCTGCGTTCATTATGAGCACGGTACGAGCTTATTTTGTTTGCGCCAGAAACACAAAACCCCGCCGTAGCGGGGTTTCAGCAGCATCGACCCAGCCGAAGCCGGATCGAATCACCGTTACGTAATTACTTACGGATAACGATTTCGCCTTTGACTTCGACTTCAACGCGACGATGCGGTTGGAGGCAAGCGATCAGAGCCTTACGGTTCTTCTGGTTGCAGACGACGCCCGGAACTGGCTGGGTTTTGCCCATACCGAGGGTTTCGATCTTGTCTTTTGGTACGCCAGCGCCCGAGAGGTACGCGGCAACAGCAGCCGCACGACGCTCAGAAAGCTTCTGGTTGTACTGCTGCGAACCCAGGCGGTCAGTGTGACCGGTGACGAGTACGAGCTCAAGTTTTTGCACTTCTTTGATGCGCGAAACGATTTCGCGGTCAAGAACAGCTTTACCGTCGGCCTTCAGGATTGCCTTGTCGAAGTCGAACAGTGCTTTGGAAGCAAGCGTGATCTTCTGGACAGACGGCGCTGGAGGTGCAACCGGCGCTGCTGGTACTGCTGCTGCGCTAGGCGCGGACGGAGCAGACGGTTGGGCGGGCATTGTAGGAGCCGACGGAGCGACAGGAGCCGCAGCTACCTTTTTCACGAGATCCGGATCGCATTCGGCAATCGCCATCGCCGGTGTCCAGAACCCTGTGCGCCAGCATAGTTTGTCCGAGCCGTTGGTTGCGCCGTAAGCGCCACTGCGAACGACGTTGTTGTCTGCGGCGCCGGTGGCGGACAGTAGATAGGCGCTGTTGGCCGGATTGGCTTGCGCGAAGACTACACCCGCGGTAAGCGCAACCACTGCACTAGAGACAGCGCTAGCGATTAAGCGAAGTTTCATTGATTTTGTACCCCTTGAAGGCTTGAGACGATGTCACGGGCGACTTTGCAATGAACGCACTCAAACTTACCCGAGCGTGCGACACAAAGTTCCCTCCTGACGCAATATAACACTGGGTATTTCAGGGTTGCAACGCGCAACTGTCATCGGGACGGGGTTCGCACATGATTCCGGTCGTCTTCTGTGGCAGATACGCAACTTGACCCGACTGTCGGGCTTTCGGCCTACAGGCGATACAGATTAAAATGATAGGTTGCCCGAGACGCCTTTGCTGTTTTTGTTGTTTAGCACTGCCCACCGCTCGTTCGCTCGTTGCTAATTAGAAGGTTCACACCCGACGCATGGATCAATTCGCCAAAGAAACGCTACCGATCAGTCTCGAACAGGAGATGCGCACATCCTACCTTGATTACGCCATGAGCGTGATCGTAGGGCGCGCACTACCCGACGTTCGCGATGGCCTCAAACCGGTGCATCGCCGTGTGCTGTTTGGCATGCATGAAGCCAATAATGTGCATAACCGCCCGTACGTGAAGTGCGCGCGCGTGGTCGGCGAGGTGATGGGTAAGTTTCACCCGCACGGCGATGCGTCGATTTACGATACGCTGGTTCGTCTGGCGCAGCCGTTCTCAATGCGCTACGAGCTGGTCGACGGGCAGGGTAACTTTGGTTCGGTCGACGGCGACAACGCTGCGGCGATGCGCTACACCGAGTGCCGCCTGCAAAAGCTTGCGGCCGAGATGTTGGGCGACCTCGACAAAGAGACCGTTGATTTCCAGCCAAACTACGATGGCAAAGAGCAGGAGCCCACGGTTCTGCCCGCGAAATTTCCGAATCTTCTGGTCAATGGATCGTCCGGGATTGCCGTCGGCATGGCGACCAACATCCCGCCGCACAATCTGGCCGAGGTGATCAGCGGCGTTCAGGCGATGCTGGTCAATCCAGAAATCACGATTGATGAGCTGATCGAGCACGTTCCGGCACCGGATTTTCCTACCGGCGGCTTCATTTACGGCATCGAGGGCGTGGTCAACGGCTATCGAACCGGTCGCGGTCGCGTTGTGATGCGCGCGCGGACGCACTTCGAGCCGATTGGCAAAACGGATCGTCAGGCCATCATCGTTGATGAGATTCCCTATCAGGTCAACAAATCGACATTGCTGCAAAAAATCGGCGAACTCGTTCGCGATAAACGTCTGGAAGGCATTTCGGATTTGCGCGATGAGTCCGACAAGTCGGGCATGCGCGTGGTCATCGAACTGAAGCGCGGCGAAATCCCGGACATCGTTCTCAACAATCTGTACAAAAACACGCAGCTGCAAGACAGCTTCGGCATGAACATGATTGCGCTCGTGGACATGCGTCCGCGTTTGCTCAATCTGAAAGATTTCCTTGAGCAGTTCATCCTGCATCGCCGTGAAGTCGTCACGCGTCGTACGCAATTTCAGTTGCGTCAGGCGCGCGCTCGTGCCCACATTCTGGAAGGTCTAGCGGTTGCGCTTGCAAACGTCGACCCGATCATCGAGCTCATCAAGGCGTCTGCGACGCCGGACGAAGCGCAAGTCGCGTTGACTTCGAAGCTGTGGACGTCCGATCTCGTTAAAGAGATGGTGTCGCGCGCCAACGTGGACTTCTTGCGTCCCGATGGCGTAACGGCCGACTTCTGCTGGCAGGTGAAAGAGCAGGCGTATCGCCTGACCGATGTTCAGGCCAAGGCGATCCTTGAGATGCGTTTGCAGCGCTTGACCGCGCTTGAATCCGACAAAGTCATCAGCGAATACAAAGAAGTGATCGCGGCCGTGCAGGACTTGCTCGACATTCTTTCGAAGCCGGAGCGCGTGACCGAAATTATTCAAACTGAGCTGGCCGAGATTAAGGAAAAATTCGGCGACAAACGTCGCTCTGAGATCGTGTTCAACGCCGAAGAGACTTCGATGGAAGATCTCATCAAGCCGCAGGATATGGTGGTCACGCTCACCCACGGTGGCTACTTCAAGGCGCAGCCGGTTGAGGAATACCGTGCACAGAAACGCGGCGGACGTGGTAAGCAGGCGACCGCAACGAAAGAAGAAGATTTCGTCGAAAAGCTCTTCATCGCCAACACGCACGACTACATCCTGTGCTTCAGCAATCGTGGTCGCGTTTACTGGCTGAAAGTCTACGAAGTGCCAGAAGGCAGCCGCAACGCGCGCGGCAAGCCGATTGTGAATCTTTTCCCGCTGCAAGAGCGCGAAAAGATCACGGCCATCGTGTCCACGAAGGACTTCGATCCGAACAAATTCATCTTCATGGCGACCAGCATGGGCACCGTGAAAAAGACTTCGCTTGAGGATTTCTCGCGTCCGAAGAAAAACGGCATCATCGCGGTTGATCTGGACGACGGCGATTACCTTGTGGGAGCAGCGCTCACCGATGGCAAGCATGACGTGATGCTGTTCGCCGACAGCGGCAAAGCGGTGCGCTTCGATGAAAACGATGTGCGCAGCATGGGCCGCAATGCCCGGGGCGTGCGTGGCATGATGCTCGATAAAGCGCAGAAAATTATCGCGATGCTCGTAGCGGGCGGCGAAGAGCAGCAAGTGTTGACCGCGACCGAAAACGGTTACGGTAAGCGCACGCCGATCATCGAATACACGCGCCACGGTCGTGGCACTAAAGGCATGATCGCTATCCAGCAAAGCACGCGTAACGGCAAGGTCGTCGCCGCGACGCTGGTACGCAAAGAAGACGAAATCATGCTGATCACCACGGGCGGCGTGCTGATTCGTACCACGGTCAAATCGATCCGTGAATCGGGCCGCTCAACGCAGGGCGTGACGCTGATCAATTTGGGTGACGGCGAGAAACTCTCTGGCATCGAACGCATTGACGAACCGGATTTGCCGGAAGGTCCTGGCGACCAGACGGAATTGATTTAGTCGACGATTCGGTGGGCATCAGCTTTTGGCTGAAACGCCTACTGCATTGGGGCTGAATCTAATTATCGGCTGAAGTCGATTTCAACTGATTTAACGTTGTAGTCCCTGTGCAGGCTGGCTTTCATAAGTAAGCTGATGTGCTATTGAAGGTCTGAACTATGGCAATTAACTGGTATCCCGGCCACATGGTGGTCGCGCAGAGGAAGGCCGAAGAAGCGCTCGGCAGCGTAGACGTGGTGATCGAAGTGCTCGACGCGCGCTGCCCGGCCGCAACCTGCAATCCGGTGATAGACGCCATGCGCATCGCGCGGCAACGCCCCGCGCTCAAGGTCATCAACAAAATTGATCTTGCCGACCCAGCGGTCACCCAGCAATGGCTCGATTATTTCAACGCGCAAGAAGGCGTCACCGCCATCGGTTTGTCCTGCAAAAAAGCAGGCGAGTCGGGCCGCGTTTTACCCGCAGCAAAACTGCTCGCACCGCACCGTGGCGTTCCGCAGAGCGACGGCCTGACGCCACGTTTCCGCGTCATGATGATGGGCGTGCCTAACGTCGGCAAATCCACGCTGATCAACGCGCTGTTGAACCGTCGCATTGCCGGCGTCGGTGACGAACCCGCCGTAACCAAACTCATCAAACGATACGAGTTGGCCGATGGAACCTGGCTTCACGATACGCCCGGTTTGATGTGGCCCAAGATCGCACTGGAGACTGACGGCTTGTTGCTCGCGGCGAGTCATCTGGTCGGCGTCAACGCGTACATTGACGAAGAGGTCGCGAACTATCTTGGCGAGGTTTTGCTGGAGCGTTACCCCGAGGCGTTAACTACACGCTACGGCGTGGACTCCGATGAAACCGACGGTCCCGGAGTGATCGAGGCGATTGCCAAACGACGCGGCTTTCGGATCAAAGGCGGCAGTCCGGATTACGAAAAAGCGGCAGTCACCTTACTCAATGATTACCGAAGCGGCTTGCTCGGGCGCATCACACTGGAGACGCCATCGACACGCGCGGCGCAACTCGCAGCGCTAGCAGAGCGCACCAAAGCGCTGGCCGAAAAGGCAGCGCTTGACGCGGCGCTTAAGGCTGAATCAACTGCTCAAGCAGCGCGTGAAGCTGAGTTACATGGAAAGGGGTCGGCAACGTAGCCTCAATGCGCTGAGCCAGCCGATCAATCAGCACGTCCGGATACGGCAGCACGTCCCACGCTTTTTCTGTGATGTAGCAAACGCCTGGGCGCACGTCAGCCTGATACGACAACCAGCCCTTGCCTTCGAGTCGATACACCGCGTTATTGGTTTGTGGTGCCGAGCGCCCAATCGCCTGCGCCAGCGCGCCAATCGTGATGCCGTCGCTCGCCCCAATCTTGGTAAGAATCCGCCATTCAAGGTAGGTCAAACCATACGTGCCGAGCGAACTGGCGATGGCCGTGTTGCATGACACCGAGGTTCGCAGCAAGAGGCTTGCCGCGTCTTTTACGCTGGCTTGCGTCTGCGGGGGCGTGGGCTGCGCGGTGCGACCTTCCCGATTTAGCGGCATGCGAACGACGGTTGAAACGTTTTCCATGATGACCTTGGCCTAAACAAAGATTGGTACGTGCACCCGTAGATTATCGACAAACTGGGTCACAAAGGGAAATGTAAGCCTGTCCGCCAGTTGCTGGTCATATTAACTGCGTTGCAACGGCGAGCCATGACCATCACTACAGCTTCCGCAAATCCGCAGTGGTTGCACGCGCATCGCTCCCAAGTGCGCTGTCCATCGTGAGCGGATGCCGAGGCACTCAGCATAAACTTCAACCATCTCCAGTCATCAGGGAAACTTACCAGTGAGTAGTATCGATACCGCCGCCCTCAATCAACTCTTTTTAACCGCACGCACGGCCAACGGCTTTGTGGACAAACCTGTTTCAGTTGAACTGTTGAAGCAGGTTTACGACATCGCCAAATTTGGCGCAACCTCAATGAACACACAGCCTGCGCGCTATGTCTTTTTGACGACGATGGCCGCGAAAGAGCGGTTGAAACCCGCGCTGATGGCGGGTAACCTCGACAAAACGATGCTCGCACCGGTGTGCGTCATCATCGCCAAAGACACAAAGTTTTTCGAACATATGCCGGACGTGTGGCACGGCAAAGGCGCTAAAGAAATGTTTGAAAACGCGCCGCCGATGGCTGCTGCCACCGCAACGCGAGGCACGACCTTGAGTGGCGCGTATTTCATGATCGCAGCCCGCGCGCTCGGCCTGCATTGCGGCCCAATGAGTGGGTTTGACGCGGCAAAGGTCAACGCTGAATTCTTCCCGGATGGGCGCTATCAGGTCGACTTTTTATGCAACCTCGGATACGCCGATCACAGCCTGGAATTTGCGCGCAATCCGCGCTTGACTTTCGAGCAGGTAGCGACGGTTCTGTAACCGCCGCCACTGCCTCGCGGATGGCGGTTAATGCCCGTGCGGTGCCGGCCCATCCAGCACGTACTTCGTGCCGCAATACGGGCAAGTTGCCTCACCCGTGGTTACGACATCCAGATATACCTTGGGGTGCGTTGACCACAACGCCATCTTCGGGTTCGGGCAGTGCACTACACCCGGACCCTGAAGGTCAGCTGCGGTGACGTGAACTGCGGTTTCGTCTTTGACGGCATTCATCTCTGGATCCTGATCTGATCTAAACCGTGGTCAGCCAATGCGCGTACTTCGGATTACGTCCGTTGACGATGTCAAAGAACGCCGTCTGAATTTTCTCGGTGATCGGTCCACGTGAACCGGAGCCGATCTGAATGCGGTCGTACTCTCGGATTGGCGTCACTTCCGCTGCTGTTCCCGTGAAGAAAAGCTCATCGGCGATGTAGAGCTCGTCGCGGGTTAAACGTTTTTCCTTGATCGTCAAGCCGAGGTCCGCCGCGATGTGGAACACCGTATTGCGCGTGATTCCGTTCAGCGCACCTGCCGACAAATCCGGCGTGTAGATCGTGCCGTCTTTCACCACAAAAATATTCTCGCCCGCGCCTTCGGATACGAAGCCCGACGCGTCGAGGAGCACCGCCTCGTCATAGCCTTCTTCGGTCACTTCCATGTTGGCAAGAATCGAGTTGGTGTAATTCGATACCGCCTTCGCCTGCGTCATCGTGATGTTCACATGATGGCGCGTGTAACTCGAAGTCTTCACGCGGATGCCGCGCTTCATGCCTTCTTCACCCAGATACGCGCCCCACAGCCACGCCGCCACCATCAGGTGAATCGTGTTGCCCTTGGGCGAAACGCCTAGTTTCTCCGAGCCTATCCACGTCAGCGGGCGCAGATAGCCACTCTCCAGCTTGTTCTCGCGAACGACAGCGCGCTGCGCCTCCATCACCACGTCCATCGTGAACGGAATGGTCATGCGCAAAATCTTCGCGCTGTTGAACAGCCGCTGCGTGTGTTCCTGCAGGCGAAAAATCGCCGTGCCCTTGTCGGTTTTGTAAGCGCGGACGCCCTCGAACGCGCCGCAACCGTAGTGCAGCGTGTGGGACAGCACGTGAATCTTGGCATCACGCCAATCCACCATAGTGCCATCCATCCAGATTTTTCCGTCGCGGTCTGCCATTGACATAGGTATGCTCCAAAATTGTCGACGCCACTTCAAGGTCGCGTCGTTGATTGATAAGGATTTTAGGCGACGGATGATCGCGTTGCTGTGCGGGCGTGAATTTCCCGCTTTTTTGTAGTCAAGCCGAACGCTGGATTGCGCGGTTAGGTCAACTACATTGACCTATTCTGAAACGAGGAAAAATAAATGTCAAGTACATTGACCTATGTCCATTGAAAAGAACCCTGCGCAACGCGTGAAACCTGTAAAGACTAAAAATCCGGAAATTGCGCAGGCCGCATTAAATGAAGCCTGGCGCGTCATGCACTTCGCGCTGCGCGCCGTCATCGCCGAGCCGGACCGAATCCTCGCCGCGCGTGGCCTGACGCGCATGCATCACCGCATCCTGTTTTTCGTCGCACACACGCCGGGCATGAGCGTCGGCGAGTTGCAAACCACGCTGGATGTCACCAAACAGGCCCTAAACGCCCCGCTGCGGCAACTGCAAATGCAAGGCCTTATTGAACTTGCCAAAGCCGACCACGACGCGCGGGTGCGCGAAATTCGACTGACCGTGGACGGTGTCGCACTCGAAGCCAAACTGACCGGTGAACAGGAAAAGCTGTTCGCCGACGCGTTTGCCAAAGCAGGCGAGAAAGCGCACGAGGGATGGCGCGCTGTGATGCACGAGTTGGCGCAGCATGCGGGCATGAAATGAGCCCCACCGACATCTCTCGTATTATCGAAATGGCGTGGGAAGACCGCACACCGTTCGATGCCATCGAGAGCCAATTCGGGCTCAACGAATCCGCCGTTGTTGCCCTGATGCGTAGCGAAATGAAGCGTAGTTCGTTCAAGATGTGGCGCGAGCGTATGGCTGCGCGAACCACCAAGCACGCAGCGCTGCGTAAACCGGGGGTTTCTCGCCATCGGGAAGTCAATACCCGGCAGGCTTGACGGAATTTATCGAGATTCGCTGCGGTTGAGCCGCGCAAACATCACTCAGACTGCGCTGTACGATAGAACGCGACAACGCGCGCTTGTTGCAGGCTCCGCAATTGCAACACGCTTTGTCTTGCTGCGGCTCCTATGGCGCGGCAGCGTGCCGGATCGGTCGCCAGCGCATCGACAATTTCAAGCGCCTGCACCTCGTTCTGCACGAGAAAGCCGTTCACACCGTGATGAATCAACTCCGCCATGCCTAAACGATGCTCAAAGGCGATCACCGGCAACCCAGCGAGCATGGCTTCAGCCACGGCATTGCCGCCGGTCTCGAACCAATGCGGATGCGCGCGATAAATGAAGCAGTCGAGGCTGTGCAAAAAATCGCTTGCCGACTGCGAGGCCATCGGCAGGATTTCAATGCGCGGATCCTCGTTGCCGAGCAACAGGGATCGAGCGATAGTCGTCGCGCCCATCAGGCGTACCCGGTGGCCGCGTCGCGTGAGTTGCCGGAAAAAGCTCGGGTCATTCGGGTGATGCTTCAAGCGCTCGTCCCGACTATGGCGACCCACCACAAACCCCGTTGCCGTTCGGTTACGCACGCCACTGAGTGGCGCGAATTCGCTGGCATCGGGCATCGTGTATTCAACCACGCCTGGCAGTCCGACTTTGTCCTTAAACAGTTGAGACGGGTAGTTGAAATCAATGAGCGGCGGACGAGCGAGCGTGGCCAGATCGGTCACCCGTTCCAGTAGTTGCCGCGGCTGATCAAGGTTCACGCGGATCACCACACGATCAATGTCACTGACCGCCATCCAGTCGCCGTACTCAAAATATTGCCCCAACAGAACCAACGTGCCGCGTTGCGGGAACACGCCGCGTTCGGGATCGAGCTGGGTGACTGCGCGGCTCCTGCTCAGCGCGAGTTGCGGCAATTCGGTCGACCAGAGCTGCACCGGCAGATGGGGAAGCAAGGCGTCGTAAAGGTTGAGCGCATGCCGCTCTGATCCGCCGATGTTGGCAAAGGTCGCCACAATGTGTACGGTCGGATCAGGCGGCGCAGCGCGCCGGGACAAGCGCATCGTGGCCCGCAATTGCGCCACTTTGCGATAGGCTGAGGCGGCAAAGATAGCTGCGGTTTGCATCTCGCAGCACTGATTGAGCGCAGTGCCGGCAGCGGCGTCTGGATTGAGACTTAGGGCATGGCGATACCACTGACATGCCTGCTCGAGACAACCGCATTCCAGCAACAACTCACCGCCTAAAGTGGCCAGTTCTGCGTCTTGGATAACCTCAGGTGGTGTTGCCTCAAGCAATCGTACTGCTGCGTCAGCCTCGCCCGATTCGAGCTGCCGTTTTGCCTGATGTATTGACGCCAAATAAGGGTCGACCATCGCGGGCGCAGCATTTATGGCGGTCGCGGGCGCTACGGTTGCGGCGGTCGCGTTGCCATGACAATCTTTAAAGCGCTTACCGCTGCCGCAAGGGCAGGGGGCGAGCCTGGACACGCGTGGTAGTGCGCTAGCTGACGATGGGTCATTGGCCGCACTAACGTTGACGTAAGTTTGCGGCACCGACTCTGCTTCAGGCAAACGCTGTAGCAGCTCACGCGCTGGTGCATGCCAAGAGGGATCCTGCGCCGAGATCAGCGCCGCACTCCGCGCTGCAGACCAATCGTTCCGGGCTTCTTCAATCGCGGCCAGCGTGAGCTGAAACTCGGAGGCAGTAGGCATAATTTCCAGCGCTCGCTGCACTCTACTTTTCGCAATAGCGAGATCGCCATCGTCTGCCAGTGCGAGCCGTGCAAGCCCGTGTAGTGCGTTGGGATCGTCGGGGTAAGCCGCGAGTACATGGGCAAACTCGACGCGCGATTGCGCGATATCGCCAGCGGCAAATGCGGCAACGGCCCGGCGACAGCCCTGCACTGCGCGGCGCAGGTGAAAGACAGTTTCCCCTGCCCATTTTGCGCGCAACAAAGCCTCGTACGGGATGTGCTTTTCGGGGTGTCGATTTGGCCCTACGGACGTGCCCGAAGTACCGGTTGTGAGACCATAATTGGTGGCGGTAACGGGGACAAATGCGAAGTCAGAGTGAGCAGCAATTTGCGCCAGAAAATCGCGATCCTCACACACCGGTAGCGTCTCATCGAAGCGGCAACCCAAATCAACGATGCTGCGATGCATGAGCGCGCTTTGCCAGTAAAACAGCGGTCCGACGCCCATGATGGCACGGTTAAACGGAACGCCGAAGTGATGCAAAATTTGCCCGTTTTCATCCAGCACACGGGTTAGCCCGTAGAGCACTAAATGGCCGGGATGCAGTGGCACTTGCGCCAGCATCGCCGAGACAAAATTCGCGTCATATCGATCATCGTCGTCAAGGAAACAGAGCCATTCGCCCTTGGCCGCCAACAGCCCTGCGTTTGCAGCCTGCGGTCGCGGTAGTTGGCGACCCAGATTGAGCAGCCGAACCTCGTGGCCGTCAGACCAGCACAAATCGGGGAGTGGCGGATGCTCGCCACCCGTCGCATCAACCACAATCACCTCGAGTGCGGGATGGTCCTGCATGCACAACGATTCCAGCGCGGCGTTGAGAAAGGAGCGACCCATGCTGCGAACGATGACGCTGACTAGCGGCGTTGTCACAGCCGGTGCCGACGCTGTGTATGCTCTCAAATTATGCATACAACATATTTTACGGAGCGAATTCAAGGCGAAGTGTGTCGTCGCGCAGCGGTTTGTAACTAAATGTGCTTAAAAGCGCCTCGCAATATGCCCCTGGCTTTGATGTGCTCCGGTCTGTCGTACGCGTGGCTGATTGCTGATTGCCCGGAAATGGTTGCTTTCAGCGAAACAGTCGCACATTTTTGATCGACTTTTGCCATTATGAGCTGCTAGCCCAAGTGAAAAGGGGGTTTCATAAAAAAGCTGTTAAATCACGCGGCGTTGAGAACCGCTTCAAAAAACGCCCGGATCGCGTCACGTTCAGTTTCGAGTTGGTCTACTGGAACCACCGCCCGTTCCGCGCCTTGCAGCCGAAGCGCGTGCTGGCGCGAACGAAGGATCCGATAGGCGGAGGCTGCATGCGCGCCTACTTCGCGATCCACCAAATTGAGTTCACCGGCACGAATTGACAGCGCGATGTTGCCGTGATTGGCGCGCATGGTGGGCTCTGTTGCGGCGTAGCGCAACACCAGCGCTTGTACGGCAAATTCGAGATCGACAAGGCCACCTTTGTCGTGTTTGATGTCGAACATTTCTGCAGCTTTGCGGTTCGGATGTCCGTCGCTGACTTTCGCTCGCATTGCGATTATTTCGTCGCGCAGGGCGGGCCAATCGCGCGGCTGGGCGATGATGGTTTCGCGTATTTTTTCAAATGCATTGCCCACCTGTGCGTCGCCCGCTGCATACCTCGCCCGGGTCAGTGCCTGATGTTCCCAGGTCCACGCTTTTTCGTGTTGATATTCGGCGAATGCTGCGACGGTTGAGAGCAATAGTCCGGCAATACCGTCGGGACGCAAGCGCACGTCAATGTCGTAAGCGCGGCCCGCAGCGGTCAGCGTGATGAGCCAACTCTGCAGGCGCTGGGCGACGCGCGTGAGTTGATCGCGATGCTCCACGGCTTCGTCAGGCATCAGGAAGATCAGGTCAAGATCGCTCGCGTAGCCGAGCTCTTTTCCGCCCCAGCGACCGTATGCAATGACCGCCAGCGTTGCGCTGACGGGCAGAGCCGCCGTTTTCAGCAAATGCGCGAGCGTGACCGCGACCACTGCGTCGGCAAGCGCCGACAGGTGATCCGACAGCGTTTCCAGCGGCAGCAATCCGGCAATATCCTTCAACAGTAAACGAAAGGTTTCTCCCTGTTGAAAATGGCGAATCGCGTCAATGGCGCGCTCGGCGTCATCCCCTGCTTCAGTGAATCTTTCGGCGAGCTCGCTACGCCATTGTGTGTAGTCAATTGGCGAGCTGAGTGTGCGTCCGTCCATCAGTTCATCGAGCAGAAGCGGATGCTTTGTGACATAGCGCAGCGCCCAATCACTCGCCGCAGCAAGGTCGACCACCCGATCAAGCACTTGTGGCCGCTCGATCATTAACGCAAGATAGCTGGAGCGCGAGGCGACGGCGAGCAACATATCCAGAGTTCGTTTGAACGCGGTATCAGGCGTCGTCGTTCTGGCCGCGCGGTTGATCGCGACTTGCACCAGCTGCGTCATCCGGGTGCTGCTAGCGGCGGGCAAGGCGCGTACGCGCGCGCTGTCCATCGTGCTGCGCAGGTACGCGGCAGTGGCTTCGGCGTCGGTGAAGCCAAGCTGCGCCAGCGCTGTTGCCTCCGGTATCAGAGTGGAATGATTGGACCCAGTTGCGTGGGTAGAAATTTGCGCCGCTGTAGCGTCGCTGACACCAAACGTCCCCATCAACGTGCCGTCAAAAAACTGTGCTACATCATCGCGCGTTTGCATCAACACAAGCGTGAGCGCGTCGGCGTCGGCGTAGCCGAGCACCTCGGAAAGCAACGCATATTCGCCGGAGTCACGCGGAAGCGTTTGCGTTTGCTGATCATCGCGATATTGCAATACATGCTCCAGCCGACGCAGCCAACGGTATTGCTGCATCAAGTGAGCCGCCTGATCGTCGCCGATCTTGCCCGCCGCCGCCAATGCGCGAAGGGCCGGAATCGTCGGTTTCGCACGCAGACTCACATCACGCCCGCCCCGCACTAGTTGGCGCAACTGGGCACCAAATTCCAGTTCGCGAATGCCACCGCGACCGAGCTTGATATTGTTGCCGTCATTTTTTTCTGCGCGCAGTTGTGTATGTAGCTCTCGCATGCCTGCGACCGCATCAAAATCGAGATAGCGGCGGAAAACAAACGGCGTTGTTAGCGCCGCCAATTCATTGCCCAGGCTACCCGTCGCCACACGCGCCTTGAGCCACGCCAGACGCTCCCACATGCGCCCTTGGGCGACGAAATATTGTTCGATGAAATCGAGGGTTGGCACCATCGGCCCCGCGTCACCGTAGGGGCGCAGGCGGGTGTCAACACGAAACACAAATTCGCCGTCAATATCGCCAGCCAGCGTTCGCGTAATGTCTCGTGCCAGCCGGTTCAGGTTGTCCATCGCATCGCTCGTTGGCTCATCGCAGACGAATACAACGTCAATGTCAGACGATGCATTCAGTTCACAAGCCCCCAGTTTGCCCATCGCAACTGTCGAAAATCCAAATGGTGGCTCGGCGGTACCGAACAGTTTCTTGCTGTGCGCAGCGGTCGCCGCATCGAGCGCAATGTCGGCAAAGGACGACAAATCTGAAACAATTTCTTCGAACGGAGCATTAAGTCCGAGGTCGCGCACCACGGTGCGCAGCATCAGTTCGCGGCGGGCGCGCCGCAATTCACCATCAATCGTGTCTACCGAACAGGCTGACAGCGCCGCCCGCCAATGCTTCAGGTCAAAACGCGCTTCCGGTGAGGTGCGAACTCGTGCGACCAATTCCGGGTCGCGTCGTGCTACCCCTTGCGCAAATCGGCTGTAGGTGAACGCTTTGTCTATCGCGTGGGTCTGATCCATAGTGAGCGACGTCATTAAAATACTCTGAGTATGCAGGAGAAGCCCGAACCGAACTACGCCCCGAGCCGGGGAGACGCTTCGGCTAACCCCTCGCGGTTGCCGTCCCCTCCGCTATCGGAGTCCAGAGGTTCGCTATCGG
Source organism: Burkholderiales bacterium (assembly GCA_025354165.1). GTDB lineage: Bacteria > Pseudomonadota > Gammaproteobacteria > Burkholderiales > Casimicrobiaceae > Casimicrobium. The sequence continues at coordinate 15,150 of JANXNI010000045.1, read as the reverse complement.
AGTCCAGAGGCTCGGAGTCCGGAGGTTCGCCGTCGGAGGCGTGTCCACAGCCTTCAGCATGGCAGACATGGTCCGGACATGGCGTACGGGTGACGTTCTGGTGTGTTCTGACAGCGACATTGCTGTTTGTCGGGGCAGTGGCAGCCGCGCGATTCTGGTTAATTCCTAACGCGGACAGCTTTCGGCCGCGTGTGGTGTCCGAACTGTCGCGACTCACGGGCCAACGTGTCGTGATTGGCGGGTTTGAGGCGGGCTGGAATGGCTGGTCTCCGGAACTTAAATTGACACGTCTTCAGATCATGGATACGCGCGGCAAACCGTTGCTCGTGCTGCCTAATGTTGAAACCACGATCTCGTGGCGCTCACTATTTTTATTCGAACCGCGATTGTCCGCATTGACAATTCATGCGCCGCGTCTGGTGGTGCGCAGGACTGCGCAAAACTCATTGACCGTAGCTGGCATTGATATTGATCTGGCGAGTCAAAGTGACGGCGATCCGGGCATCATTGACTGGCTAATCAAGCAGCGTCTGGTGCAAATCGCGGGCGGCGAGATCGAATGGCAGGATGACTGGCGAAAACTGCCGCCGGTTCGGCTCTCCAACGTGAATATTCGATTACTCAACAGTGGTTCGCGGCACACAATCGGCATGACTGCGGTGCCGCCGCACGAGCTGGGCTCCCCGATTGATGTGCGCGCCAATTTCACCGGCAATGATCTGAAAAAAATTGGCGACTGGGACGGGCTGGCGTATTTGCGCTCCGATTACGCGAATTTGGGTGTCCTCACGCGCTACTTTCCGCTGCCATTTGAGATTTCGCGAGGGGACGGTGGTTTGCAAGCCTGGTTTGAAATCGAAAGCGGTCAACCCGTCGCGGTAACCACTGATCTCGCCGTGCGGCAGGCGACGGTTCGCTTGCCTTCGGGCGCATCCGTTGCGCCATCGGTCGCGGCTGGCGCGGAGATTAGGGTTGCTGCGGCCCCAGTGTTTCTGGAGCCACTTGAACTTGAGTCTTTGAAAGGGCGAATGTCCTGGCGCAATAAAACGTTGGACGGAAGCGATGCAAAGACGCTGTTAACGCAGCAACGCTGGTCAGTGCGCGACGTGTCAGCGGTGATGGCCTCAGGTGTCAAACCTTCTACGGTAACGGGCGAAGTGGTTGTCGATTTCCGTGGAGATGATTCGATCGGTGGCTCGGCGCGGCTGTCTGAACTTGATCTGGGCCATGTTAATGCGGTTGCCAGGTCGTTGCCGCTCACCGATGCACTTCGCTCGCAATTGCTTCGCAGTCAACCCACTGGAATGATTCGCGCTGTCGACGCAACATGGCGTGACCAGACGCTAAACCCGAAATCAGGCGATATCGCGTTGGGTCGCTACTTTGTGGAAGGTTCGGCGGAGCTGTTCAATGTTGCTTGGCGTGAACACGACGGCGTGCCCGGCGTAACCGGGTTGACCGCAACCATGAAAGGCTCAACCCGTGAGGGTGATGTCACCATTGGCGCGGTCGCAAGCTCCGGCAAAGTCGCGAAGCCTGCCGGCATGCCGACCACGCCGACAGTGCTCGATTTTGGCAAGCACTTTACCGCGCCGCTGTCGTTTGATACGTTACGCGGCGCGTTCAAGTGGGCACGAAAAATCGAGGCGGCAGGGTTAACCGGGGTGATCGTGACCCATATCGACGTGGCGTCGCTCGCCTTCGAAAATGCGGACCTCGCCGGAACGATCAAGGGCACCTGGCACAGTGACGCGTTGGGGCCAGGCGTGGCGAATCTGACTGGATCGATCTCTCGGGGTGACGTCACTGCCACACCCCGTTACCTGCCGGCTTCACAATCGGTGCATACGCGCGCATGGTTGCAACAAGCGGTACTGGCCGGCAAGGTGCAGGAAGCGCAGTTCATGGTCAAGGGGCCGCTCTGGCATTTTCCGTTTCGCAATGATCGCGAAGGAATATTTGAGATATCAGGGCAAGTCAAAGGTGGCGTGCTCGACTACGCCGATCATTGGCCTCGCGCTGAAAACATTGATACCCGGCTTGTGTTTCGCGGCACCAGTATCACCGCTCAAGTGGCGGCTGCAACGATTGCGGGTGTGCCGATTTCAGCGACCGATGTGAAACTTGACGATACCGCCAGTGATTCACCAAAACTCGAAATTCGTGGCAACGCGACGGCTCCTGTGAATGACTTCCTGCAGTGGGTCGTTGCCAGCCCCGTCAACGCCTGGCTCGACGGCTTTTTGCAACCTGCAAAGGCGAGTGGGAATGGACGTCTGAACCTGTCGTTATTGTTCCCGTTAACAGCGATGGACAAGACCCGCGTCAATGGTGAATTTGTGCTCGCAGGCAATCATCTGGAGCTGGGCGGCGACATTCCACCGCTCGACAACGTCAACGGCAGCATTCGCTTTTCCGAAGCTGATTTACACAGCGAGAATGTGACGGCAGAGGCGCTGGGCGGGCCGCTTAAAGTAGCGATCAGCACTGAGGCCGGGCGAATCAGAACGCAGGCTTCTGGCACGGCAGCGTTCGAGCGGGTGCGAGAACGATTTGCCTATCCGGGGCTCAGTCAGCTTGCCGGACAAGCGCAATGGCAGCTCGAGACGACCCAGCTGGCCAAGGCTAGTGTGGGCGCCAGTACGCCCCCCGAAAGCACGATGAATCTGAGTGTGACCACTGTGCAGCCGCAGTGGCCATTAGACCGCGTATTTCAGGTGAACGCCACGTTGCGTGATGGAACCCAGCCAATGCAGATTAGCGTTCAGCGTACTACCCTTGACAAGGGACGGGACCGCCTGACGGTGGAAGTTCCGGGGCAGCTGCACGCGATCCTTGAGCGCAGTGCGGCCAATGCGGCCGACGCGCGCGTCGTGGAGCGCGCTACGCTCGACATCGGCGCACAGAAAACCGCGCTTCCCGCGCGTGGATATGCGTTACGCGGCGATGTGCTTAAGCTTGACGCCGATGCCGCGATTGCGTTTTTGAATCACCCGTCAGTGATGGGCAAGCAGAGCGTCGGCGGACTGCCGTCCGAGAGCAGCAGCGCTGATTTTGTCAACGTTAATTTGCGCGCGACAGAAGCCATTCTTTACGCCCACAAATTCAACGATGTGACGTTACGGGTGCAGCCTGCCGGACAGCGTTGGCGACTTGCTCTGCGCAGCAAGGAGGCCACCGGCGTCATCTCGCTCGACACCGCTGCTGATACTGGCGTGGTCGAGGCGGTGGCGATTCGTCTGCAGCGTCTTTCCTGGCCGACACCGGTGCCCAATTCAGCGCTCGTTAATGCGACTGAAAAGGCGTCGACAAGCGCTGACAATCAACGTTGGCCGAAGCTTGATTTGACGGCCGACGTCTTCGTCAGCGACGGCCGTGAACTGGGAAAACTCGAAATGCGCGCCCAGCCCGCCGTAGACGAATGGCGCATCGAGCAGGTCAAACTCACCAACGTCGATGGCACGATTGAGGCGAAGGGCCGGTGGCGTCCGAAAGGTGGCTCAGCAGGCGTCGGTGACACCGCCGTGGACGTCGCATTGAAATGGAGCGATGCCGGGAAGTTCATGGCACGCTATGGGTTACCTAAAGGTGTGGATCGTGGTGCGGGCACGCTCACCGGAGCCATCAGTTGGGTGGGGAGTCCAGCGCAATTTTCTTACGCCAAACTAGGTGGCAAATTTACGCTGGAAACTGCACAAGGCCGGTTCACCGAGATGGAGCCGGGGATCGGCAAATTGCTCGGTGTTTTGTCGCTTCAGGCAATTCCGCGTCGGTTGTCACTTAATTTTGATGATCTGTTCGGCAAAGGTCTTGCATTCGATGAAATCAAGGCGGATGTCGCGATCAATGAGGGTATCGCCAGTACCGAGAGCTTCACCATTTACGGCCCTTCGTCGCGCGTTCAGATTCGCGGCAGCGCAGACATGAATCACGAAACGCAGGACCTTCAGGTGCGCGTCTTTCCGAGCTTGTCGACCGCGACCGCTATTGGCATCGGTTTCGCCACCGCGAACCCGGCGATTGGCGCAGCGGTGCTGCTGGGACAGAAGCTTGCCAAGGATCCAATCGAGCGTTTCCTGATGCGCGAAATTGAAGTCAAGGGAACTTGGGCAAACCCGGACGTGAAGCAGTCGAGCGATACGCCGGCCAGCGCTGCCGTGTCGCGCGCTCCTTAGGGCGCCTCTAAAAGTTCATGTGTGAGGCGCAGTGTGTCGTCGCGCGGTGCTCGCGCAAAAAGCCGGGCAGTTTGACCGTTACCGTGCGCCTTTGAGCAGCACCAGCACCGCGCCGCTGCCGCCACCGTTTGGGCGCGGCTCACAATAGGCAAGCACCTCGTCTTTCAATTGCAGCCAACGCCGAACCTTGTTGCGCAGCACGGGAATTTTTTGGTGGCTGGACAGACCCTTGCCGTGAATGATGCGCAAGCAACGCCAGTCCGCAGCGCGCGCTTTGCGCATGAACTCCATCAGCGCTTCGTGCGCTTCGTCCTGATTGTGATTGTGCAAATCAATTTCGGCATTGATCGTCCATTGCCCACGTCGCAATTTGCGCAACAAGTCCGGGCTCACGCCAGCGCGTAAGTAGCTCTGTTCATCTTCAATATCTGCACCGATGTCCCAGCTCATGGGGCTTGGATACAGGGCAAGCTGGCTTGCTGCGAGCGCAGCCTGCTCGTCGGCGTCGCGGTGCACGGGATTCGGTTGCGGCGGCGAGCGGCGGACGTTGGCCGTCGCCACTGTTGCAAGCGGAACAGCATCTTTGACGACGCTTCGGAATAGTTCACGATCCTTGTCGCTCGGAGCTTTGTACTCGCTCCAGGGGCGAAAGTAATCAGCGAAACTGATTTTTAGTTCTGGGGCCGCCGGCGCGACGTCGTCGCTTGCGGCCACCTCGCTGGCGCGGGCCGCTGCACGCCGCTCGTGGCGCGAAAGCTTGCGCTCTGTTTTGATCAGGGCAGCGAGTGCAGAGAGGTCTTTTCCGGAGACTGCCACGATAACTCCATGACAAAACAGACTTGAACGCGTAACCACGGGCGAAGAACTGCAAGAGCGGCGTGAGCCGCGACGATATTCGAAAGCTGTGGGATCGCGCTTTTCGCCGATCCTACGAATCGCCTAAAGGCGACTTATCCGTGCAGTGCTTCGAGATACGCCTGCGAATCCAGCGCAGCCATGCAGCCTGTGCCAGCGCTTGTCACGGCTTGACGATAGACGTGATCTGCGACGTCGCCCGCCGCAAATACGCCCGCGATATTGGTTGATGTCGCACCGCCTTCGGTGCCTGCTTTTACTTGGATGAAGCCACCCGCCATATCAAGCTGGCCTTCAAAAATGCTGCTGTTGGGCGTGTGACCAATCGCGATGAAGAGGCCCGGCGCTTTGACTTCCTGCGTGCTGCTGTCCTTCATGCTCTTGAGGCGCACTCCAGTGACGCCAGAGGCGTCGCCGAGCACTTCGTCAACATAGTGATCCCAGATCACGCTCATGTTGCCGCCCTTCGTTTTTGCCATGAGGCGATCCACGAGAATAGCTTCAGCCTTGAATTTATTGCGACGATGCACGACGGTCACAGATTTCGCGATGTTCGACAGATACAGCGCTTCTTCGACGGCCGTGTTGCCGCCGCCGACGACGACAACGTCTTGCCCTTTGTAGAAGAAACCATCGCACGTCGCACATGCAGATACGCCTTTGCCATGATATTTTTTTTCGCTCGGCAGCCCGAGATATTTCGCCGATGCGCCCGTGGCAACGATCAACGCGTCGCAGGTGTACTCACCGCTGTCGCCGACCAGACGCTTTGGCGTTTCGTTGAGATACGTCGTGTGAATGTGATCAAAAATAATTTCAGTGCCGAACCGTTCCGCATGTTTCTGAAAACGCTCCATCAGAGCGGGACCCTGCACGCCGTCAGCGTCAGCTGGCCAGTTATCAACTTCGGTCGTGATCGTAAGTTGGCCGCCTTGTTGCAGACCGGTAATTAGTACAGGTTTCAAATTAGCGCGTGCTGCGTAAACGGCGGCGGTGTAACCGGCAGGACCGGATCCGAGAATGAGAAGAGGACAGTGGCGAGTAGTCGACATGGAGTTACTGAAGCTGAGAAGAAATAAAAACTAATACAGTGATGCAGGCCTGGGCCAAACTTATATGCGGTGTCCGGTTGTGTCTAACCGCCGGTCAAGGCCACCATACGAATCAAATGTGCCAGCGACGTGGCTTCCATTTTTTCCATGACGCGCGCGCGGTGAGCTTCGACCGTTTTGATGCTGATGTCGAGGTCATAGGCGATGGTTTTGTTCATCTTGCCGGTGACGACGGCGTCGAGCACCTGACGTTCGCGTTCGGACAGTGTTGCCAGGCGCGTTTCAATACCCGAGACATGATGTTTCTGCGCCTGCGTTTCGACAGCGAATGACAGCGCTTCTTCGATGCGTTTGAGGAGTTCGCTCTCGGCAAATGGTTTTTCAATGAAGTCAAACGCGCCGCGCTTGATCGCCGTTACCGCGATCGGCACATCCGCATGCGCCGTGACGAAGATCACGGGCAAATTAATGTTGCGCGCCACCAGTGCTTCCTGCGTTTGCGTACCGCTCATGCCGGGCATGCGCACGTCAAGAATCGCGCAGCGAGGCGGGCCACCGACGCCCGGTTTGACCTCCGCGAGAAAACTCTCGGCGTCGGCGAATAGGCGTGCCTGATAGCCGTGCGTTTGCAGTAGCCATGCGACTGAATCGCGAAACGCCTCATCGTCATCGATGACGTAGACAATGCCAGGGTGGATGCTCATGAGATGGGTCTAAAAAATCAGAAAATAGGGCGAAACCGCAAGAGGAGTGGCTAAATTAGCCGTCCACGGCGTCGTCAAACGGAAGCGTGAAGCGGAAAATCGCGCCAACCGGTGTATTTTGCTCGAATGTGAGGTTGCCCTCGTGATATTCAATCAACGAGCGGCAGATGTTGAGCCCCATGCCCATACCGTCGGCCTTGGTGCTGAAAAAAGGTGAGAATAACTGTGTCACTGCGTCCGGCGTGATTCCGGTGCCGCTGTCGAGCACTTCTACCGCGCACAGGTGCGCGTCCAGCCGTCGTGTACGAACTTTTGCGATGCGTTTCCGGGGCGGTAGATGCTGCATTGCTTCACGCGCATTGCGAAGGAAATTCACAATCACCTGCTCTATCATGATGCGATCGGCGAACACCAGCGGGAGGCCTGGCGCGAGTTGCAGCATGCAGGTAAGGGCTCGTTCCTCATCGTCGCTCTCAACCAGTTGTACAACGTCCCGCAGCAGCGCGTTAATATCGAGCGGCTGCCGTTGTGGCTCGCGGGTGCGAACAAATTCGCGCACGCGACCAATGATGGCACCGGCACGCACGACCTGCGCGTCCGCCTTTTCCATCGCACCAATAACCGCCATGTCGGGCGAGCCGTTGCCTTTGAGGCGCTGAATACAACCACTGACGTAATTCGCAATCGCGGCCAGAGGCTGGTTGATTTCGTGCGCCAGCGTTGAGGCAATTTCACCGACGGTCATCAAGCGCGATGTTCGCGTCAGTTTGTCCTGCTGCGTTTGCCGGATGCGGTCGGCGTGTATGCGCTCGGTAATGTCGGCCAGCGTGGTGAGCCGCGCAACGCGGCCGTCAACCCAGCGGACTGCTCGCGTGCGCAGCACGAACCAGCGGTGGCTGGCACGGTGCTCCAGCTCGTCCTTAAACACATCGCCTGGCTCGCCTTCGATGGTCAAAAGCGCGTTCGGCGGGTATTTGCTGCTCGGACTGGTATCGAAGCCGTCTTCCAGATCGCTCGCGCTCTTGCCCACCGCAAGGTAGGGAAACGCTTCCTGCGCGCTGGTGTTGAGATACAGCACCTCGTTTTTGTACAGATCGCTGACGTAAACCGACACGTCGAGCGAGTCGAGTACTTTTTCGAAACGCTCTTTGGTGGTGCGTAAGTCGCCAATCGATTTCACATACAGACGATCACGTTCGGTCTCCGCTTGCAGGCGCATCCGTTGCTGTTTGCGCAGACCGATCAGGGTCCACACCATTAACCCGGTCAGGGCGAGAACAGCCGTTGACAACGTCAAATTTGGCAGCAATGTGGACGGCTTCGCGCCCACCAAAGTGATTTGCAGATCTCGCCACGGCAGCGACAACGGAACAGTGTGTTTGACCACGCCGGATTCGATGTGCATCGCCTCCGCGTTGGTCATGCCCTGCCCGGAGGTGTCGCTGATGACGATGCGGTATTTTCGAGCCGCCCAGTCCGGGGCGCTGCGGTCGAGCAATTCGTCGAACTGGATCAGCGCGTTGATCGAGCCCTGAAACTGGTCATTGATGATGACTGGGGCCGAATATTCAATCGAGTAGCGCCCGACATCGTTGCGAAATGGTCGGGAATAGGTGCTGCGCCCGGTCTTTTCAGTCAAGCCCATCATCCAGACCTGTTCGGCAAACGGCGCGCGTGCTCGCTTGACAATCTCCAGCGAGCGGGCACCCGGTGCATGTCGCATCACATCAAGGTCGGGCTCGATACGAAGCACATCGGTGATGTAGCCCGACTCAATCGCGTGTTTGCCCGCGATGCGGTCAAACTCTTCTGACGAAATACGTTCGGCACCAACGTCAAGCGCCAAACGATCAAAAAACTGCTGATCCGTCTCCAGACGGCGAGTGATGGATTGCTCGACCACGGCGGCATCGCGCACAATTTCGGCATGCCCGAATTCTGTCTCGTGTTGTGCCACGAAATAAATAAGCAGCATCATGCCCGCTGCGAACGCCAGCAACATCCATTCATGTACGTACCAGTCGCGCTCTGGCTTCAAGTCAGTCGGAGGGGCGGCGACAGGCGGTTCTTTTGGAGTTATGTCTACGGGGATATCAGCCATAGCCTGATTTTATGTTTGGGTGTACGCTATCGATGACGCGAATGACGTTGGGGCGCGTATGTCTTTGGCGACGCGCAAAAAAATTGGGAGGACAACTATGCTGGTCAGTGAAATTCTTCGCATCAAAGGTAGCACGCTGTTTGCTGCCTCGCCCGATACAAGCGTCGCGGAAGCGGTGCATTCGATGGCGTCGCTCGATATCGGATCGCTCGTGGTGATGGAAAAAGGCAAGCTCGTGGGCATGCTCACGTTTCGTGAGTTGATCAAAGTGCTCGACGAACGCGGCGATGCACTTAAGGCGATGACCGTCGGCGAAATCATGGAGCGCGACCCGCTGACGTCCGACCCGGCTATGGATGTCAATATGCTGCGCAAAAGCATGCTGGAGCGGCACGCACGCTATATCCCCGTGATGGACGGAAGCACGCTGATGGGCGTCGTCTCGTTTCACGACGTGGCCAAGGCAGTGTTTGAAGAGCAAAGCTTCGAAAATCGCATGCTCAAGAGCTATATCAAGAATTGGCCTGATGAGGAAGAGACTACGGCGCAGCCGTTGAGTTAACCCGACTGACAGCCAGGGCGGACACGGTTCTCCTTGCGCCTGTTTTACGCGGGTTTTGGGGTTCGTTGCGGTTTCAAAACCAGCGACACCGCCGCCACAATCGCCAGCAGCGCCACGTAGTCAAACGGTCGCGGCTTCTCACCCAGCAGCAGCATGCCGCTGCCAAAGCCCACGATGGGCACGGCCAACGAGCTGATTCCAGTCACTTGTGCAGGCAGCGCGCGCACCAGCTCATTCCACGCGAACCAGCAAAATCCAAACACAATTACCACGTTAAACAACAGTCCCGCCCACGCCGACGATGCGACGGGCAGCCACGGGCCGTGGCCGAACGCGATCAGGCCCAGCACAATCGGCCAGCCGCCGAATGCGAAGCTCCAGATCATCAGCGTAGTGGTTGGAATCTCTTTGGGAAACGCCTTGAACAAGACAATCCCAATCGCCCAAACCAGCCCGGCCCCCACCATCAGCAACGCACCAACCGGCGCCGTTTTCAGTGTCTGGAATTCATCAACCAGCAACAGCGCAATCCCCGCCATGCCGAGCGTGATTGCGGTTAACCGCAGTTTGGTCAACGCTTCATTCATCATGAATCGCGATAGCAGCACCACCCAAAGCGGCATGGTGTAGGCGAGGATTCCCGCGCGGCCCGAGGGCAACATATTGAGCCCGGCCGCCGACAAAATATTCCAGCCCGCCACATTGCACAGCGCGCAAATCAGCATGCGACCCCAATATTGGCGTGGCAACCTGAGCGTAATGCCTGCCTTCAGGTTGTACCCGACGAACCAGAACAGCCCGGCGGCGAGGCAATAGGTGCGAAAAACCCAGAAATCCAGCTCCGCCAACGTCATTTTCATCATCGGCCAATTCACGCCCCAAAGGATGACTACAGCGACAAACAGCCAAAGCTCGCGACGGGAAATAACAGGCATGAACGGAGTATTACCTTTTTCGTCAAATGACCGCTGCACCGGGGCTAGCGTGACGAAAGTGAGAAAGTCGACTATGAGGCGAATTTGGCCTCAGCCCCGATGCAGACGCGCTTTCGCGGAAAAGCTGCATTGGACAAAAAACGGCTAATGCAGATGCATCGCCCCAGTTTCGGCATCCTCGGGCAGATGCGCATGCAGCATTTCGCCTTCGCGATTCGGGAAGTGCGGCGCGCCGCAGTCGTCGCAAAATTCGAGCGGCAATTGCTCTTCCAAAAGGATGATCGTGCCAACGTTCGCCGCGCGCAGCAGCGCCTCGATTTCCTCCACCACCGGCGTGTCGTCGCCTTCGTCCGACACTAGCGGCCACACGCAGCCGTGCACCACATCGTCATCCTCGCCGATGGCGAAACCAATGCGATATTCCTCCAGCCCGTTGCCCCAGCAGCCACCGATCACGGCCGTCAATTTGTCCGGCGTCGTGTGCGTTACGGCTTCAAGATACGACACCGAAGCGCCAATCGAATAAGCGCGCGAAGCCATGTCAGCATCACGGCACGCCGAGAAGAATGAGCGCGGTAAAGTCAGCTCGTGCGGAAAGCCTACCAGCAAGGGTTTGATCGCATTGCCGCCCTGAGAACGCCAGATTCCAAGCGTGTTTTGCCGCGCTTCTTCGACCGGCGTCGTCGTCTCCTGCCAGGCGTAAAACGGCTCGCCCTCAGTCACCTGAAACGCGCCGACAATCATGCGCATGTCGCACACCACGTCCGGCGCGTCTTCCACCGTTTTCGGGTCAATCGTCAGATGGGTACGTTCACGAATCGCGGTGCCCAGGTTTTGCAGCAACTCGCGCGACTGGCTGTAGCTATGCGGCAACTGATCGGGTGCAAACATGAAGTCCGCGAGCGCAATCTTTGCCTTCGACGAAAACACATGCGCCGACAACTGCACCGCGATGTTTTGCAACTGCGCTTTTGGAATTGTTTTTGCGGGAATCTGATTGCGGCCCCAGACCAGAATTGGCGCGCAGAACAGCGTCACCCGTTGCGGCCCGTGCTCGGAATCCAGCATGATCGATTCGGTGAGCGATTCGACCATGTCAGCTAGTGCATCAAACGTAGCGTCCGGCGCATCATGCGCCTTGTCCAGCGCGCGGTTGATCGCGTCCTCGTCGTTGTTCTCAAGCTGCAACGTCACCGCCGCCTCAAGCTCACGCTCCCAATACACATCCTCGGCGCGGCTTTTGGACGACGCCAGACCTTCAGCCAGACGAACTAGCTGGTTAGCTTCACGGGCACCGCTCTTGCGGCGAAATGGGGCACGGGACATAGCGAAATCCTTTGTAAGGAGATCATTCTACGGGGGGCAGGGCAGGGTGGTTGCGCGAAGCGCTATCCAGATCGCGAACCACTTGTCGCCGCACCCAGGTCAGCGCTGACTAAAGTGGTGCCCAACCTCGAAGTAGCCGAGCAGCGCGGACGGTTGTGCAGGTCGGGTTGTGCGACTACAACTGGCGGCCTACCGCTGGAAGTCGCCCGAACGTTCCGGTTGGTAGACAACTTTCAGGATACGAACCACGAGCAATCCACCGCCCGGCTTGGGCCAGGACATTTCGTCGCCTTCTCGCAGGCCAAGCAGCGCGCTGCCTACCGGGGCAAGGATTGAAATCTTGCTCGTATTGTCGCCAGCATCATTCGGATAGACCAGCGTCAAGGAAAATTCACGCTCGGACGACGCAACCTTGAACGTCACCGTTGAGTTCATGGTGACGACATCGGGTGGAATTTGCTGCGGCTCCACAACATTCGCCCGATCCAGTTCGTCTTGAAGGCTTTCCTTGTCGGGAAACTGGTTACTGCCAAGCGAAGCGAGCATTTTTTCGAGTCGCACGGCATCGAGTGAAGATATGGTGATGGGTGGACTTTTATTCATCGTGAATCTGCCTCATAACGTGATGGTGTTAGGTTTTAGTGTCGCCTGACGAACGGCTCAGCGGCGCGCCGCATTTGGCGCGTCCCTCTCGAACGCCGCTTCAGGTGCAGGCCATCTAAAAGCGGGACTACAGGAATGCGTGTCGCGCATCCAGACGCCCCATCCCTCAATCATAGGCCGAACCCTTTGTGGCGTGCTCAAAGCATGGCTGCGCAATGACCTGAAACATAGGATTGTCATGCGGCTCGGCGTGGTTTAAGCATCACTCACGGTGAGTCAGTTGCACAAATGTCCGTCGAGCTTGAGCAAGCTCCGCCGCCGCCCCGGTCATTGCGCTTATCGAACCTGCGAGCGCAAGGCGGCGAAACCGCTTGCAGGGTACCTCGCGATAGTAGGCGGCTTGTCGGGAACGGGCTGAATCTGGCGGGTGCGTTCGAGCAGTTCTTCGATGCACACTCGCCGCTCGCAAGCGCATTGCGCACTAAATCTGCGGCGATTTCCCGGCACGTGGGTTTCGAAGGCGCCCATCCGTTCCGGAGCAAATACGGCTCGATGATACGGCGATATGCCGTGTGTTCTGGCGGATCCGTCCCGTTAGGCACGGGAAGGTGCTGCGACACCGCGTTGCTGAACGTTTCGTGATCGTGGACCGCGCGCGTAACGTCGGCATGTCGGAACAGCGACCACTGCAGGAGCTCGCTATAAGCGACGGGGCAGCGTTCACGCATTCCGTCGTAGGCCGCGCGCTGGTCGCGGGCAACCTCCTCGGACCTCGGATCCCAAGCCGGTTTGAGTTCAGTGTTCATGGTTAATTCTTGGCGTTCAAAGGTGACTCGCAAGGAAGGCAAGGATACGCTTGTAGCGCCATTGCTAAGACCTACGAGCCAATGAGGGATAGGGAATCACTCGCCTTTGACGAGCTAAAACTGACCGGCCTGCGCCGCAGTGCTTAAGGCTTCTAACGGGTTCTAACCTCGCGATCAGTCAACGCGTAGTGCATGCCGTAAAGCCCGCTCACAACCCCCACCGCGCCGCGTTGTTCCAATTGTTCTTGACCAAGATCGCCGTGCGTCAAGGCTGTCAGTGCGTCGGCATCGTATCCCGTCACAAGGAGCGCCCAATCGACACCAGTATCCGCCCCGCGAATCCGCTGTTCGTTGGTCATCGCGGGAGTGGCCGCGCCTTCGAGCCAATGAACGCTTCCTACGCCCGCCTTTGAAGGTAGCTGCGGAAGCGCGTCGTCCTGAAGCCACGCACGGAACGTTGGTTCCATCCCCGCAACCGGTTTGAACCGGATCAGCAGACCGACGCATCCAACCCCTAAACCAAAGCTCGCCGACACTGTACAAAGGCCGCGCGTCATGCCCCGGTAATGCGGCATCATTTTCGAAGTCCACGGGCTCGGATTGTTCAACCGTTCCAGATAAACCGCAGACGTCAAAGTAGCCAGTTCAGCCACCTCATACAGCACGAAATATCGCAGCCCGTCGCCCCGCGCCACCCACCGCGTTCCGCGCATGAAGCCGGGGATGGCGAGCCGCTCCGGCAGGTGCTCATGCGTGTGCCAATCGTCATGCTCGGGGATCGCTTCCTGAGCGACATCAAACGAAAGAAGCATCGCGGCTTGGCCGAGGAGGGGCATTGGTTTACTCCGTGAAAGATGTGGAAGAGTCGGTCGCGAACGGAAGCTTAACGCGAGCAAACCAATGATCGGAAATTAAAGTCCGCGTGGCGGGTCAGTTTGCAGGACGGAACTCGAAGAGGTTCCGCCGCACACGGTGGAGAGCGATGATCGCCGAATTGGCTTCGCGCTTGCACAACGCGGAACCGCGAGCGTTCCGACCTACGCGCTCCGCCTGAGCGAGGTTTTGCGGTGCCTCAGAAAGAGCCAGTTTTAAAGACCCGCCCATCGGCTTCAAGAAGACGCCAATCGTTGCCTTCTCTATGCAGCGTTCGCCGGGTATCCGGGTAGTGACAAACGTCCTTGTTTACGCGGGTGCCAACGATGAGGAAGGAGCACAGTTCGCTTGACTGATTTGACACGTGATGGGCGGTCGCTACGCCAGCCGGCCAGCATGCGGAATCGCCAGCGTGCAGGGCCGCAGTCTGGCCGCCTTCTGTGACGGTTACCTCACCGGACAGCACATAAAGAAACTCGTCTTCATTCTCGTGCCAATGGTTGTTGGAAGTCCGTGCGCCGGGGTGGAGGGTCTGTACGTACGCGCCGAACTGAGAAATGCCTCCCACCTCCGACAACCGCACGGTGTCGGTGACACCAAAGGACTCACGCTCGGCTCGTTCGGCGGGCACTTCACTTTTGCGGATGATCATTTTTGAGTTGCTTCTGTGTGGGTATTGTTCGTGGTCGTAGTCAAATGCAGAAGTCGGAACCGCAAGCGTTCCGACCTACGGTCTAAACCTTTGCTTCCTCGAACGCGAACTGCACGCGATAAGTCACAAGTTTCAAGCCTGGAATAGCCTTCGCAGCCCACCGCACCGGCTCAGCGAATCCACTGGCAACTAAGATAGCTCGTGGCGTCTTGCCTTCCTTGTCTGCGTACCAGCCCACGTAGCGCGCAATTTGGCCGATGGACGAGTCCTTCGCTTCGCCAGCCTTTAGTTCGATGATAACGGTGCGCCCTTCATGGTCGCGAGCCAGCAGGTCTAGGCGGCCCACGTTGCACGACTCTTGGCGCGACACCAGCGTAAGCCCTTGTTCGAGGACGTCTAGATGGCTGACGATCTGGTCCTCTAAGTCGCGCTCTAGGCTTAGGCTGCTCTCGACGTATTCCGTCAGATCCTGAGGCGTCGATTCGTCGACGACTGCTGCGGCTAGT
>JANXNI010000042.1 GCA_025354165.1 Burkholderiales bacterium | reverse complement strand
AGTTCGCCTATCGATTCAATCGGCGATCAAACCTGAAGGCGATGCTGCCCAGACTGTTGCACGCCGCCGTTGCCTCAAGCCCTCAGCCACTACGCAAAATAAGGCTTCCTGAGACAGCTTGCTAATCAGGAGTCGACTTTGGCATTTTTTCGCCCTCATTCGCCGCTAGCCCATGTGAAATAGGCGCTCCAGCCGTTCAACGCAGAAAGTCATTAGGTTTCTACGATCCGCAGAGGAACTACTTTTTGTACAATTCATAAAATTATGTACAGGTGAAGATCATGCAAACGCTTCCACTAAATGTCTTCCGTGCGCAACTCGCCACTACGATAGACAAGGTTTTGGCGGGAGAGCGCGTTCAGATTACCCGGCACGGCATTGCCATCATCGAGTTGCGACCGCTGCAACCGATCAAGGCGGAATCGGTGCCACGGTGGCAGCGCCCGGTCAAACGCCAGTCGCTCTCGAAAAATGCCGCAGCGATGAACCCCGTACTCGTCGAACGCGACGAGCAGGCGTTTTAGTGCGCGTCGCGATAGACACGTCCGCGCTGATCAAGCGCTACATCGCGATGCAAGGCGGGGAAGAACTGGCGGCGCTACTTGCCGACGCAACCTCGCTGCACATCGCACCGCATTGCCGCGTCGAGATGCATTCCGCGTTTAACCGCCTGCGACTCACGAAACAAATGTCCGCTCCTGCATGTCGTGCAGCGCTGGCGGAGTTCGAGCTGGATTTAGTGGACTTTCAGGTGACGCCGTGGAGCGCAGAGATAGAAAGCGTAGCAATCAAGATGCTGCCGAATTCGAATTTACGCGCGATGGATGCGCTGCATGTTGCGGCTGCGCTTGCAGCCGGGGCCGAGCAATTCATCACATCGGATGAACGACAGGCGCAGGCGGCTAAGCGGGCCACGTTGGTAACAACCTTCGTGAAGTAGCTCTGCGGAGCTAACTTAAGTTAGCGGATTCCAAATGGACAAGGCATTCAGGTTCCGGCTCGCAGTCAATCACGACTATGCGTGCTTGCTCAACTGCGATCCATTCGCGCAGGTGACGCCCACTCGTCAGGCGTGGCTAAAAGCAGCCCTTGAAGCGCAGCAAGTCCAAGTCGTTGAATACTCGGGGGCAGTCGAGGGATTTGTTGTGATTGAGCACACTTTTTTCGGTCAAGCGCTTGTCTCGCTGATTGCTGTTGCACCGGCCGAACGCCCCCAAGGCTGCGCGCTGGCACTACTTGCCGAATCGGAACACGCGAGCAAGTCCATGAAATTATTCACTTCCACGAATGCAACAAACATCGCTGCGCAGAAATTATTCCTGCGAGCAGGCTTCGTAGAAAGCGGGCGAATTGATAACCTTGATGCGGGTGATTCCGAGCTCGTCTACTTCAAATCCATCAATCGAACGCTGCCGCTCGCGTAGCCCGGAAGCAGTGAAGCGCATTCCGGGAATGCATGAAACTCCATTCTCCCGGAATACGCTGCAACGCCTACCGTGCTGCGCATTGCCGCACGCTGCCGCTTACGCGCCAAACACAATCTCCCCACCCCGAGCATCCACCTCAATCGTCGAGCCCGGCAAGAACTTACCCGCGAGCAATTCCTTCGACAGCGGATTCTCCACTGACTGCTGAATCGCGCGTTTGAGCGGACGTGCGCCGTAGACCGGATCAAAGCCAGCTTCGCACAACACGTCGAGCGCGGACTCGGACACTTCAATCTTGAGATCGAGTTTGGCTAGGCGCTCTTCAAGGCGTTTCAGCTGAATGCGGGCAATGCCTTTGATGTTGTCGCGGCCGAGCGCGTGGAAGACCACAATCTCGTCGATGCGGTTGATGAACTCGGGGCGGAAATGATCTTTCACTTCAGCCATCACGGCGATCTTGACCAGTTCCGGAGGTGAATCGATCATCGCCTGAATCTTCGCACCGCCTAGATTGCTAGTCATGATCATCACGGTGTTTTTAAAGTCCACCGTGCGGCCTTGACCATCCGTCATACGGCCATCGTCAAGCGCTTGCAAGAGTACGTTGAATACATCTGGATGCGCCTTCTCGACTTCGTCAAACAGGATCACGCTATAGGGTTTGCGGCGCACCTGCTCTGTGAGCTGGCCCCCTTCGTCAAAGCCGACGTAGCCGGGCGGCGCGCCGATCAGGCGAGCAACCGAATGTTTCTCCATGTACTCGCTCATATCAATGCGGATGAGCGCGGCCTCGGAGTCGAAGAGGAACTGCGCGAGCGCTTTCGTCAGCTCAGTTTTACCGACGCCAGTGGGCCCGAGGAACAGGAACGAGCCGTACGGTTTGTTCGGATCGCTGAGACCTGCGCGGGATCGACGGATTGCGTCTGCGACGACCGATACCGCTTCATCCTGACCGATCACGCGTTTGTGCAGCGCGTCTTCGATGTGCAGCAGTTTGTCGCGTTCGCCTGTCATCATTTTGCTGACAGGAATACCTGTTGCGCGCGAAACGACTTCGGCGATTTCTTCTGCACCGACTTGCGTGCGCAGGAGCTTTGCCTTGGCAGGTTTGCCAGCGTTGTCGGCCTCCATTTTCGTAGTTTCGGACGCCTTAAGCTTCGCTTCCAGCTCCGGCAGCTTGCCATACTGAATCTCGGACATGCGCGCGAAGTCGCCGCGACGGCGGGCTTCGTCCATTTCCAATTTCAGCTTTTCGATCTGTTCTTTGACGCCCTGCGAGCCCTGCACAGCCGCCTTTTCGCCGCGAAGAATTTCATCGTAATCGGCGTATTCACGCTCAAGTTTCAGGATTTCTTCGTCGATCAGGTTAAGGCGCTTTTTCGACGCGTCGTCCTTTTCTTTTTTAACGGCTTCACGCTCGATCTTCAATTGAATGATGCGGCGCTCCAGCTTGTCCATTACCTCAGGCTTGGAGTCGATCTCCATCTTGATTCGGCTCGCGGCCTCATCAATCAGGTCGATGGCTTTGTCGGGCAAAAAGCGATCCGTGATGTAGCGATGCGACAGTTCTGCCGCAGCGATGATCGCCGCATCGGTGATGTCCACGCCGTGGTGGACTTCGTATTTTTCTTTGAGGCCCCGCAGGATGGCGACGGTCGATTCCACCGACGGCTCACCGACTAAAACCTTCTGGAAACGGCGTTCCAGCGCGGCGTCTTTCTCGATGTATTTCCGATACTCATCAAGCGTAGTTGCGCCGACGCAATGCAGCTCGCCGCGAGCGAGGGCGGGTTTTAGCATGTTGCCTGCATCCATCGCGCCGTCGGCTTTGCCAGCACCGACCATCGTATGCAATTCGTCGATAAAGACAATCGTCTGGCCTTCATCCTTTGCGAGATCTTTGAGCACCGCTTTGAGCCGCTCTTCAAATTCGCCACGATATTTCGCACCCGCGACCATAGCCGCGAAGTCAAGCGAGAGCACGCGTTTGCTCTTCAAGCCTTCCGGCACTTCGCCGTTGACGATGCGTTGCGCCAGGCCTTCAACAATTGCGGTTTTGCCTACACCCGGTTCACCAATCAACACGGGGTTATTCTTAGTACGACGTTGCAGCACCTGAATCACACGGCGAATTTCATCATCGCGGCCGATCACCGGATCGAGCTTGCCCATACGCGCACGCTCGGTGAGATCGACCGTATATTTGTCCAGCGCCTGACGCTGGCTGTCGGCCTCTTGCGAGTCCATGCCGCTGCCGCCGCGCACTGCATCAATCGAGGCTTGCAACGTCTTGGCGTTAGCGCCCGCGTCCTTGAAAACGCGACCGGTTTCACTTTTGTCGCTCGCGAGCACGAGTAAAAAAAGCTCGGATGCAATGAACTGATCATTCCGCTTCATCGCTTCTTTGTCGGTCAAGTTAAGCAAGCCATTTAGGTCGCGACCGACCGTCACATTGCCATCGCCGCCCTGCTGGCGCGGCAGCCGTTCGATGCTAGCTTTAAGGTCTTTTTCGAGTTTGCCGACGTTGACGCCTGCGCGTTGAAGCAGCGGTTTAGTGCCGCCGTCTTCCTGCTCAAGCAGCGCCATCAGCAAGTGTTGTGGTTCGATCTGGGTCGCGTCCAATCCGACCGCGATAGACTGCGCATCGGCAAAGGCCTGCTGAAATTTGGTGGTGAGTTTGTCGAAACGCATGGGGCGTCCCTCTTAGAAGTTGTTAGCGCTATATGTAGGGTAATCTTCCCTGAATTCAACTGATCCGCGTCAAATGGGGAGCAAAAGTGCGCTGGCTAAAAAGAATATTTCTGGGCTTGATTGCCATCGTGGCAGTTGTCACCTGCGGATTTGCGATTTATGTGTGGCGCAGCTTACCGGCGGACAACGCGCAATACGCGATCAAGGCCCCGCTCGGCGAAACCACGATCACACTGGACGCCGACGGCATCCCCACGATTGAAGCGAAATCCGAGCGTGATCTCTGGTTCGCCGTGGGCTTCATGCATGCGCGAGATCGGCTCTGGCAACTGGAAATGAATCGGCGCGTCGGACGGGGAGAACTCGCGGAAATCCTCGGGCCGAAGGCGCTTGAGACCGACAAATTCCTGCGCACACTCGGGGTTTATCGCGCGGCGAAAGCGCAGTTTGATGGCTTTCCGCCGGAGGCAAAAGCGCTCCTTCAGGCGTATGCGGATGGCGTGAACGCCTACGTGCGAGACGCCATGACCGTGCGCCCGCCAGAGTTCGTCATTCTCGGCGTGCAGCCGGGTATATGGGAGCCGGTGGACACGGTGGCGTGGGGCATCATCATGGCGTACGATTTGGGTGGTAACTGGGGTAACGAATTGCTGCGATTACAGATGGCGGCGCGGATGCCAGTTTCAAGGATTGATGAGTTGTTGCCGCCGCAACCAGGCGACACATTGCCTGCGCATGGAGACTATGCGTCGCTGTACAAATCAATTGATACTTTGCCGACCGCAGAAGCAAAAACCGCGAGCGTCGATTCATCGCCTGAACTCATGTTCCTCTCCGCCGGAACAGAAGGAATCGGCTCCAACAATTGGGTGGTGAATGGCAGCAAGACAGTTAGCGGGAAACCGCTGCTCGCGAACGACCCGCACTTGTCGCTCGCGGCTCCAGCGATCTGGTATTACACAAAACAAAAAGCGCCGGGTATTGAGGTCACCGGTGCGACGCTGCCAGGCGGGCCTTCGGTCATTCTGGGGCGCACCAAGGGCGTCGCCTGGGGCTTCACCAACACCGGTCCGGATGTCCAGGATTTGTATCTGGAAGAGATCAACAGCAAGGGCGAAGCACGTACACCTGATGGCTGGTTAAAGCTCACGACGCGTAGCGAAACGTTCAAAGTTAAAGGTGAGCCGGACGTGCAAATTAGCGTGCGCGAATCGCGTCATGGCCCGATTATTTCGGACGCGCATGCGCCCACGGCGAACGCGATCAACACCAAAAAATTCGCAATGGCGATGCGCTGGACAGCGCTTGACGCGAACAACCAAACGGTACTTGTTGCCGCACGCATGAACAAAGCGCAAACAGTATCCGAACTGAAGGAAACTTTACGCGGCTACGTCGCACCGCAACAGAACGTGGTGATGGCTGACACGCTGGGCAACACCGCCTTTATCGCGCCAGGCCGCGTTCCGATCCGAAAGCCCGACAACGACATCAATGGTCTCGCGCCGTCACCGGGTTGGGACGCGAAATACGATTGGGCAGGCTTTCTCACGTTTGAGCAGATGCCGCAGCAGGCGGTTGCCAGCTATCTCGCCACCGCCAACAACCGCATCGTTGGTGACGACTACCCGCATTTCATTAGCGGGGAATGGGCGCATAAGGGCCGGAAACTTCGCATCGAAGAGCTGCTGGCAGCAAAGCCCAAACACGACGAGCAGAGTTTGCGTGCGATTCAGCATGACTTGAAGCACACGCACGACACGCCGCTTTTGCAATGGCTGCCAAAGCTAACCTCTAAACATGCTCTTGCTAGTGACGCGCGTCGTGCGCTGACAACGTTTGCGAAAGACGGAATCGTCGGTGCCGACAACGATCCCGCAGTCGCGGCCCTCGTCCATTGGGCCTGGAATCGTGAGCTCGCCAAACGAATACTCGCCGACGAAGTGGGTTCCGAGCTGTTTGCCGCGATCTTCGGTCGTCGCGATTTCCGCGTGGCGGTGAACGGCATACTTTTGCGAAACGACGCATGGTGGTGCAACGACAAGACCACCGCGAAGAACGAAACATGTGAAGAAATCGTCAATGCGGCATTTGATTCCGCGCTGGACGATCTGAGCAAACGTTATGGCAACGACGTGTCCTCATGGCGCTGGGACACCGCCCACGTCGCACGCAGCGAACACCGCCCCTTCTCCAACGTGCCCGTCTTGTCCAAACTATTTGAAATAACGACGCCTACCGCAGGCGACACCTACTCCGTGATGGTCGGCAAAGTTCGCCTTCGGGAGCCGAACCCCTTCGCCAACGAATTTGCAGCCAGCCTGCGCGCCGTCTATGACTTGTCCATCGCCGACGCGAATGCAGCGACGATCATTTATTCAACGGGTCAGTCCGGAAACCCATTTTCGGGACACTACCGTGATCTGGTAACGCGTTGGGGTTCCGGCGGGCCTTCTGCTTACATCAATCTTTCGACTTCGACCCCGTCTGGAACACTTCTCCTGGGCGGCCAGCCGTAGCATGACTCTAACCATGCGGACCTTCCCGGCAACCATTGTGAACTGGCAAATAAATGTGTCTGGCCGAATCAATCGGCTGGCCCATTGCGGGCAAACGGCTCAACGGTTTCTGGATAGCGAACGCGCTGCTTCCGACAGCACCCGCGAACTGGCAAACTGACCGCCGATATCAAGTGAAAGGCAACAGCAGAGCGATGGCTAACCGTAGCGGCAAGGGTAAATAGGTGTGAGGCGTGCCGTTCATCAGAAAAATCCATAGTAAAACTTTGCGTCCCTATGGCGTAAGTTTCACGTCAGCTCGGGCTTCTTGATAGAGTTCGGGGTCAATATGCTGAATCCAAAATCAATTTATCGTAAATCCCCTGCTGGCGTTGCCGAGGTGCAGGCCCGTGCGCTGGGCCTGCGCGCCGAGCTACGGCGATTGCTCATCCTTATCGACGGCACGGCAACGACCGAGCGTCTGGCCGCGTTTGTGCGTGGCTCAGAGATCGATTTTTTGTTAGCCGAGCTGGAGACGCAGGGGCTTATTGTCCCGGCTGTGGTTGCGCCGCCAGTCGGCATTGGAGCCGCGATCGGAAAGGGCGCGAGCGCATCGGGTACGGGAGGCCCCGCAACTGTCACTGCGAGCCCTGCCATTCCCGCGCCGAACGCTGTCGGCAACGATGGCCTGCCCGAACCTACCGCAGCGCAAGTGCAAGCGGTCAGGCGCGCCGCGATACACACGTTGCACGATATTCTCGGCCCCGACGCAGATCGACTTGCGATCAAGATTGAGAACTGCAAAGACGCTCAGCAAATGCGAACGGCAATCAACGAATTGCGTCAGATTCTGGATCAACAGGTCGGCGCGGCAGCGGGACAGCGCTTTATCGACACCGTACGTGGTGCGGCTGAGGGCACGCGCTAGCGCGGTTACTGGTCGTAGTCGATTGTCGTGCACGCAATCCGCGCCCTCCCTTGCGTGATTCGTCGCATGGCTAGGAGGGCACCTCTAAAGACTCATTTTTGGGGATGCAGTGTTAGGAGCCCGGAGCGCAGCAACCGGAGCGTACGCCTTGGTACGTGAGGATTGCGAGCACCGCGCGACGACACAATGCGCCCCACAAATGAGTTTTTAGAGGCGCCCTGAAACTCGTCGAAGTCCGATGCGCTCGCACTGCTACGCTTGCGGCATGAAATTCAACCTTTTAAAGCGCGAAAGAATGCGACTTGCTGCGACGGTGCTGTTCGCGATTCCATTGGTCACAACGCTTGCATTAACTGCATGCGACTCGCGCAAACCCGTTAGAGCCGACACTGCCATCACTTTTACTGACTGTCGCCTCAAGCACATTGACTCGATTGCGCGCTGTGCAACCCTGGCAGTGCCGGAGGACTACGCCAACAAGAGCGGCGCGAGCAAGACGATCAACATTCACGTTGCCGTGCTGCCCGCGTTGGCGCGTAACCCGGAACCCAATCCTGTCTATTTCTTCGCCGGTGGTCCCGGTCAGGCGGCCAGCGACATCGGTAGTTTGGTGAGCGCACTGGGCGATTTGCGCAAGACTCGCGACATTGTGCTGGTAGATCAGCGCGGCACGGGCAAGAGCAAAACGCTGACCTGCGACGCTGCGGCCGCCGACCCGAACGTTGATCCGTTGAAGGAGGCGTTCAGCAATTCCGATGAGGCCATACAACGCGATTGGGCCAAATGCATCGCTACGCTAAAGGGCAACCCCGCAACCCATCGCACTGACGATTACATTGACGATCTGGAACTCGTTCGCAAGGCACTCGGCCAGGAGAAAATTAATGTGTGGGGCGGCAGCTACGGCTCGCGCGTGGCGCTGCGCTACATGAAGCGCTATCCGCAAAGCATTCGTACGGCGGTGCTCGATGGCGTGGCTCCGACCAGCCTGCATCTGCCGGATGACGCGTTGGCAACGTCCGAGGCGGAACTGCGATCAACGCTTGCCGCGTGCGCCGCCAGCAACGGATGCGCCAAGGCTTATCCCAACATTTTGGCGACGTTCGACAGCTTGCTTTCTGAGCTTCGCGCGAAACCGCACGCCGTGATTTTCGCGCATCCCGCAAGCGGAAAACCGATCAATGGCGTGGTGTCTGACCGCACGCTGGTCACGCTGATGTGGCCGATGCTTTACATGCCGGAAGCCTCCCGCATGGTGCCGAATTTGATTAATCAGGCGGCGCTGGGAAATTTCGCGCCGCTCGCCGCGACGATGTCAGCCTCGTCCATCGGCGAGGGTGATATCGCAATCGCACAACGATTTGCGGTCATGTGTGCAGAGGACATGTTGAACCGGACGCCTACGGCAAACCCAAGATTCCAGCCGCTTAACGACCTGTTTTATGGCTTCTGCAAGGGCTTTCCGCATGGCAAAGTCGCGCCAGAGTTTTTTGAGCCAACGACCAGTGACATCCCGACGTTGTTGCTCTCGGGCACGCAGGATCCAGTGACGCCGCCGGCCCAAGGCTCGCTCGCCGCTAAGACGTTGTCCAACAGCAAACACATCGTGGTGACAGGCGTTGGACACATTGCGTCGCCGCTACCGTGTGTGCGCCGGATCATCACGAAATTTATCGAAGCAGGCAACATTGCTGGCGCCTTTGATCCCTGCGAAGCGGAGCTGAAACTGCCGCGCCCACTGTTCTACACGTCGCCGCTGGAGGCCAGGCCATGATTGAAGTGGAAGGCCTCTGCAAACGCTTCACGGTACGCGAGCGTAGGTCAGCATTTGCATTGAAAGCGAGCACGCGAATCGTCACCGCCGTCGACAACGTAAGCTTCACCGCCAAGGACGGCGAGGTCACAGGCCTTCTTGGGCCAAATGGTGCAGGTAAAACGACGACGCTGCGCATGTTGTCGACGCTCCTGTCATCTGATGCGGGGCGTGCGCGAATCGATGGTGCTGACCTCGCCAGCGAACGCGCGACGGTGCGCCAGCGCCTCGGTGTGCTGGGTGACGCGAAAGGACTTTACTGGCGGCTCACGGCGCGTGAAAACATCAACTACTTTGGCCGTTTGCAGGGTATGTCTGCGGCCGATTCGCAGGAACGCTCGACTGCGTTGATTGACGAACTCGGCCTGCATGCGCTTGCAGACCGCCCGACGCAGGGCTTCTCGCAAGGCGAGCGCATGAAAGTCGCCATCGCGCGCGCACTCGTTCATAACCCGCAAACAGTGCTGCTCGACGAGCCCACGAACGGCCTCGACATCATGTCCACGCGCAGCATGCGCGACCTGATTCGCGGGCTGAAGGCCCAAGGCAAATGCGTGCTTTTTTCCAGCCACATCATGCAGGAGGTGGCCGCGTTATGCGACCGCATTGTGATCATCAATAAGGGGCACGCGGTGTTCTCGGGCACGCCGCAGGAGGTGCTGGCGGTCACGGGCCTCGACAGCCTCGAAGACGCATTCGTGAAGCTCATCGGTAGCGAAGAAGGGTTGTTCGCATGAACGGCTTTTCTTTCACCCGTCTCGCGCTGGTCGCTCGCAAAGAAATCGTTGATCTGCTGCGCGATCGCAAGAGCATTTTTATGGCGCTGTTTGGCGTGGCGATTTCCGGGCCGCTGGTAGTGTGCCTGTTGTACTTCGTGGCGCAATCGATTCAGGGGCGCATCGACCAAATCACCGCGCCGATTGTCAACGCGCAGTTTGCGCCCGATTTTGTGCGCTACCTAGAGCGTCGTGGCATCAAGGTGGACGCCGATCCCCAGAACTACGAAACACGCGTGAAAAACGGCGAGCTGGATGCGGTGCTGGTGGTCGATCCGAACTATGCAACGGCGCTTGCCAGCGGTCGCCCAGTGACCATCACGCTG
This sequence comes from Burkholderiales bacterium, assembly GCA_025354165.1. Taxonomy (GTDB): domain Bacteria; phylum Pseudomonadota; class Gammaproteobacteria; order Burkholderiales; family Casimicrobiaceae; genus Casimicrobium. The sequence goes on along the minus strand of JANXNI010000042.1, from coordinate 55,441 downwards.
GTCACGTTGTCAAGCCGTGAACGCTCTGCACCGATTGCCGGGCGGCTCGCGGGCGAAGTGCGCAGCTATGCCGCGATGATCGGCAACGAGCGCATGATTTTGCGCGGCATTGCGCCGTCGGTCGCGCGGCCCGTGCAACTGGAAGAACTGGATTTATCGAGCGTCGAGCAACGCAGTGCGCGGTTCCTGCAAATGATGAGTTTTTACGCGTTGTTTGCCGGCCTTATGGGCGCGATTGCGGCCGCGCTGGACGTGACCGCAGGCGAGCGCGAACGGCAGACGCTGGAGCCGCTGCTGACGACGCCCGTTGCGGTGTCCGAGCTTGCAATCGGCAAGTGGATGGCGGTCGCCGTGGTGAACCTGCTGGCGGTCACGGCGTCGATGCTGGGGTTTCTAATCGCACTGAAATTGGTGCCGCTGGGAAAGCTTGGGTTGCCGTTCAATTTCGGCACCCGCGAGTTCACCGGATTCATGGCGGTGTTGATTCCGTTTGCGTTCATGGTGCCCGGCGTGTTGCTCGCGTTCGGCGCGGCGGGCAAGACGGCGAAAGAGGCGCAAAGCTCACTCACGCTGGCGGTGTCGCTGGTCGGTTTGTTGCCGCTGATCAGCTGGTTGCGCCAGACCAAAGCGCCGTGGTGGGACGTTTGGGTGCCGGTCAACGGGCAGTTCGCAGTACTCTCGAAAGTGCTGCGAGCAGAGGCGATCCTGCCGCTGGAATGGGTCGCGATGTGGGCCGTGCCCGCGCTGATTTGCGTCGTCGCGCTGTTCGCGTTCGCGCGGCGACTGGGTGACGAAAAAATGCTCGGAGGGCGATAGCAGCTTTTTCGTTACATGACGTTGGCACCGGGGCTAAAAGCCATTTTTTTCATAAGTCGAGTTATTGCGCTTTATGACTTTAGCCCCCATGCAGTAGTGCTTTCATAGAAAAGCTGTTGTGGTCAGGCGGCGGTTACTGGCAGCGCGGTCGTGTACTTGATTTGTTCCATCGCAAACGAAGAGCTGACGTCGAACAACTCGGTCGAGCGGATGAGTTTTTTGTAGACGAGGTCGTAGCCCGCGATGTCCGGCACTACGACGCGTAGCAGGTAATCGATGTCGCCGCTCATCCGGTAGAACTCGACAACTTCGGGAATTGCGCTGACGGCGGCGGCGAATTGCTCCAGCCATTTCACGTTGTGCTGTCGCGTCTTGATTGACACAAACACGGTGACGCCAACGTTTAATTTTTGTGGATCGCAAAGCGCCACGCGGCGTGTGATGTAGCCCTCGGCCTCCAGTCGTTGGACGCGCCGCCAGCACGGTGTCTGGGTGAGATTGACCTGTTCGGCCAGTGACGCCAGCGCGAGCGTGGCATCAACCTGCAGGAGTTCCAAAATCTTCCTATCTACCTTGTCGAGCAAAATTTACTCCAAAAATTACACTTTTGTAGATTTTACTGCTCACATCACTGCGCCAACACATCAAACTCGCAAACGCCTTGCACGCTTCGAGTCCTATGATTTTGCTATCAACTCAACGGCAAATCAGCCATGCAAAACTGCTCATTTATTACTACTGTCAATCGCGCTTTTGCCGAGCATCCAGCGTCAGTCGGCGAGACGTACGGCGAGCATTTCGTAGTAGCGGGCAGCTTTGGCTGGGCGCTGCTCAAAGCAAGTCTCGCCTGCTTCGTTCACGCGGTGTTGCCGTTTGCGTTCGAGAAGACCGGTAGCAAAGCGATTACCGAATTGCACACGCGCATGGTGACGAAGCGCAATCAGCACTGATGGCAAAGGGTTTGTAGGAGCGGCCTTTCGCGGCTTTCGCCGCTCCTACAACGCGATGGCTAAGCCTTCGCAATATGACTCGTCACCGCGTCAATCACTTCCTCGGGATGATCCGCCGTCGCCTCCGTCGGCCCTTCATCCAGCCGTTTCTGCATCACGGCGACGTCCAGATCACCCGTCCAGCGCGCAACGACCAGCGTCGCCACCCCATTGCCAATCAGGTTAGTCAGCGCCCGCGCCTCCGACATGAAACGATCAATCCCGAGAATCAGCGCGAGTCCGGCGACGGGTACGCCGCCCACGGCCGATAACGTCGCGGCGAGCACGATGAATCCGCTGCCGGTGACGCCAGCCGCGCCTTTGGACGTAAGCAGCAGCACGGCAAGCAGCGTGAGCTGCTGAATCAGCGTCATTGGCGTGTTGGTAGCCTGCGCGATGAACACGGCAGCCATCGTGAGATAGATTGACGTACCGTCAAGATTGAATGAATAGCCGGTCGGGATCACAAGCCCAACGGTTGATTTTTTCGCGCCTAGCGTTTCCATCTTCGCCATCATGCGCGGCAGCACCGACTCGGACGACGATGTGCCGAGCACAATCAGCAATTCTTCCCTGATGTACTTGATGAATTTCCAGATCGAGAAGCCGTTGAACTTTGCAATCGATCCCAGCACCACAAAGATAAAGATCAGGCACGTCGCGTAGAACGTCGCCATAAGCTGCGCCAGCGATACCAGCGAGCCGACGCCGTACTTGCCAATCGTAAATGCCATCGCGCCAAACGCACCGATCGGCGCGAGCTTCATGATGAAACCGACAATGGTGAACAGCACATGCGAGGTCTTCTCGATCAAGTCAAACACCAGCGTACCGCGCCCACCAAAACGGTGCAATGCGAAGCCGAACATCATTGCGAACAGCAACACCTGCAGCATCTCGCCCTTGGCAAATGCATCGACCACCGTCGACGGGATGATGCCCAGCAAAAAATCGACCGTGCCCTGCATCTTGCCCGGCCCGGTGTACGCAGCGAGGCTCTTGGTGTCGAGCGTATGCGGATCAACGTTCATGCCAACGCCGGGCTGAACGACATTCACGATCACCAGGCCAACGATCAACGCAATTGAACTCACCACCTCGAAATACAGGAGCGCTAATCCGCCGGTCTTGCCGACCTTTTTCATGTCTTCCATGCCGGCGATACCAACCACCACGGTGCAGAAAATGATCGGCGCGATGATCATCTTGATGAGCTTGATGAAGCCATCACCCAGCGGCTTCATTGCCTCGCCATATTGCGGCGCGAAATGACCGAGCAACACACCGATCACGATGGCCGTGATGACCTGAAAGTACAGCGACTTGTAAATGGGTCTCGGACTTGGGTCGGCATCCATATGACTTCCTCCTCGAAGCATGGTGAAGGCGGTTGCGGCCTTCGAGCGCGGGTATGACGGTGCCCGAAGTATCGCTGCGGATTGGGCGACAATACTTGGGCAACATATAGCAGTACACGAAAAGATACCAGCGGCTGCCGTCATTTACCTTTCAATCCATTACTAAATCAAGGCCAGCTTAGTCATTGTCGATTTACAAGTGAAATCACCTGTTTGCCGTACCGGTCCCCGCTCGTTCCGTGGAAGAATCCACTTACTGTGCTCGTCAATTTCCCGCTTTGAATCCCGCCATTACGCTCGCGCTGAGCCACTGGCCGTTTGCCGTCTGGCTGCGCTCTGCGCCACTGGTTTATCCGACGCTGGAGGCGCTACACATCATCGCCATCGCGATCACGTTCGGCTCGTTGTGGATCGTTGATTTGCGTCTGGCCGGCGTGCGCCCGTTCGGAGTCGGTTCAATAGATGTGCGTACGCTGGCCACGGCAACGCTCCCGTGGACGCTGCTTGGGTTCACGCTCGCGGCGACGGTCGGCGGCCTCATGTTCCTCGCGCGGGCGTCGGATTTCATTGGCAACGGCGCGTTTCTTTTGAAAATGCTGCTGTTGTTTACGGCAGGTACCAATGCCGCGATTTTGCACAGTCGCGGACCGTTGAATCCTGCGAGTCTTCTGACGCGCGGGCAAGCCGTCTTCTCGCTCGTGTTATGGATCGCCATAATTATTTGCGGCCGCTGGATAGCATACGTCTAACTTATTCGGTTCACATTCAGGATTCATTCACATTCAGGATTCATTATGTTTCGCGTACTTCTTGTTTCGGTGCTCGCGCTCCTGGGTCCCGCGGCATTCGCTCATCACGGTTGGAGTAGTTTTGACGAAACGAAACCGATTTACCTAGAAGGTGTCGTTAAAAGCGTGAAATGGCAGAACCCGCACGCCGAATTCATGCTCGAAGTGAACGGAGCCGCTCCGCCCGCTGCACTCACACGATTTGCCATACCCAGACAAGGCGCAAATGTTGATGCCGTAATGATTCTCGGCTCTGCCAAAGCGCCAAAGCGACACGACAAAGTCTGGGAAATCGAACTCGCGCCGCTTACACGCATGGAATCGTGGAAAGTCGTGCCCGTTAAAGTCGGTGAGAAAGTTTCTGTCGTTGGCTACACGCACAAGGACGAAAAAGGTGAAGCGATTTTGCGTGTGGAGTTTTTGATAGGTAACGGCAAGGTAACGCCGCTGCGGTCTTCGCCGACACAGTAAATGCCGAGCGACACCCGCTCCCTATAATTTCAACTTGTTCGACTGATATCGCGTGAGGCGGGGCCTCTCGTGAGGTTTTGCTTTGCCCGCTTCTTCTGAAACTACCGCGTTACTTCCTTCCCTGCCTCGAAACGGTGAGCGTGCCATGGTCGCTCGTCCAGAAGGTGCGGGTACTGCGCTCGCGCTAGCCCGGCTCGCCGCAACGCTGCGCGAAAGCAATCGCACGCTGATCGTCACCTGCGCGGACGCCCAGGACGTACATCAGCTCACCGTTGAGATCGCCTGGTTCGACCCGTCGCTCCGCGTACGCGAGTTCTCCGACTGGGAAACGCTACCCTACGATCATTTCTCGCCACACCCTGATCTGGTAAGTGATCGCCTGAAAGCGCTCTACGCGCTGGCCACGCATGCGTGCGACGTGATGATTGTCGCGGCGACGACGGCCACTCAGAAACAGGCTCCGCGCAGCTTCGTTGCCGCGCGCACATTTGCGCTCAAAAAAGGGCAGAAACTCGACGTCGAAAAGCTGCGTCGGCAAATGACGCTTGGCGGTTACACCCATGTCACGCAAGTCGTCTCACAAGGTGAATTTGCGGTACGCGGCGGCATCATCGACATCTTCCCGACGGGCGGCACGTTACCAGTTCGACTCGATTTGTTCGATGATGAAATTGAGTCGATCAAAACGTTTGAGCCGGACACGCAGCGCACCTTGTATCCGGTCAACGATCTGTCGCTGTTGCCCGCGCGCGAGTTCCCCACTGACGAGGCAGGACGCACCGTTTTCCGCCAGCGATTTCGCGAAGTATTCGAGGGTGATCCATCGAAGTCCGCCGCGTACAAAGACGTATCGAACGGCATCTTTCCAGGCGGCATTGAATATTACTTACCTCTCTTTTTCGATAAGGCGGAAACGCTGTTCGACCATGCCCCCAGAGATGCGGTGTTCGCACTGCTCGGCGATGTACACGGCGTCCTCACCGACTTCGAGCGCGAGACGCGCGAACGTTGGGGTTTGCTACGTGGCGACAGCGCGCGGCCATTACTCGAACCGACCGAGTTGTACCTTGGGCGCGATGATTTTTTGCATGAGTTGAAAGCGTACTCGCGCTATGAACTGAAGGCCGGCGAAAGCGACACAACTCGTCGCGTACCGCCGATGGAGATTGACCGGCGCATGCAACGCCCGCTGGGTGCACTGGCTGATTTCCTGGCAAACGCAACACAGCATAGTGGCCGCGTGCTGCTTTGTGCCGAAAGTCCAGGCCGTCTGCAAACGCTACAGGAAATGTTCGTTGAGCACGGCCTGACGCCGCACAACGTTGAAGATTTCGCCGGCTTCCTCGCAGCAACCGAAGGGTTCTGCATCACCCCTGCGCCGCTATTCACCGGAACGATCCTCGTTGACGAGAAACTGAGCTTCGTCACCGAGGCTGAAATTTATCCGAGCAGCACGCGATCGACCCGTCGCAAACGCGTAAAGACCAGCAATATCGATTCGATGTTGAAGGATCTGTCGGAGGTCAAGGTCGGCGACCCGGTCGTGCATGAAGAGCACGGCATTGGCCGCTATCTCGGCCTTGTGTCGCTCGACTTGGGCGAAGGTCCAACCGAGTTTCTGCATTTGCAGTACGCGAGCGATGCGCAGCTTTACGTGCCGGTATCAAACCTGCATCTGATTTCCCGCTACAGCGGCACCTCTCCTGAGCATGCGCCGCTGCACACGTTGGGCTCTGGACATTGGGAAAAGGCGAAGAAAAAGGCGGCTCAGCAAGCCCGCGACACTGCCGCCGAATTACTCAACATTTACGCGCAACGGGCTGCACGAACGGGTCACGCATTCAAAGTAGACTGGAACGATTACGAGGCCTTCGCGGCGGGCTTTGGTTTCGAAGAAACACCCGATCAGAGCGCTGCGATTCAAGCGGTCATTCAGGATTTGGTCGCCGCGAAACCGATGGACAGGCTGGTCTGTGGTGACGTGGGTTTCGGAAAAACAGAAGTCGCGTTGCGCGCCGCATTTGTCGCGCTTATGGGCGGGAAACAGGTAGCACTACTCGTGCCGACAACGTTGTTGACCGAGCAGCATTACAACACGTTCAAGGATCGCTTCGCGCCTTGGGCGATTCGCATCGAGGAGCTGTCACGTTTTCGTTCACCGAAAGAAATCAAGGCCACGCTGGAAGGCATGGCCGAGGGTAAAGTCGATCTCGTCATCGGCACCCACAAGCTCATTCAGCCTGACATCAAATTCAAGAATCTCGGCCTCGTCATCATCGACGAAGAACATCGTTTCGGCGTGCGCCAAAAAGAGCAGTTGAAGAAGCTACGCGCCGAGGTTGATGTGTTGACGCTCACCGCGACACCAATCCCGCGCACGCTCGCAATGAGTCTCGAAGGTATTCGCGATTTCAGTGTGATCGCAACCGCGCCGCAGAAGCGTCTTGCCATTAAAACCTTCGTGGCGAAAGGGGGTGATGGCCTCATCCGTGAGGCCATTCTGCGCGAGCTGAAACGCGGGGGTCAGGTGTACTTCCTTCACAACGAAATCGAGACCATCGAAAATATGCGCGAACGGCTGGAAGCCATCGTGCCAGAGGCACGCGTGCGCGTGGGTCATGGTCAGATGGGCGCGACGCAACTCGAAGGCGTGATGCGCGATTTCTATCAGCAGCGCTTTCAGATTCTGCTGTGCTCCACCATCATTGAGACCGGCATTGACGTCGCCAACGCGAATACGATTCTCATCAATCGTGCAGACAAATTCGGCCTTGCCCAGCTACACCAACTGCGCGGTCGCGTCGGGCGTTCGCACCATCAGGCTTACGCCTACCTGCTCATTCCTGGTGATGATGCGATCAGCGCTGACGCCAAGAAACGGCTCGAAGCGATCACACAACTGGAAGACCTCGGCGCCGGCTTTTATCTCTCCATGCACGACCTCGAAATTCGTGGTGCGGGCGAAGTGCTGGGCGACAATCAGTCGGGTGAAATGCAGGAGATTGGCTTCTCGCTGTACAGCGAAATGCTCAATCAAGCCGTTCGCGCCTTGAAGGCCGGCCGCGAGCCCGATCTCGATGAGCCGTTGGGCGTCACAACCGAAGTGAATCTTCATGTTCCCGCGTTGCTACCCAATGACTATTGCGCCGGTGTGCATGAACGACTGGTGATCTACAAACGCCTTGCCAACTGTGAAGACGAAGACTCGTTGAACGACTTGAAAGAAGAATTGATTGACAGATTCGGTTTGCTACCTCCAGCAACGGAATCGCTGGTTTCCGCGCATCAATTGCGCATCGCAGGCAAAGCAGTCGGCGTCAAGAAAATCGACAGCGCGCCCGAGCGCACGATCATCACATTCAAACCCAAACCCAGCTTCGAACCGATCAAACTCATCACGTTGATCCAGAAAGATGGGCGCTACCGTTTGCACGGGCAAGACAAGGTGAAAATAGAGCGCCCGGTGCCGTTGCTCAACGATCGCGCACGCATGGTGCGAGATTTTTTTCTGGCGCTGAAATAGCTGCAAAAGATACGCACGGCAACCTACATTTCCCCTACACAGGCGCACCGGTAGTATCGAAATACGAAACGATTGCAAATGCGTTGCGCGACCCAGTCTTTAGCGAGTATTGTTGCGGCTGGATTACGCGAAATACCGGGGAAATTTGATGATTATTTGGGGAGCCATCTGGGGAGCGCTGATTGGCGTTCTTTTGTCGCCGCACAGCGGCGACTGGGAATGGATCGTGGGTGCACTGCTCGGAGCGCTTGCAGGATGGACGCTGCGGAAGGCTGTGCGCAGCGAAGTGGCGCGGCTGACCAATATATCGGTGTCACAGGCAGCAGTGCCAGCCGTCGTGGCGGCCGCAGCGTCGAAAGTTGAGACGCCTGCGGCCGTGGTGCCAGTCGTTGCTTCCGAACAAGCAATGAATGCAGGTGCTGTCGTTGCAACCACCGAGGCAACGTCGGCAATGACCGCGCCTGTGCTGAGCGATTCGCCAAATCCGGCAACGTCGACGGCTACACCGATGCCACCAATCAATCCTGCCGCGCCGTCACGTCCGCCGGAAACCGCGCTCAGAGCGCCACCAAAGCCAAACGCCGTCGAAGTACTCGCAGCGCGCGCAAAAGCCTGGCTCTTGGGTGGCAACACCGTCGCTCGCGTGGGAGCAATCGTGCTTTTCATTGGCCTGTCCTTTCTCGCGAAATGGGCGGCAGACAATGCGTTGTTCCCAGCCGAATTGCGATTGGCTGGCATTGGGCTCGTCGGCATTGCGTTGCTCGTTCAGGGCTTCCGCCTGGCTCGGGCAAACGCGGACGACACGACGCGCTCGAACTACGCGATTCTTCTTCAAGGTGCCGGTGTGGCGGTGCTTTACCTCACAATCTTTGCAGCGTTCAAGTTGTACGCGTTCATACCGCCGCTTGCTGCGTTTGTGTTGATGGCGATCGTCTGCGCGTTGTCAACGCTACTTGCACTACTGGCAAACAAGCAGGCGCTCGCCGTGGTCGGATTTGCCGGAGCGTTCGCAACACCGATTCTCGTGTCCACCGGCTCCGGCAATCACGTGGCCTTGTTCGGTTACTACCTGCTGCTCAACGTCGCCATCGGCATCGTTGCATGGCTGCGTCCCTGGCGCGTGCTGAACCTGCTTGGCTTTGTTTCGACGTTTCTGGTCGCGACGATGTGGGGCGCGCTCAAATACGCGCCGGAACAGTACACGAGCACACAGCCATTTCTGATCGCGTTCTTCGCGATCTACGTTGCCATTGGGCTTTTATACGCGTTGCGCCACTCCAATAAAAAGGGCCAAACGCTGGACGGTATGCTGATTTTCGGCACACCGATTGTGAGTTTTGCGTTGCAGACGCAGCTTGTTTCCCACATCGAATACGGCGCAGCGATATCGGCAGTGATCGCGAGCGCGATCTACCTGATCCTCGCGTTCGCATTGCGCAGTCGCGAGCCCGTGATGGCGCGCTGGCTCACATTGAGTTACGCCGCGTTGGCGCTCATCTTCGCAACGCTCGCCGTACCTTTAGCCGTAGATGGACGACTAACCGCTGCGGTGTGGGCGATTGAAGGCGCAGGTGTTTATTGGCTGGCGACACAGCAGAAGCGCTGGATGGGTCAGGCTTTTGGTGCATTGATGCAACTGCTCGCGGCGCTGGCTTTCGCGGCGTCATTCGAAGGCAATCCAGTCCCCGCGATACATGCGTTCGCCAATAGCCACTTCATTGGCATGCTGATGCTCGCTATCGGCAGCCTCGCGATCTCATGGTGGGCGTATGCGGACTCACGGGCGGCACATCTCACGTTTGCTGGAGATGGCCCGGGCGACGGCAAAACGAACACAACACTGACAGACACCGCCAGCACACTCTTTTTTCTGACGGGCTTTGGCTGGTTGCTGTTCGGCGTTTGGGCGGAAATACTGTCGTCGCGCATTCATGCAAGCGACGCCACACGCTTCATGTGGTTTAGCTTCACTTTCGTCGCCTTGTCGTTCATCGCGTTTCAGGCATGGCGGCGCACGGGTTGGTCGAGCGCACGTTTCCCGGTCGTCGTCGTGTTGCCGTTTCTGGTTGCCGCCGCGACCTTGCATCTGATCATCACACCGCATCTCGCGTTGTGGCTCGATGCCCTGCTCTGGCTCGCGATGCTGGCGATGCACTTCGCCATGCTGCGCGGCATTGACGCGCTGTCGCCGACACGCTGGTGGCGCATCGTTCACGCTGGCAACACGCTACTGTTAATCCTGCTGGTCGGCAGCGTGCTCGACCGCGCCATCAGCGCGGGCCATTTGTATGCGACCGACTGGGCCGCCGCGATCCTCATCGTAGCAAGTACTTTCATCATGCTGGCGCTGGCGTCGAAGCGCGTTTGGGCCGCGCAACCCGCGCGCTGGCCGCTGGATCGGTTCCAGCGTGAATACGCAATTTATGCCGGTTCAGGCGTAGCGCTATTGACTACGCTAGGCGCGCTGGTGATGGCATGCACCGCCGGTGGCAATGTTGATCCGCTGCCGTACATCCCGCTCCTGAACCCCGTGGATTTGCTGTCCTTCATCGCCATTGCCAGCGTTGCACTCTGGTTGAAGCAACTACGCGAATCAACGCTGGTGAGTGCGACATCGCCTCTGCGCAGCGCCGCGCTATTTGGCGTGCTCGCATTCGCTGCATTCGTCGTGGTGAACACGGTGTGGCTGCGCTTTGCGCATCACTTCCGGGGCATCGAGTGGAATAGCGGCGCGCTGTCGTCCTCGTTCTTCGTGCAGGCGGGATATTCGGTGTTGTGGACGCTCCTCGGCGTCGCCTCGATGTTCATCGGACACCGCAAAGGCGCGCGCATTATTTGGCAGGCAGGCGCGGCGTTGCTTGCGCTGACGGTCATGAAGCTATTGCTGGTGGATCTCGCCAACTCAGGCGGTGGCGAACGCATCGTTGCGTTCATTGGCGTGGGCATTTTGATGGTGGCGGTGGGGTACTTTGCGCCTTTGCCTCCTGCCGCAGTTGCCGCGCCCTCGACACCGATCACACCCACTCCCTCAAATGAAGCCGAAGCAATGAACGCAAGCGTAATCGTTGGAGACAAGGCATGACTGCGCACAGCCTGACGCGCCTCAGCGCAATCCTGCTCGCGGCATTTCTGATGGTGCTTGAGGTCAACGCACAAACGGTCGAAGAGTTCACGACGCGAGCGACGGTCGTTGTCCCCGGCGGCACTGCGATTGCGCGCGCTGCGCTGCCCGGCCCGTCAATCAACGCTTTGCGCGGCGTCAATGGTGGTGATCTGCGCGTATTCAACGCGGCGGGGTTGTCGCTGCCACACGCAGTGATTGACACCTCACAGCAAGCGCCGAACACGCAGGACGTGGCAGGCGAACGCTTCGCGGCGCTGCCGATTTACGCGGCCGCCATCGGCGCGGGAACTGCCACCGCTGCGCCCGCGTTGCGCATCATCGACGGCCCAAATCGACGGGTGATAGAAGTCGGCGCGGCCACCATCGGAAAGGATCAGAAGCGCGAAGCCACCACCGTGCGCGGCCTGCTGTTCGACACACGCAATCTCAAAAGCGAACTACGCGCCGTCGAGCTGGAAGGCAGGTTGCCACCCTCGCTGATCGTGAAGGTAACGCTTGAGGCAAGCACCGATCTGAAGAGCTGGCGAACCCTCGCGTCGCAATCACCGGTGTTTGATTTCGGCAGCGACGGGCCAAGCAATCGTCGCGTCGATTTGCCTTCGGGTCAACGGCTTGAAGGGCAGTATTTGCGACTGACCTGGTCCGACACGCCAAGCCTTGCCGTCACGGCATTGCGCACTGTCGGTGTGCTCAATACCAACCGCGCCGAAGCGGTCGTCATCGAACTCGGTGCGCCACAAAGCGCGGCGGAAGGCTACGCCGACTGGACAATCAAACCGGGCTTGCGCGCCAACGCAATACGCCTGCAAACGAGCACGGAGAACGCGCTCATGCCCGTCCGCATGCTCACGCGCTCACGCAGTGGCGATCCGTGGCGAACGGTGGCAAATACGGTCGTCTATCGACTTGCCTCAAACAACACCGCACAAAGCATCAACCCGTCAGTGCCGATGTTGTCGCCGTTGGAGCCTCTCGTTCGCGTCGAGGCATTGCGCGGCTACAGCCTGACCGGCGTGCCGATCACGCTAGCACTGGAATACGCGCCGCTCAACGTGCTTTTCATCGCCACCGGCGATGGCCCATTCACGATCGCCACCGGCAACGCAGGCGCGCAATCCACCGCTGTGCCCGTGACCACGCTCATGCCCAACTATCAAAGCGGCGGCGAGTTCTCGCTGCCCCTATTGACGGCCACGGTCAGCGTCAATCAACCGCCCGCGAAGCCCAGTGCCGCTGCCGAAATATTCGGCGTGGCAACACAAAAATCATTCTTGCTATGGGGCGTTTTGGGCTTGGCTGTCATCGTGCTTTGCGGGCTTGCGGTGAATTTGCTGCGACCATCAAAACGTTAAGGGCACCTCTAAAAATTCAGCTAATAGCTTTTTCATAAAATGACGACTTTATATGGGATACAGCTCATAAAACGACAAAGTCAACAATTTGCATTTTAAGCTCTACGCCCATATGCAGCCGTCTTTTTGTCATAAAGCTGTATGTGGATTTAAACGTCTTCACCCACCCCAATCGGAGCCGGCGCTTTTAGCAGTATGGTTGCAAACAAGCGCTCATAGGCGGGATCTGGCGCAAACTGCCGTGTCAGCGGATCGCGGTTACTGGCGAACGCATTGTCAAGCTCACTCCACTCCTCCGCGCTCAGGCAGCGCTCGGCCGCAGGCAGGATAAGCGCCTCCTCCAGTCGCATGTGATCGAGGTAGAAATTCACGTAGCGCAGGCACGCGCCTTCGAACGCGCCGCGACGCATTTCCCCCATGAACTCCCAGGCCAATAGCAGGTGCTGCAACTCGCGAATGCCAGCCTCGCCTTTGGCGTGATCGCGATCCAGACGATCTAGCTCAGCGCTGATCTCCGGAGCATGATGCCTGACCTTGGGAAACAGCAATTCAGTTTCTTTCGGGTGATGCAATCGCTCCGGAAACTCATCCACATAGAAAAGCATCGCACGCAGCACGCTGAAAAAAGTGTGGGTATCTCGCTTCGGGCCGCGCTCAACCATAAGCGTCAGCGAGCGCAACATCGCGGCCAACGCGGCATGCTCCTCACGAATGATGCGTAGACATAAGTGAGGCATGATCCGTCTCCCGGTACTTGGCAACGAACGCAAGCGTTTCACATTCGAGCGGTACAGACATTGATGTGCGTCAGTGATGCGTCTTAAACGACAACAGGCCCAACAGAACTTTGCCGATTTTCGTGCCGGAATGCCAATGACATGAACAATCATGCGCCGGCGATTTCGCCCCTCTTACAATCAAGCGCATGACTACCCAAATCGCTCTGCACGACCTACCCGTCACCCTCGCCGACGTGCAATCCGCCCGCGACAAAATCGCGGGTGCGGTTGCGAACACGCCCTGCCTGCATTCGAAGACCTTGTCGCGAATTTTCAATTGCGACGTGTGGCTCAAGTTCGAGAATTTACAGTTCACCGCGAGCTTTAAAGAGCGGGGTGCGTTGAACAAATTGCTCTCCCTCACGACTGAAGAAAAGTCACGCGGCGTGATCGCGATGAGTGCTGGAAATCATGCGCAGGGTGTCGCGTATCACGCGGGCAGACTCGGCATTCCGGCTACGATTGTGATGCCGGCTTACACGCCATTTGTAAAGGTTCGAAACACCGAGGGCCACGGCGCGACAGTCGTGCTGATTGGCAATACATTGGCCGAAGCGTCGACCCATGCGCATGAACTTGCCGTGAAGCACCAGTACACGTTCGTGCATCCGTTTGATGATCCCTTCATCGTTGCCGGACAAGGCACGCTGGCGCTGGAAATGCTGGAGGCCGCGCCGCAGCTGGACACGCTGGTGATTCCGGTCGGTGGCGGTGGTTTGCTCGCGGGATGCACGGTGGCAGCGCGCGCGGTGAAGCCGGACATCGAAATCTATGGCGTCGAGTCGAAGACCTTTTCGGCGATGGCACAACGACTGCGCGGCGAGCCGGTCAGCGTGGGCTCAGAAACCATCGCTGAAGGCCTCGCGGTGCGCGATATTGGAGAGCTGCCGCTGACTATCATTCGTGCGCTTGTGAAGGACATGCTGCTGGTTGACGAATCAACGATTGAAGAAGCGATTGCGCTATTGATCGAGATCGAGAAGACGGTGACCGAAGGTGCAGGAGCGACCGGCATCGCAGCGCTGTTGCAATACAAAGACCGCTTCGTCGGCAAGAAAGTCGGCGTGGTGCTTTGCGGCGGCAATATTGATTCACGAATCCTGGCGAGCATCCTTATGCGCAATCTTGTGCGCGAGGGGCGCCTGATCCGCGTCCGTGTCAAGCTGCCAGATGTTGCCGGTGCGCTGGCGAAGTTGACGAAAGTGGTGGCCGACGTTGGAGCAAACGTCGTCGACGTGGAGCATCAGCGACTATTCGGGGTGTTCAGCGTAAAGTCAACGGAAGTGGAATTGACACTGGAAACGCGTGATCGTCCACATGTGACGCAGCTACTCGCAGAGCTTGAGGAGCATGGATTTGCGCCGCATTTGTTGGGTGTCGCGGAGTGACGTTGCCGCCGAATATTTCGTTTATTGAACGCGATTGGCTATCCGCTAATCACGTCATGTTTCGTGACCGTGAGGGCGCGACGCTCGTTGATTCTGGCTACGGAAAATTCAATGATGTGACATTCGCCCAAGTCAACGCTGTACTCGAAAAATGGGGCAACTCTTCGCTTGATCGGATCATTAACACGCACATTCACAGCGACCATATCGGCGGCAACGCGGACTTGCAGCGCGCGCATCCAGGTTGCTCCATCGCGGTGCCTGTTGACGAGCAACCCGCACTCGTGAACTGGGACGCGCCGGAGCAAATGCTCTCCTACGCTGATCAGGAATGCGAACGTTTTGCTTGGGATGACGTGATTGAGCCGGGGCAACAGATGCAGCTCGGCGGTGAGTCGTGGCACGCGATTGCCACGCCCGGGCACGACATGGGTTCGTTGGTATTTCATTCGCCGAAGTTGCGCGTCCTCATTTCGGCCGATGCGCTGTGGGAAAGCGGCTACGGTTTTGTGCCGCCGCAAGCGATTGACCCGAAACCGCTAGCCGCACAACGTGCCACATTCAATCGTCTCGCCGAGCTGGATGTGGCGCTCGTGATCCCTGGACACGGCCCGATGTTTACGGACTACGCAGGTGCGCTATCACGGGCCAGCGCCAAGCTCGAAGCCTTCGCCGCGGACGATATGAAAATCGCGAAGAGCGTAGTGAAAGGCATGTTTATCTATTCGATGATGTGGCGCGGCGAAATGGCGCTTGCGGATGTGCCCGCTTACGTCGCCCGCATCGGTGTGCATCGCGATTACAACGCGCAGTTTTTCCGGATGAGTGATGAGGCTTACGCCGATTGGCTCGTTGCCGAAGCTATACGCGCGGGCAGGGTTCGCGTGGATGGCGCTTCTCTGCGGTCTGCATGACGACTACACGAGACGGCCGGGTCGTTATGCAAATACGCGTCCTATCCGACGACCAGACTACCCGACAGCAGCGCTATCTTTGCCGCCGTTTTCGTCGGCCACGTCACCCACTTCAACTCCGGCGTCGACCGCCGTGTCCTCGACCACAACGGGAACCGCTGGTTGCGGAAAGAATTTGAACGCCGCAATTTTTTGCTTCATTGCGACCGGTGCGCCGTCGGGGCCTATTTCCTGATTTTGCTCAAACGCCAGTGCCTTGAACGAGCCATTGACCCATTGCAGCAACTCATTCGGGCGCAACAAAAAATCAGGCCGTGACGGGCTACCGAAGCGCTCGTTGCCGACCATGAATGTCTCGTACAACAGGAGGCCGCCCGGCTTCAGGCTCGCCAGCAACGCCGCAGCCGTCGGACGCCACAAGTAGTTGCACACGAGAATGCAATCAAATGATTCCGGCGCGTAGGGCCAAGGATTATTTTCAAGATCGCGCTGCTCGAGGATCACGCCGTTAGTACCGCGAATGGAAGTCAGCGCAGCCGCGTCGCGATCAACAGCAGTGACTAAAACACCGCGTGATGCGAAGAACTTCGCGTGTCGCCCGCGCCCGCATGCGACGTCAAGCAACGACGTTTTCGCTTTCACAAAACCCGCGTGGCGAGTCATCCATTGGGAGGGAGTGCTTTGATCGTGCATGCCCAATTGTAGGAGCGACATGCGTCGCGATTGGTGACATGGCGAGCTTTGCCCAAAAAAACTATGGCTCGGAGGCCATCGTTTTTCGCGACTTGCATTGCTCCTACAAAAATCTAGCGTGCGTTGTTCGCGTCCACCACGGCCAGCGCGGTCATGTTCACAATGCGGCGCACCGTCGCGCTCGGCGTCAGAATATGAACCGGCTTCGCACATCCCAGCAGAATTGGGCCCACGGCAACGTTATTGCCGGCAGCCGTCTTCAACAGGTTGTATGAAATATTCGCGGCATCAATGTTCGGGAACACCAGCAAATTGGCAGAACCCGTAAGCGGCGAATCGCCCACACCTTTGCGCGAATCTTCGTCAAGCGCAGAATCGCCGTGCATTTCGCCGTCGACCTCCAGCTGCGGTGCGCGCGCACGAATGAGTTTCAAAGCCTCGCGCATTTTCAGCGCCGACGGCGTATTGGCCGTCCCGAAATTGGAGTGCGACAACAGCGCCACTTTCGGCGTGATGCCGAAGCGCTGCAACTCGTCCGAAGCCATGATGGTGATCTCGGCCAATTGCTCGGCGGTTGGATCGTAATTGACGTGCGTGTCGACCAAAAACAGCAGACGTCCTGGCAACATAAGTCCGTTCATCGCCGCATATTCATGCGCACCATTACGCAAGCCAAGCACCTGATTAATGTATTCCAGATGGATGTCATGTGTCCCATACGTGCCGCAAATCATCGCGTCAGCATCACCCTTGCGAACCATCATCGCGCCAATCAGCGTCAGGCGACGGCGCATCTCAATTTTGGCCAGCGGCGCGGTGATACCGGAGCGCTGCGTCAACTGGTGATATTCCTGCCAATAGGCACGGAAGCGATGATCCTGCTCCGGATTGATGAGCTCAATGTCGACGCCGGGTTTCATGCGCAGTCCGAATTTCTCCAACCGCTTTTCGAACACCGCAGGACGTGCAATGAGGATCGGCTTGGCGATGCCTTCATCAATCACCACTTGAACGGCGCGCATCACGCGCTCATCTTCGCCCTCCGCGAACACCACGCGGCATGGAGAATTGCGTGCCGCGTCGAAGATCGGCTTCATCACGGCGCCGGAATGATAGACAAACTGCGCGAGCTGGTGCTTGTACGCTTCAAAATCCTTGATCGGACGCGTCGCCACGCCGGAATCCATCGCAGCCTTGGCGACCGCGGGCGCAATGCGAACAATCAGTCGCGGGTCGAATGGTTTCGGGATCAGATACTCCGGCCCGAACGAGAGCGAACCGGTGTCGCCGTACGCCGCCGCGACCTGATCGTTTTGCTCTGCCATCGCGAGGTCAGCAATAGCCTTCACCGCAGCAACTTTCATCGCCTCGTTCACCGTCGTCGCGCCGACGTCCAGCGCGCCACGGAAGATGAACGGGAAGCAGAGAACGTTGTTCACCTGATTCGGGTAGTCGCTGCGCCCCGTGGCGATGATCGCATCGGGACGTGCGGCCTTCGCGATGTCCGGCATGATTTCCGGCTCAGGATTAGCCAGCGCCAGAATCAGCGGGCTCTTCGCCATCTTGGCCAACCATTCCGGCTTCAAAACGCGTGCCGCAGAAAGCCCCAGGAACACGTCTGCGCCATCCAGCAGTTGATCCACAGTGCGCAGGTCAGTCACCTTGGCGTAGCGCGCCTTGTTGTCGTCCATCTCCTCAACGCGGCCCTGCCAGACTACGCCTTTGATGTCGGACACCCAAATATTTTCAATCTTGATGCCGATAGCCACGAGCATGTCGAGGCATGCCAGCGCCGCCGCACCCGCGCCTGAGCACACGAGCTTCACGTCTTCCGGTTTTTTGCCGACAACGCGCAGGCCGTTCGTCACAGCCGCGCCGACGATGATCGCGGTGCCGTGCTGATCGTCGTGGAAAACTGGAATCTTCATGCGCTCGCGCAGCTTCTTCTCCACGTAGAAGCATTCCGGTGCCTTGATGTCTTCAAGGTTGATACCGCCGAACGTGGGCTCCAGCGCTGCAATGTGTTCGACCAACTTGTCCGGATCGGACTCATTCATCTCGATATCAAAGCAATCGATACCGGCGAATTTTTTGAATAGAACAGCTTTGCCTTCCATCACCGGCTTGGCCGCGAGCGGTCCGATGTTGCCGAGGCCCAGCACCGCCGTGCCGTTGGTCACCACGCCGACCAGATTGCCGCGCGCCGTCATGTTGTACGACTCAGCCGGGTCGCGTACGATCTCTTCGCAGGCGAACGCGACGCCCGGTGAATATGCCAACGCCAGATCACGCTGGTTGGTCATGGTCTTGGTCGCGGCAATCTCAAGCTTGCCCGGACGCGGATAGCGGTGATATTCGAGTGCCGCCTCTTTGAGAGTTTGTGCTACTTTCGTGCCGTCGCCCATGAGTTCCACCTTGATTTCATACCGTCGTAATTATTAGCGAATTTTAGGGTTGTTCGCTGTCACTTCGGTATTGTGCGTCAGCCGCACAGGATCGGCATCGCACACAGTCAAATTCAGGCTCTCACTTCTCAGCAAAGCCGCTAACGCGCGGCAATTATTAATGCTTACGGCGTATTCGCCACATGCAAATTGCTCGGCAGTGCGTCGTTTTTCTGATGGGTGTCATGCAGCATCGTAAGGAATTCTGACTAATTCACTATTGAAGCTTCAGCTGCAGGTGACCGCGTAGCAACAATCATTTTGGTTCAACGCGTTCATTTCATGCGGTCTTGCTTCGTTGCAGCTGCACTTGAGAACGGTGGCGACGAATGGGGCTACGGCCCCCTCGTGGCACGCTGCAGGCGCGAAATGAACCGCAGTCGATGAGAACACGATGAACAAAGTCACGCCCGCCATCGCCTAACCGTAGGTTGCCCCAACGCACCACGATCCACACCTTGACGGATAGTGCCGGGTGCAAACGCGCGGGTGCAGAGTAGGCGACGAACGCCGATTAATAACTTGGGTAGTGGACTACTTCGACGGCGCCGGAGGTGTCACGATAACTGTAGTGCTGTCGCCGGGCTTGCCTGGTTCACCCGATGCGCCCGGTTTTCCAGGCTCGCCTTGTGCCCCCGAAGCGCCAGCGGGTCCTGCGGGGCCTGGCACAGCAACGGGCGCTGGAACCACCACAGGTGCGGGCGTGACGACCACCGGAGTGGGCGGGGTTGCTGCGCGCTCGCACGCGGTGAGCAGGGTAAACGGAATCAGAAGTGTTGCGTAGAGTGCTAATTTCATGGTGTCCTCTTGTCTTTAATGATGACGAAGCAGATCGAGCTGCCTGATATTGAAATACGGGTCCGGAAGTTACCGACCCAACCGAGTCGAAGGTTGGCTGGTCAGAAACGGCGCCCAACTTGTACTGAATTCTGTTCTGTCGTTGTATAGCGGTCGATCATCCCACAGCCTGAAATGCTGTCGGACGACACCTACATCTACGACGTGGCCGAGTCCATCTTCGACGTCGATTAGCGGAAATAAGCTCGTATGGTGAAAGGCCTCGTGCACCGACACTTCGCGCTGCGTTGAGCTACCCCCGCTTCGTGCATGGGGGTGCCGCAGCGTGAGATTCAGACAGCGCGGCGCAACCGCGCGAACGTCCCAAACGTCTGGTAGCCCCGCTTGACCCGCGTTCTCTCACACGGCAGCATTGCCAGCTATGGACATTCATACTTGGCTCATCTATCTGCTGGCGGCGACCGGGCTTTCGCTCTCGCCCGGGCCTAACGGGCTACTCGCGCTCACGCATGGCGCGCTGCACGGGCGGCGCAAGGCGATGTACACAATCGTCGGTGGCGCGCTCGGTTTTGTCATCGTGATTGCGCTCTCGATGTTTGGCATTGGCGCGCTGCTGCAAACATCGCTCGTGTGGCTGACGGTGCTTAAGTGGCTAGGCGGCGCATACCTCGTCTGGCTCGGCATTCAGGTGTGGCGCTCGCCGTCGTTGAGCCTTGAAGCTGCAAGTTCAGCGGAACCGCGAGCGGGCTGGTCGATGTTTCATCAGGGCGCACTGTCCGCGATCACCAATCCGAAGGCCACCCTCTTCTTCGCCGCGTTCCTGCCACAGTTCATGGACCCGCACGGCAGCCTGTTGTTGCAATTCATCGTCATGGCCAGCACCTTCGCCGCCGTCGAAATCGCCACCGAATTTTTCATAGCAAGCATGGCCAACCGCATCAGCCCGTGGCTGCGCCGCGTCGGACGGCGCTTTAATCAAGTTTGTGGTGGGGTGTTTGTGGCGATTGGGGTGGCGTTGCCGCTACGGAGTTGACCGCAGAAGCGCGTATCCCATGCGATACAATTCAACATGATTGAAATCCGGCAAACGGAGACTTACGCCGCGTGGTTTTCGGCGCTGCGGGATCGGCAGGCTAGAGCGCGGATTGACATTCGCGTTCGTCGATTGTCGCTAGGTAACCCCGGTGACGTGAAGGCAGTCGGCGAAGGCGTTTCCGAACTGCGCATTGACTACGGGCCGGGTTACCGCGTTTACTTTGTTCAGCGTGGACAGACCGTAGTGATCCTGCTCGCGGGCGGCGACAAGCGCACGCAGGATCGCGACATCAAATCCGCACTCGAACTGGCCCGCATCGTTTAGGAGAGCAGTATGGCAAGCACATTGAAAACCCGCACATGGGACCCCGCCGAGCACCTTGAGACCGAGGAAGACATCGCCGCATATCTTGAAGCCGCATTCGAGGAAGGCGATCCCGCACTCGTAGCCGCCGCGCTAGGCGATATCGCTCGCGCCAAAGGAATGGCACAAATCGCCCGCGACACCGGCCTCGGGCGCGAGAGTCTTTACAAAGCGCTTTCCCCAGAAGGTAACCCGGAGTTTGCGACGATCATGAAAGTAGTGAGCGCGCTGGGGCTTAAGTTGCATGCGACGCCAGTGTGAAGAGGTCAATCTTTTACTCGTGGCAAAGCGATTCCCCCGCAACCACGAATCGCTACTTTGTAAGAGATTGCATCAAGGAAGCAATAAGGAAGCTTAATGGCGATCAAGACTTAGACGAGGCAATACGGCTTGACCACGACACCGCAGGAATTCCCGGAACGCCTGACATCGCAAACGCAATTTTCGGAAAAATTTCAAAGTGTGCTGTCTTTGTGGCCGATTTGACCCTTTGCTCAGCTTCCGTCGCCCAAAAGCGATCACCCAATCCAAATGTACTTATCGAACTTGGCTATGCATTTAGTGAGATTACAGATTCGCGTGTGATCTCGGTGATGAATACTGCCTTCGGAGAGCCCAAGCAGCTTCCGTTCGATCTTGCACATAAACGGTGGCCAATTCAATACAAGCTCGAAGAGGCGAATTTCGATAAGAAATCAAGCCAGTTTAAGAGCATCAAAACACTCGTCACAGACGAGTTGTGCAAAGCGATAGGTCTGGTGCTGTCGTCTGCCTCCGAGACAAGTCCAGAACCATACGGAGTCGTAAATCCACCGTCCTTTGCCTACGTCGAGAATTGCGTCATTTTTTCCGACCCTAGCTCAGACTGGGAAGTTATCGTCACCAATTGGACAACAACGGCTATTTCAAAAAGGGATGTGAACATACGCATTTTGGTTTCGAGCGAAGAGGATGGAATCCAAAATGAAAACTTCAAGGAACCTTGGGCGAACTGCCATCCCGACCAACTTGCAGTCGGATACTGGTGCGACATTTATTACGCTTCCACGCATGTGGCGAGAAATATTTTGGTGTCGGTTGATGGCGCGCGCAATGTTGCCTATTCCCCGGCAAACTGGATCTAGCGGAAAGATCACTGAGGTGCTTCCATTCGACTATCGGCTAGCGCAAATATTTGACGGTCTGAAGAGTCTAGATAGCTATATGGTTCGTTCTGGCCTCACCGTAGCGTTCGCTGAGTGAAGCGAGGTAGGGTGCGTTTTTAACTCACCTCGTAAACACAAAACTCGAAGCGTCATTTGCCTAATCCGCGTTGGCCCGTATCAATTTGGGTGCGTTGAAACGCACCCTACGCGCCGATAGAAAGAAGCAATGCCGGGCTCGGACAAAAACAAAACGCCCTGTTCATCTGCTCCCGCAACCAATGGCGCAGCCCTACAGCTGAGCAAATTTTCCGCAAGCATCCGCTAATGTCCGTTCGCTCGGCGGGCACGAGCACGAATGCGCGGCGCAAAGTTTCTGCGGATGACATTCTTTGGGTGGACGTGATTTTCGTGATGGAGGAGAAGCACAGGTCGCGGCTTGTCGCGGAGTTCTCGCGGTTGCTCGATGGCAAAACCATCCATGTGCTGGACATTCCAGACGAGTACAAATACATGGATCCAGAGCTGGTGGAGCAGCTTGGGCAGTCGGTCGGCGCGCTACTCAGCCTTGAGTGAATTCACGTTTTTAGTCCGCACGCGATCATTCAGCTTTTTCACATAACGACCATTTAATAAGGGATAGCTGCTCAATTCGCCAAAAGTCGGCTTTGGCACTTTTTTGCCTTCAGCCCCTATTCAGTATGGGTTACAGCTAAAAGCTTATCCCGGAAAATCCGACACCAGTTTGAGAATTGCGTCACTATATTTGCGCAATTTGTTCTCGCCGATGCCGTTGATATCGGCGAGTTTGCTGCGCTCTTTCGGTTTGCGGCTGGCGATTTCTTTGAGCACGTTGTCGTGCAGGATGGCGAAGGGGGCGACGTCTTCTGCGGCGGCGGTTTCGACCAGCCAGCGCTTGAGCGCTTCGTGCAACACCTCGTCCACTGGCAGTTCGACCGTGTTTTTGCGACTGGTTCGCTTTGGTGCGGCTTTCGCAACGCTGCCGAAGGTTTTGACCTCGGCGAGTTTGCGCAGCATCGCGGTGACCTCGCCGCGCATCACGGGCGCGGCGGCGTGTGTCAGGCGCAAGGCACCGTAATTCGTGACATCAATTTCCGCCCAACCGAGCGTGACGATCTGACGGATGACGTTCCTCCACGCGGGATCGTCGAACGCGGTGCCGATGCCGTACACGTCGGATTGATCGTGACCGCGCGTGCGGATTTGCGTGGTGTTGACGCCGCGCAACACTTCGATGACGTAGGTCGCGCCGTAGCACTGGCCGGTGGCCTCAATCGCGGCTAACGCCATACCGACCTGCTCGGTTGCGTCCCACGTTTTCGGCGGGCTTAAGCAGGTGTCACAGTTGCCGCAGGCGTAGCCGTCAGGCTTGATTTCGCCAAAATAGGCGAGGAGCCGTCCGCGTCGGCAGGCGTTGGTTTCGCAGAGGCCAAGCAAGGCGTCAAGCTTGACGCGCCCGGTGCGCTTGAAGTCGTCGCTGGCCCCACTGGCGTCGATGAATCGGAGCTGTTGCACGACATCGGTCAGGCCGTACACCATAAGCGCTTCGGAGGCTTCGCCATCTCGTCCAGCGCGGCCCGTTTCCTGATAATAGCTCTCGACACTTTTCGGCAAATCGAGATGCACGACGAAGCGCACGTCGGGCTTGTCGATGCCCATGCCGAACGCGATGGTGGCGACCATGATGAGGCCTGATTCACGCAAAAAACGCGACTGATTTTTGCGCCGTGCTTCGGCGTCCATCCCGGCGTGGTACGGCAGCGCCCTGACGCCTTGTTCAGTAAGCCATTCAGACGTGGCTTCCACTTTTTTTCGTGACAGGCAGTAGACGATGCCCGCCTCACCCTCGTGTGCCGCAAGGAAGGCGAGCAACTGTTCGCGCTCGTCGCCGCGCGCGGTGATGGTGTAGCGGATGTTCGGACGATCAAAGCTGGAGACGAATTCACGCGCGTCGTCGAGTTTGAGGCGCAGGCGAATTTCGGTTCGTGTCAACGCGTCGGCGGTAGCGGTCAATGCAACGCGCGGCACGCCCGGAAAGCGATCTGCAAGGACAGCCAACTGCAAGTAGTCCGAGCGGAAATCGTGACCCCATTGCGACACGCAGTGGGCCTCGTCGATGGCGAATAGCGCAAGCTGATTGCGATCTCGCAGCAGATCAAGTTGCGTTAAAAAACTCTCCATCATGAGGCGCTCGGGCGCGACGTACAGGAGCTTGATTTCGCCGGTCATGAACTGCCGCTCGACCTTCGTCGCCTCCACGGGCGATAGCGACGAATTCAAAAACGCGGAGGCGACGCCCAGCTCGCGCAATGCGTCCACCTGATCCTGCATGAGCGCGATGAGCGGCGACACCACAATCGCCAGACCGGGGCGAAGCAGCGCGGGGATTTGGTAGCACAGCGATTTGCCGCCACCGGTGGGCATGAGCACGAGCGCATCATGGCCGGACGCAACGCAATCAATGATGTCAGCCTGCGGGCCGCGAAAGCTTGAATAGCCGAAGGTTGTTTTGAGGATTTCTAGAGCGGTTTGGGTCATGGGGTGAAGGTTAGCAAGTTTGCCTGCCTTTCCCCCACCACGCGGAGGGAGCCGACACGACGCAGAATTGCGAGCTGCGAGCACGACTTACCGGTTGATGCCCCCTAAAATCAGCATGTGCTCTCCTCGTTCCTCTCGCGCCTTCCTCCTTTCCTGCTTCCTCTGATCCTGATCAACCTGACCGGGCATATGGCGTTGTCAGGCGGTCGGGTTACCGGTTCGCTCTACATTTTGCAGACGGGAAACGCGGAGTATCTGGTCGGCGTGTTCATGGCGCTGTTCTCAATCATTTCAGTGCTAACGGCGCTGTCGATTGGGCGCTGGGTGGATCGCGTGGGCGCAACGCGGGTGATGCGGCTCGGGATCGGGCTCGTGCTTGTCGGCGCGTGGATGCCGGTGATTTATCTGTCGCTGCCAACGCTGTTGCTGACGGCGTTGACGATTGGCTTCGGCTTCAATGTGCTGTCGGTGGCGTCGCAGCACACAGTGGGGCATTTGGTCGCAAACGCGACGCCGTCTGAACGGCTGGCGAACTTCGGCTGGTTCGCCCTGGGGCATTCCGCGTCGAGCACCTTTGGCCCTTTTATCGCGGGGATTTTGATTGACGCGTTGGGTTTTCGGGCCTCGTTTGCTGCCCTCGCCCTGTTTGCCTGTGTCGCGGCCTGGCTGGTGGTGACACGTGCTCGGGATTTACCACGCCCAGACGCGCCTCCAATCGCAGCGCTGGAGCAGGAATCGGCGATAAATGAGGACGGTGAGGCACGAGAGGTGCCGCAAAAGCCCCGTGTGTTTGACCTGCTGGCAACGCCCGAAATGCGCCGAATTTATTGGGTCAACATGATCATGAGCGCGTCGTGGGATTTGTTCATTGTGATGCTGCCGGTGTTGGGGCATCGGATGGGGTATTCGGCATCGGTGATTGGGTTGGTGTTTTCGCTGTTCGCGGTGGGTACATTCGCGGCGCGTGCGGCCATGCCCTGGTTGTCGCGGCGGGCGAACGAGTGGCAGATTTTGCGGGCTTCGCTCGCGGTCGTCACCATCGTGTTTATGGCGCTGCCGTGGGCCGGTGTTGCGCCCGCCTTGATGGCGCTGGGGCTGCTGTTCGGCTGCGCTGTCGGCATGAGCCAGCCGAACATGCTTTCGCTGCTGCATGCGGCGTCGCCCGCCGGTCGCGGCGGTGAGGCCGTGGGCCTGCGCTCGGTGCTCAGCAATAGTTGCTCAGTCGCTGTGCCACTTGCGTTTGGGGCAGCGGTAGTGCCGTTCGGCATTTCGGCGCTGCTGGTGAGCGGCGGCGTGATTTTCGCGTCGGGCATTCCACCGGCGCATCAGGGCGTGCGCGCCCGGCTTGAGCTGTCTGACCGCTGACGGTTGCAGCGGGCCGTACGCCCCGTTTGCGGGTTGTGAACTATCTCGTTGGCACACCATCGAACCCGATATTGGGCGCCGCATTGCCTTGGCTGTAAGGAATTTTGCGGCGTCGCGACTTTCGATTAGATCAATCTGTGCCAGCCGGGTTCCCATGCAGCTACTCGATTTCTCAGCCGACCTCTCCCGCTCCAACAACCAGTACACGCAGCTCGCCGAGCGCTACGACGACCTGACGCCGCGACTGGAGCCGATTCGACGCGATGCGCACCAGCTACTTCGGCTGACCGCGTGTGACGTGGTGATGGACGTCGGTTGCGGCACGGGCAAATCGTTGGCGGCGCTGTCTGCATCCGTAGGCCCAGGCGGCAAAGTATTGGCGGTAGAGCCCTGCGCGGCCATGATGCAGCAGGCGAAAGCGCGCGCCCGATCGCAGCGTCTGGCCAACATTCAATTCATCGACAGTGCGGTCGAAGCAATGTCGGCACACGTCGCAGGGGGCCAGGTCAACGCCTTTTTGCTAATGTTCACGCATGACGTATTGCAATCTGACGCCGCGCTCGCCGCGCTGATGGCCGCCGCAAAGCCGGACGCACGATTCGCTCTGGCGGGTGGCAAATTCTTCGCTGGGCCGCTGGCCATCCTGAATCCGTGGGTGCAGTGGCGGCAACGCCCTTACTGTACGACCTTCGCAGACTATGATGCGCCCTGGCGGAAATTGTGCGCGATGTCGGGCTTCAGAACGGAGCACCTTGCCGAGCGCTATGGAGGAATAGCGTATCTGGCCGGTGGTGCATGGTCGGTCGAAACCAGTTAACCGTTTTGCACGTAAGATTGGATTCCCGTGTGAACAACGCGTATTGCGCTTGAGCTGTCGATCAATCGCAATGAATCTGGAACAAGGAAGCGGCAAAGAATATGCATCAAGTTATGACGTCCCAGGCTCCTCTGCGTGCGCTTGACCAAACAGCGCTTAAGCCGCAATCGTTAGCCGAACAGTTTTCGCAGGTCAGGGCGCACACGGATACGCTCGTCGCGCCGCTTTCGCCCGAGGATTGTCAGGTGCAATCGATGGCGGACGCCAGCCCCATCAAGTGGCACATGGCGCACACCAGCTGGTTCTTTGAAACCTTCATCCTTGAGCCGTACGCTGATACGTATCGCGTTTTCGATCCGGCGTTCAAAATGTTGTTCAACAGTTATTACAACGGCATTGGCGACAAACATCCGCGTCCTGAACGCGGTCTGCTTTCACGGCCTTCGCTGGATCGCGTTCACCAATATCGCGCCCACGTTGATGCGGCAATGCTCGAATTTCTTGCCATTCCATCGCACGCTGCCGCTGTCCACAGCCTGGTCACGCTGGGACTTAATCACGAACAGCAGCATCAGGAATTGATGCTGACTGATCTGAAACACATGCTCTCGATGAACCCGTGTTCACCGGTGTATCTAGAGACACCTATAACTGGTAGCCCTACCGTCAGGAGCGCATCGTCGTGGTCATCATTCGCGGGTGGCCTTGTTGAAATCGGCCACGACGCCCGGCACAACGGGCAATTTGCGTTTGACAATGAATCACCGCGTCATCAGGTTTTTTTGCGGCCCTATCAAATCGCCAATCACCTTGTCAGTAATCGCGAATACCTCGCTTTCATCGCGGACGGTGGCTACACACGTCACGAGTTGTGGCTCTCCGAGGGCTGGGATCGCGTGCGTAACGATCATTGGTGCGCACCGATGTATTGGCGCGAAGACCACGGCGCGTGGACTGAATTTACGCTGCACGGCACTCAGGCGCTGGATCTTGAAGCCCCAGTGTGTCACGTCAGTTTTTTTGAGGCCGACGCTTATGCACGCTGGGCCGACGCAAGGTTACCGACCGAGGCAGAATGGGAGCACGCAGTCAGCGTTTCCCATGCCGGGACGAACTCCAGCGCGCTGGCACAATGCTTCGGCGAGCGCTGGCAATGGACTGCGTCGGCCTATCTCGGCCACCCCGGCTTTACACCGGCGACCGGTGCGGTTGGTGAATACAACGGCAAGTTCATGTGCAACCAGTTTGTGCTGCGCGGTAGTTCATCCGCGACATCACCGGGACACACCCGCGTCACCTATCGCAACTTTTTCCAACCCGAGAAGCGCTGGCAGTTCAGCGGTATTCGGTTAGCCAAGTAGGGACTCTTCATGGCGACGCCTCACCTGATAACGACTCATCGCATCGCCGAAGCCACCGCACCGGTCGGACGCAGCTTTACGATCATTAACACCTTAAAGCTCGATGCCAAAACCGAGCTGGATGCGCTGGAGCGCGGTCTGCTTGCGCCCGCTGCGAGCATTCCGCCGAAGTTTTTTTATGATGCGATTGGTTCGACGCTTTACAACGCTATCGTACTCACACCGGAGTATTACCCGACGCGCACCGAAGCCGCGATCTTTGAGAAATATCGTAGCGAAATCGCAGCG
This sequence comes from Burkholderiales bacterium, assembly GCA_025354165.1. GTDB lineage: Bacteria > Pseudomonadota > Gammaproteobacteria > Burkholderiales > Casimicrobiaceae > Casimicrobium. The sequence continues at coordinate 27,073 of JANXNI010000042.1, read as the reverse complement.
GTCATCGGTACTGGCAAGCAGTTTGTAGATTTGGGGTCGGGCGACTCAGTAAAAGCCGAGGCATGGTTCGCCAGGCTCAAGCCGTCGCGCTACGTCGCAGTAGACATCTCGGAAACCGCCGCACAAGAAGCACTCGCTCGCCTCGCTGGCAACGCCGACGCGCCCGAGCTTGCGGGCCTCATCACAGATTTTTCGCGCGTTCTAGATGTCACGTCGGTGATGAGCAAGGAGCCGACTCTCTTCGTCTATCCCGGTTCATCGATCGGCAATTTTTTGCCAGACGAAGCGCTCTGGTTTTTGAAACAAATTCGCGCGCATTGCGAAACGGCCGGTAGCGGCTTACTGATCGGCGTCGATGCCAAAAAAGACGCCACAAGATTAGACGCGGCTTACGACGATGCGTTGGGCGTTACCGCGGCGTTCAATCTGAACACGCTACGCCATGTCAATCAATTGTTAGGCACCGATTTCAACGTGCGTGACTGGCAACATCGCGGGTTTTATAACGTGGCATTAGGTCGTATCGAAATGCACGTTGAAGCTCGGTGCGATGTTACCGTTCGCATTCGCGGCGCAGCTCGCCGGTTCACGCGAGGCGAGCGCATTCACACTGAAAATTCGTACAAATATTCGCCCGCACAATTCCGCGCTATCCTCCTGGAAGCAGGTTTCACCGAGCCTCAACTTTGGCAGGACGAGCAGAAGGATTTCAATGTGTTTTACGCAAAAGCCTAGCTGCGTACACCGAAATCAGTTCCACGCGCTCGCCAGCAGCTTCGCCGCATTCCCGGTAAGTGAACGGTTGTAGCGCGACTGGCGAGGTGAAAGCGCGTTCAGTGTTAGCCCTGCCGTCTCCGCACGGCACAATCCCGCGCTCGGTAAGTGAACGGAAGAAATGCGCGCGCATGTTGCCCGGCTCCACGTGACGATCAAGCTCGAGGTCAGAAGGCGCTTTTCTCGTCCAGTTGCCCAAGGGTTAGCAGCGTGCTGCCGGATTGAATCGACGCGCATGAACGGCGATAAGCATCGAGACGACCGCTTGCCAGCGCAGCGCGATAAAACTGCGCCGCTAAAGCTTCGACGGCCGCAACCAGCAGCCACGCGGGCTTCCCAGCAATTGTCGATTTCATCAACGAAATATTTTCGCACTCGATGAAATATTCATCGCATTTTTGAGATTGCGAAATCCCGATTGGCGGTGATGCGCGCCACCTCCGAAACTGGCACAACATTGCGAGAGAGCAGGTCATCACAAATTGACTTACATTCGGCAAACCGGTTTGTGAAATACGCGGCAATCGCCAGTTCATCGAGTGCGCGCCAAACGTAGCAGTCGGTTTCAACGAATAGACGATCATCCGGTGGCAGTAACGACGCTGCGTGCTTCGTGTAGACGTAGGCCTGCGCGAATTCGTTACGCCCCCTCAGGATGCGAGCGAGATCGGTGAGAGGTTCGGCACGCGTGGGACGCCGCTCAAATACGTCGAGATAGCTGATGTGCACTTCGCTGTGACATCGACCCAAGCGTTCCTTTAAGCGGGCGGCTTCGAGCATGGAGCGCCATGCTTCTTCTTCCCACCCGCCCGCCGCAACGCGACGCTCGTAGGTAGCGAGTGCGGCGTCGAGCTTGCCAGCATCGCGATAACTTTGCGCCAAGTAAAACAGATAGCGAAGGTTGTCCGGCTCTGCGGCAAGACCTTGCAGCAGCAGCTCGGCATCGTGCTCATATTTGTGCGGATCGCCGGATCGTGCGCCTTCCGTCGACGCGCGAACCTGCGGCTGATCCAGTCGGCCAATGCCCACCGCAGCGGGAGTCGCCTCGGGGTATTCGTGCAGCACGCCGACCCAGCCCCACCTCAATTTGGCGGACACCAGCACTTGCCGCACGTATCGATGTGCGCCGTAGTTGAGCCAAAGTTCGTAGGCGTCATGCGTCAGTTTTGGCCAACGGAAATGCGGTGGGGCTAGCAGTACGTCGTCGGCGTCAATGAACAGAAAGTAATCGCAATCAGCTTCGTAGGCCAGTGCCACGGCTTCGCTGCGATTGCTGCCGAAGTTGCGCCATTCTCGCTCGTGCAACGCGCCGGAAATGCCTTTGAGTGCATTACGAATTTTTTCTTGCGTATCGTCGGTTGATCCAGTGTCGACGATAACCCATGCATCGATATGATCGCGTACCGACGCTAAACAGCGCTCGATGACAGCGGTCTCGTTTTTGACGATCATGTTGAGACAAATGCGTGGACGTGCGGTGCTGCTTGAACTCATTTTGTGGCGCCAAATCATCAGATCTTGGTTAACGTCAATGCTTAGCTGGCACGTCGTCAATGAACAGTAAGTATCACGGATCGCGCCCGTGTGCAGCATCGGTACAGGCTGCAAAGTTTCGGATTGCCCGATGTTTTGGAGGGCTCAATTGGTTTGACATTGCGCCCGTAAAGCTGAACAATAGTTCGGCAATCAGAAGAATCCGATCCATGTACCAAGGGACACTCGATGCTGACACTGTTAACGCGCGATCGGTCGCATAGCTCCCGCCCCGCCGATTCGGGATTGTTCCGGCAGATCAGCATTGTTGCAATTGTGGCTGCGGCTGGACTGCTCGCGTTGCCTGTACACGCCGATATGGAAGTTCCTGTCGGCACGTCAAGCAGCACCGGTGGCGGCATTTATGATCTGGCGTGCTCGGATCTTCTGGTCGCCGGAACACTCAACGTTGACAGCGGCCAGATCATCAACGTGCGCAACATCATCATTCAATCCGGTGGCGTAGTCAGTGGGGGCAGCGGCGTGATTTCACTTAGCGGTAACTGGAGTAACGCTGGTAGCTTTTCAGCGGGCACTGGAGCCGTCAATTTTGTTGACAATGCGCCATGTGTAACGAGCTCGACTATCAGCGGAAACACAACGTTCGGCATCCTTCGACTGACCAGTACGGTCGGCAAAATCTATACCTTTGCTGCCGGTAGCGTTCAACAGGTTGCGAATGGTCTCACCATCACGGGCACCGCTGCGCTACCAATCCTGCTCGTGAGCAGCACACCTGGCCAATTCGCTTCAATCGATCTGCTGAGTGGCCAATTGATCAGCAATGTGTCTGTCGACTGGATACGGGCTTCGGGCCTTTGGTTAGCCCCTGGGCAGACGAACCGCAATGCAGCGGGAAATGCGCCCCGATGGTTCGGCCAAGGCGAAATCATTCCTACGTTGAGTCATTGGGCTCTAGCGCTGCTGATGCTGGCGACGCTTGCTTTCGGACTGCGAGCGCGGCGACGAAAACCTCAGTCCGGCTGATTTCCGCCACAGCACCTCACACGCGATACCTACGATAAATCTGGCGGCGATTTCGCCCGTTGATACGTCCACAAAATACATCCGATACATCTGAATCCAGGGGAAACTGAAGTGAACACCATTCCACAATTTAGGCTTCGTCCGACCACTACCGCCTTGGCTCTGGTTTTGACCTCGGCGATTGCGAGCTCGGTGTTCGCGGCAGACGTATCGATAAAAGCAGTCACGCCCGATGGCGTATCGATCAAGAATGGGGCCGGATCAGTCATCACCCGGTTTACAGACGGTCGTCAGGTGGTGATTCCAGGATTGTTAATTCCGACAGCGGCCTATGGCACGCCGGTTTGTTATGACACGGTGACTGGCGCGCTCGGGCCGTGTGTGGGCATTGTTGGAGCGACCGGGGCAACGGGCCCGACTGGAGCAACCGGCGCTACCGGAGCGACGGGCCCCACTGGAGCAACGGGCGCTACCGGAGCGACAGGGGTTGCAGGGGCGACCGGAGCGACGGGTGCGGGGGCGACTGGAGCAACGGGCGCTACCGGAGCCACAGGCCCGACTGGAGCCACGGGCGCTACCGGAGCCACGGGTGCGACGGGTGCGACGGGTGCGACAGGGGCAACTGGCGTCGGTGCTACCGGCGCAACGGGTGCCGCAGGGTCCAGCAGCTTTGAAGGCGTCGGCATTGGTAATGCAGCGCTCGTGTTCACGGGCCCATGGAGCGCGGCAACTACCTACGCTCAGAACGAGGTCGTTATTTTCAACGGGCGCTCGTACTATTCACAGGTCGCAGGCAACACCGCAAATCAACCCGATGCGTTCACCGCTCCGCCGTCGTGGGTGCTGACCGGGACGTACCGCAAAGATATAACGCTTTCTTCGCCGGGATTTACGTCGTTAATGTCGATCAAATTGGCCGGCACACAAACGGCCGGCGGACGGATTTTCTACACCGTTCGCGCTACCGACGGTGGCAGCCAGATTGCTACGGAGGAAGGCGTCATTCAGTGGCTCGCAACTGCAAACTCCGTAACCTGTACAGTGCAGACAACTGATAAGCTGCATCTGGGCACGGTGAATTCTGGATGTACTCCCGGCTTCTTCAACCCGGGCAGTCAGCCCGGAGTGAGCATCTTTGACAACGTCTCCTTTAGCAGCGCGGCACCCATTGTGATTCACGAGATTTACTTCCGCCTCGACACGGCTGCAGCCACTCCTATCCGTCTGGAGCCGTAGAAGCGACCGCGCCGCACAAAAGTACGGTTAAGAATTGATGAGGGGCGCTGGTTAGCGTCCCTCATCACATCCGCGTAAACAAATGCGCGTACTGCCGCGACACTTGCACTTTTTCCTTCACGTCTTTGAGCGTGAGCATCACACGGCCTGTGAAATCGCGATCTGCGGTGACGACTGAGCGCATGTTGACTATCGTTGAGCGATGAACCTGCACGAAGAGATTCGGGTCAAGTTGATCGGCCAATTCCTTGAGCGAAATGCGGATTAATTGCTCGCCGTCAGCGGTGTAGAGCGAGACGTATTTGTCCTGCGCCTGCAGATGCGTGACCTCGTCGACGGGCACGATGCGTACCGTGTCGCCAATCCCGGCGCGGAAAAATTTCAGGTACGACGCGTTGGCTGCACCCGTGCTGCCGTTGCCGCCACCCGCGAGCCGTTTGATCAGGTCGAGCGCGCGCGTGAGTTCGCTGGTTTCTGGGGCCTGTTCGTTCGCGGTCAATCGCCGTTTGAGGCGGTCAACGGTTTCAGCGAGACGCTGATCGTTGACCGGCTTCACCAGATAGTCCACGGCCTCGCGTTCGAAAGCTTGCACGGCGTACTCGTTGTACGCGGTGACGAAAACGACCAATGGGCCTTCGCTGCCAGCCAGGCGCTCCGCCACTTGCAGCCCCGTGAGGCCCGGCATGCGAATGTCTAAAAACAGTACATCCGGCGCATGCTGATCCACGGCGTGAATCGCGGCGGGGCCGTTGCCAACGACGTCGACGATGCGCAATTCGGGCCAGGTTCGGGCGAGCGCGTCTTTCAACGCCAGAGCCAAGTGGGATTCGTCTTCGGCAATCAATGCGGTGAAATTTGACATAAAGCGCCTTGAAAATTTTTAACAACTTATAGCTGAAAGCACGTATGCACGAGGGCTAGCTTCACTTTTAATCGATAGTTGACTTTAGCCATTTATCATCATCAGCCCCCATTCAGATGTCATTTCATGAAAAAGTTGCTATGCCTGAACTGGGATGAAAAGGTTGATTTTTGTACCCGTTGCCGGTTCGGCGAGCTGGTCAATCGTGAGCTTCGCGGTATCGCCGTACAGCGCTTTCAATCGCGCGCGAACGTTCGCCAGCCCGCTACCACTGCCGCCCGTATCCGTGGCAACGCCAAAGCCCAACCCGGTATCGGCGATCTCGATTCGCAGCGCGCCATCCTCGACACGCGCAGACACGGTCACGTTGCCGCCTTCGATTTTTGGCTCGAGCCCGTGCTTGATCGCGTTCTCAACCAACGGTTGCAGCAGCATGGGTGACAGCGGCATGGCGCGCACAGCATCCGACGCTTCGAGCGAGTACCACAGCCGTTCGCCCATGCGAATACGCAAAATCTCCAGATAATCCGCGATGATTTCAAACTCATCCCCCACGGTCGCGTGCTCACGACGCGATGCGTCCAATGTGTGCCGCAGATAGCCAATCAGCCGCTCGGTCATGTGCTTCGCGGTCTTCGGCTCACGCTCGATGAGGCTGACCACGTTCGACAGCGTGTTGTAGAGAAAATGCGGCTCGACCTGGGCGCGCAGCGTCTTCAATTCAGCCGTTGCGCGTTCTCGATCAGCTCGGGCGACGGAAGCTTCGAGTTCGGCACGTTCGCGCGCTTCGACCTCCCGTTTGCGCGCCGCTTCGACCGATTCCCAAAGCGCCCAACCAATCGCCACGGCGATGCAGGAGGCAAATACGAACTCGCGCCAGCCTTCGTTGAACCTGAAGACGGTGCCACGCGTGACAATCGCCAACCCGATGGAATAGCCGATGTAAATGCCGCCCACAGGAAGCACGAGGCCGAGAATCACGGGATTCATGATCCAGCGCGCCCACCCCGGTCGCCGTCTAGCCAAGCTGATGAAAAATTTGTAGACGTAGTGCTGGGTATAGCCAATGGCCAGCGTCACGGTAGTAATTTGGTAAATGCGCAGCCAGGTCAAGCTTCCGCCAAACGCGGCAATCGTGATGGAGATGATCGCTGCGATCACTGCGCACAGGATGCCAGTGAGGACTAAGTTTCGCAGCATCGATGGACGCCAGCGCCTGAAGATTGGAATCACCTGCATCGGGTGATAGTCCGTGCCCGGGTTCAAGCGAGCTACAAGCTTGGCGTCCATGTTTGGCTTATTTCGGCCTACGCAGCAACAGCGGATGGACTTGTGCGATTCATGCGGAACAGTGTAGCCGCGCGCCCATTGAACACGCCTGAGAGTGCGCCGAATATTAGCGCCGGCCCGACCTGCCAGGCGAGTTCACCGCGAAAGGCCGGATGGATCGCAAGCACGACGTTGATCACGTAGTTCAGAAGAAATATCGTGAGCATCAACAGCATTGGCACGACGCTGCCCGGCACGTGAAGACGATCGCCATTGGCTTCGTAGCGCGCACCGTTGGTCGGTTGCCAGACAAAGAACGTCACGGCGGCAATGCTGATTAGAGACGCCGCCCACGCCGCCAAGCCTACCGGTCCGCGACCGGCCGCCGTCAGGCCCACAATCAAAAATACGACTGGCGCAATCAGCACCGAGTAGCGCTTGACCACGCGCGGCTTAAGTTGCTTGCTCCCCAGATAAATCAATACGGCCAGAATGGCCCACACCCAGATCGGCGTGTTCTTCAGGATTTGGGCTGCAAATTCACTCATCATGGACTCCGTCGCGTTTCGGTTTCGATGGATGAATGTTTGCGTGAAGGAGCGATGGCGTCATGCACGTGCGACGAATGGTGCCAGCGCGGCGCGATTGGCGCGGTGTTGGAGTCAACGGCGCGTAGGGCGCGAATATCGCGAAGGCGTACCCGCCAGCAAACTGTGGGAGCGGTTCTATCGCGATTTCTCGGGCATCAGGCAATCGCGGTAGAACCGCTACCACAGCCCGAAAAAACTACTACTTCTTGCTAAATCGCTCCATAGCCGCAACGATTTCAGTACGCGCATCCGCTGCATCGGTCCAGCCGAGCACATTGACGAATTTGCCCGGCTCCAGGTCTTTGTAGTGCTCAAAAAAGTGCGTAATGCGGTCAATCTCAATCGGTGGCAAGTCACGCGGGCTTTGCACGTTGCGATAAATACTGGTCAGCTTGTCAACCGGCACCGCGAGGATTTTTTCGTCACTACCCGCTTCGTCCTGCATTTTGAGCATGCCAATAGGGCGGCAGCGCACCACGACGCCGGGCATCAGCGGCACTGGCGAGAGCACCAGCACATCGGCTGGATCGCCATCGCCCGAAAGCGTTTTCGGGATGTAGCCGTAATTGCACGGGTAGTGCATCGCGGTCGACATGAAGCGATCCACAAAAATCGCGCCACTTTCCTTGTCGACTTCGTACTTGATTGGCTCGCCATTCATCGGGATTTCGATGACTACATTGATGTCGTTTGGCGCATCGCGACCGGAGGAGAGTTTGTCGAAGCTCATGGCGTGTGTATCGCTCTTGGGTTGGGGAATCAATCAATTTTAGACGCGTCACGCTGGCTGGAAACTGACGCCCGGCCCGCGCCGCGCCGTCTTCGTCGATATAATCGCTCCAAAGCGAATCACCCTTCCACCGCCCCTCGGGGTCATTTCCCTAGCCGTCGGCATACAAACGCCAGGCGGTTAGCGACATGACGACGCTGCGGGGCACTGCATCAACGAGCGCTGTCGAAAGATAGCGGCCGACTCGATGCGCCTACCTAGGTTTTGCCGAGTGATCAAAGCATTCATCGAGCGCGTCCTCCCCAAAAAAACAGCCGTCCGCAAGGAGCATTCCGGTAAAGCGCTGGGTATCCACAGCGAACACATGAGCAAAAACGCCGTGTATGTCTGCGACAAATTGCAGCGTGCCGGGTTTGAGGCGTACATCGTGGGCGGTGCCGTTCGCGACGCCTTGCTGGGCGTAGTGCCGAAAGATTTTGACGTTGCGACCAACGCCCGGCCCGAGGACGTGAAGCACGAATTTCGCCGCGCTTTCATCATCGGGCGTCGTTTTCGACTGGTTCATGTGATGTTTGGCGACGAGACGATTGAAGTATCAACCTTCCGCAGCAATACCGTTAAAACGACGGACGGCAGCAAGGGCGCGGGCGAGGTTGAATCCGATTCGACCGGACGCATCACTTCCGACAATGTGTATGGCACGCAGGCTGAAGATGCCGCACGACGCGACTTCACAATCAACGCGCTGTATTACGACCCGATGCGCGACGTCGTCGTTGACTTTCTCGGTGGTCTCAAGGACATCGAAAAACGCTCGCTGCGTCTAATCGGCAAAGCCGACGTTCGCTACCGTGAAGATCCGGTTCGCATGCTGCGCGCGATACGGCTTGCGGTGAAGCTCAAGTGCGAAATCGCCAAGACAACCGCCGTGCCGATTCGCGAGAACGCCGCCCTCATCAAAAACGTACCGCCTGCACGGCTGTTCGACGAAATTCAAAAACTGTTGCTGTCTGGCTATGCGAACGAGACGCTGGCTGCGTTGCGTAAACATGGTTTGGCCGAGGGTTTATTGCCGCTGCTCGACCTGATTTATCAGCAGCCCGGCGGGCAAAAATTCATTGAGCTGGCGCTCGACAATACGGATCGCCGCGTCCGTGAAGACAAGCCGGTTTCTCCTGCGTTCCTGTTTGCGAGCCTCTTGTGGCACGAAGTCGCAAAACGCTGGAGCGAGATCGAAGCGGGCGGCGAAAACCGGATTCCTGCGCTAATGCAGGCGATGGAAGAAGTGATCGACGGGCAGCGCGAAACGATCACGTTGCCGCAGCGATTTGCTGGCGTCACACGCGAGATTTGGCTCATGCAGCCGCGCTTCGAGCAGCGCACCAGCAAGGCGGCACTGCGCGTGGTTGAGCAGGCGCGTTTCCGCGCTGCTTACGACTTTTTGCTGCTTCGCGCTGCAGCTGGCGAGGTAGAACAAGAATTAGCCGACTGGTGGACTAATTTCATCGAATCTGACCCTGAAATTCGTCAAGAGTTGATTAGCCAACGGCAACGTGCGCAGGCGCGCCACACGAGCCCAGCGGGCACCGGCACGGACGGCCCGGCACGTCGCCGTCGTTCACGCGGTGGTCGTGGGCGGCGGCGCGATGGTGAGGGTGCCTCGGATGGCGGCGCTAGTGAGACAGCCGATAACGCGTGACGAAGTCAGTCGTCGCGTATCTCGCACTGGGTAGCAATCTCGACAATCCAGCCGAGCAACTGATGACGGCGCGAACTGCAATCCGCGCGATACCTGGTGTTGAAATCATCGGGACATCGTCCCTCTACCAAAGCCCCGCATGGGGGAGTGACGAACCCCAACCTGACTACGTAAATGCAGTGATTGCCGTTAGAACCACGTTGTCCGCTCACGATTTGTGGCTTGCAACTTCCGGCATCGAGACCGCTCACGGACGCGTTCGCGACGGTACGCGGAATGGGCCCCGCTCGCTCGATATTGATCTGCTGCTCTACGGCGGCACTGCAATCGAAACAACCGATCTCGACCTGCCACATCCGCGAATGCATCAGCGTGATTTTGTGCTGATTCCGCTCATTGAAATTGCACCCTTCATCGTGATTCCGGGACGCGGTAGTGCGCGCGATTGCTTGCGACGGATTGATCCCACCGGCATCCAAAAACTCAGCCACAATACGCTATGGAACTGAACGATCTTCGATACATCGTTGTGGAAGGCGCTATTGGCGTTGGCAAGACGAGCCTTGCGCGCAAGCTCGCTCTGAAACTGGGTCGCGATTTGCTGCTCGAGGCGCCTGCGGACAATCCGTTTCTGGAGCGCTTTTATGCCGAGCCGGAGCGATTTGCTTTGGCCACGCAGCTAAATTTCCTGTTTCAGCGCGCCGATCAGGTTAAAGCTTTGTCTCAGATCAGCCTGTTTTCGCGCGGCGTTGTCGCAGATTTTCTTCTGGAAAAAGATCCACTCTTTGCTGCGCTAACCCTCTCTTCCGACGAGCTGACGCTCTATCACAAGCTTTATTCGCACCTGCAACCCCATTCACCGAGGCCCGATCTGGTGATCGCGTTGCAAGCTCCAACTGACGTGCTGGTGCAAAGGGTGGCCCATCGCGGTATTCGTTTCGAACAGAAGATGCGCCCAAGCTATCTGGCACGACTCGCGGACGCCTACGCCCGTTTCTTCCACAACTACGACGCTGCGCCCGTCCTGTTCGTGAATACCGAAGGCCTCAATTTTGTTGGCTCACCATCGGACGTTGAGCTTTTGATAGCGCGTATTGCTGACATGCGGGGCGAGCGTGAGTTCTTTAATGTTGCGTCAATCGATTAGCCGCTATCGGTGCACTGAGCATGCGTGTTCTGGCATGGCTCGAACAGGGTTTCTTCGTTACACTCTTCCCAATAACAACGGAGGCATGTGTTCTGTTCCATGGGGAGCTCGGATTGACGCGTCGATTACCTGCCAAGTCTCGCCTGGCTTTAGGTGTGGCCGCGTCGTGTCTGGTCGCATCTGGCGTCACAACTTATTCACCCGTCGCTGATGCATTGTCGTTTGGCGGTGAACAGGTGTCTTCGTATCTGGGCCAGCCGTTGCGGTTGGCCATTCCATTGCTTGGTGCCACCGGTGATTCGCTTGACGCGCGCTGCTACCGGGTGGTTAATCCGTTACGCAGCGATGGCCTCACGGTCATCACGCAGGCTCGCGTCGAGCTACAAACGACTTCTAATCCTCCGCTCCTGATCGTTCGCAGTAATCGCTCGGTGGACGACCCGGCCGTACGTGTAAGTATTGAGGCGGGTTGTGACAATCCTATTCGCCGCGACTACACAGTACTGCTTGATCCGCCGCCGCTTCAGGCAGCCGAAACTGTGCGTGCCGCGCCAGTGTTTTCGCCGCCCGTGTCGTCGGGCATCAGCGTGACCGTGAATGAAGCTGTTGCGCCGCCATCATCGGCCGCTAAGGTAGTGGTTAGCGCTGCTGATCGGGCTGAGCGCCGGGAGCGCGCCCGCGCTAAAGCGGCAGCCGCACGAGCGAATGTCCGTGCTTCGTCGTCAGACCGACAACGCAGCTCCCCGAAATCGTCTGCCAACGTCGATAAATCCCTGCGCATCGACCCAAAGCCTGCAAACACGCAACCGGATCAGCTTCGTGTGCAAGACGGATCAGGCACTGGCGGCGCAGTAGTCGCCGACGCCTCGCTCGCGGCACTGGCTGTACCACGATTAAAAATAGCCAGCGATTTACCCTCGTTTGAGCTTTCGCCGCAGGGTGCAGCTAGAGTTACCGATGAATTGCAGGCTGCCATTGCAGCCGAACGTCGCGCGCGTTTGCTCAGCACACCCATTGAAGAAGATCTATCGCCGAGGCTTGAGGCCGATCTGGTGGTAGCAAAACGCCGACTGGCAGAGTTACAGTCTCAGCTAAGCGCTGCCGGGCTGACCGCCAAGTCAGACACCGCTGTGGTGGGTACTGGCGCGACTGCGGGTTCAGTGGCAATGGTCAAAGCTGGCGATGCAACTTTCGCGCCTGCGGCCGTTGGGAACTGGCGTGAATGGTTGTGGATTCCGGGCGCGCTTTTGGTACTTGGGATGCTGGGGTTCCTGTGGCGTCAAAGAAGCTCACAAAGCAAGGCACAGGCGTTCTCGACAGCTGCCACGAAAGAGAATCTGGCAAGTCCGATTGATCACGACGTTTTCGAGACCACTCGACCTGCGTATCCATTGTCAACTGCGTCGACCAGCATTAGCGAGACCCCGGCCGCCAGCGCACTGCCTGTTACTGCGCTTGCTTCACCGATACAAACGCCATCCCGGCCGCAGTCGACGCCGTCGGCAGCCGTTGCGGTCAATCCGCTGTTACGCGTTCCGTCCACCGTCAGTGCCGAGCGAGAAGCATCGGATCGCCTGAACAACCCGCTGTTTCAGCTTCGCGACACGACTCGGCACGTCGACGTCTCGGAGCTCTCGCAAGTGACTGACGAGGCGCAGGTTTACGTCGATCTCGGTCGCAGCGATCAGGCCATTGACATTTTGCGCGACCACATTGAATCGCAGACGTCTGAACGCGACTCGCCAGCTGCATGGCTAATGATCTTCGATCTCTATCGGCGCACCAATAATCGTGCAGGCTACGACGAATTGGCTCCCAAATTCCGGACGCATTTCAACGGTCGCATGCCAGACTGGGACAATTACGGTCATGAACTTGCGCTAGACGACGGACTGGAAGCTTTCCCGCATCTGGTCGCCATTTTGCAACGCGATTGGGGTACGCCTGACGCGCCCAAGTTCCTGGAAGAGCTGCTCTATGACAATCGGGGCGGTTCACGCCTTGGCTTTAGTCTGGCCGCTTATCGCGACATACTGCTGCTGTTGCAGGTGCACGAAGAGCTCGAGGGGGAGGAACCCGCATTCGCATCGATTGACTGGGAGTCGCGTGGGGCCAATGACGACGATGGCACCCCAAAATGGGATCTCTCGTTAGAGATGCTGGAGCCCGCCAAAGTTGGAGAACTCGAATCATTCCTGCGCAATCGACCGCCGGGCGATAGGTCTTAACGGCGCTTGTTGTTTTTGACCGCGCGTCGCCCCGTCGCGCTTACGCCGATCAAGGCAAAGTGTTGCAGAGTGGGCGTCGAAGCGACAGACCGCCAGTTTGTGGCGTCACCATAAACTCACAGGCATCGTAGCCCTGCGATTTCAAGCGTCCGATGATTTCGGCGACGGCGACCGTTGGCAGCAGCGGCTCCCTTGACAAAATCCAGCCATAGCGGCGGGACGGATGTCCAACGACCGCCCACCTGTAATTGGGATCCAGCGCAACGACCCAGTAATCAGCCGCAACCCAGAACCGGTATTCGCCGAACAGCTCAAGAAACGTTACCTCAAGCTTTGCCGCGATATTCGGGTCACCCGCACGAGCTCGCCCACTTGCGCGCTCACGCGTACCGTCTTCGCGTGTGCAGACATTATCGACGCGGATCAGGGAGTCGGCGGCCGTGCTGTAACTTGCCTTTGTGTCACGCACGCACTTGCGTTGAAAGAATTGCGGAATCGAAGCAATCTCGTGCCAGGTACCCAGGTATCTACTGACATCAAATGATTCGACGGGTTTAACGTCCAAGGCGTGCGCCGCGTTCGTCCATACTGAGGACAGGAGTAGAGCCGCCGCCAGAATCGCATCCGTCGGACGCAAAGCGCGAGCTTTAACTAACGCACTGCGCTTCACTTGCACGATTGGCAGCGTAACTTGCGCATCGCCTAGTAGCCGGTCGATGGCTTCGGGATGTCACCCGCAGAAGATTCCATGAGCGAAGCGGCAATGTGCGACTTTGCAGCCTGCGCAACATAGACGCCCTCATGGGTCAGTGTGACCATGTGGAAACCTTGGCTGCGGCGAATCGCACCGACCTGGCCGCCAGCGCAAAAGATCCCTGCAAATTTTTTATGCGCTTTTGCACGGGCAAGAATATGGGCTATGGCGTCGATACAACGCTGATCGGTCAGGTCGGTACCGGGACGAGCGCCTAATACGAGCGCCAAATCGGCCGGCCCGATGTAGATGCCGTCAAGGCCCGGCGTGGCAAGGATATCGTCAAGATTCTTGATTCCGTCCAGAGTTTCGATCATCGCCAAAACGACGATCTCGTCATTGGCGTGATCAAAATAATCTGCACCGCCATAAAGCAGGCCACGCGCCGGTCCGAAACTGCGCATGCCAACGGGCGCGTAGCGACACGCGGCTACCAATCGCTCCGCTTCTGCCCGGTTATTAATCATCGGACATATGACGCCAAACGCGCCAGCATCAAGCAGATGCATGATGACGGCAGTGTCGTTCCAGGGGGCTCGCACAATGGGGACTGCGGGAGTCGCCGAGAGCGCTTGCAACATCGGCACTGCATGGGCGAAGTCAAACATGCCATGTTGCATATCGACCGTCACACTGTCAAAGCCTGCGTGACCGAGCAATTCTGCAGAATAAGACGAACCAAACGCGCACCAACCGTTGGTGGTGCATTCGCCGCGCAACATTTTTTCTTTAAGCGTATTTTTTCTCATAACCGCATTGGCTGAAATCAAATCGCATTATGAACTACCCATGCTTTACTGATACTGGCTGCGTGTCGGTTGAACCGACACGCAGCATGACATCAGACCCAGCCGTTTAGTCCAGCTTCATCAGGAACGGGATCTCAACGTCGTACTTGTCGCCGTCGCCCTTAGTCTTGCAGGATGGGTCCGTCAGTGCGTTGGCGAATGTCCGTTGCACTGCATTACGCATGCTCCCGGGCGTGATGTTCCCCGCACGCACGTTGCTGAACGTACCGTCCGCATTCACAGTAGCGAGGATAGTACCCTCAATTCGATCCACACCGGCCTTGTTCATCTCACGCGCAGGAGGCGAGTCAGGACGACAAGACTGCGGCAATGAACCGATGCCAATCCGCGTTACCGCAGGTCTAGGTGGCGCTGGCGGTGCAACAGGCGCGGGTGGCGCGGGTGGCACTGGCGGCGCGATCTTGTACTCGGTTTTGGGGGGCTCAGAGGTGGTCGTGATTGACGGCGCAACTGGCGCAGCAACGACAACTTCAACCGGCGGCACATAAGGTGGCGGCGGAGCAGCAGGCGGTGGTGGCGGCAGATTAGGCGTCTTTGGCGGCGGTGGTGGCGGTGGCGGTGGCGGTGGCGGTGGCGGAAGTTTGACCTCCTCCACAATCTTCGCTTCCAGCGGCTTCTTGATGACATCCACCGCTTTGCGCGCGAGTCCCGTGACCAGCGCGTAAACGATAAATATGTGCAAAGCAACCACGGCGGCCACAGCCACCATGCGCCTGTTCGATTGTTTCGGTTTGTATGAGTAATCCATGCGATATAAGCGCTTTCTTGATCGTCTGGTGCTTACAGCACGCGCTTAAAGGAATTGCTCATGACCAAGTATGCCCATCTTGACCAGTCCGGCGCGCTGCGACGCCGCCATGACGTAGGCCACGATCTCATACCTGGCGAGCTTGTTCGGTCGTAGGTGAATCTCCGGCTGAGTGGGCAGGGCGGCAGCCGCTGCCATCTTCGCTTGGAGTTCGTTCCTATCCGCGACCATTGCGCCATTCCAGAAGATTTGGCTGGCCTCATTGATATCGATCTTGACGATCTCGGGCTCGACCGGTGGCTTCACATTCGAAGCGGGTGGCATATTCATATTCACCGAATGCAACTGAATCGGAATGGTGATGATGAACATGATCAACAGCACCAGCATCACGTCGATGAGCGGCGTAGTGTTCATGTCGACGAGGACGTCACCTTCGCCGCTGTTATTGCCTACGTTCATGCCCATGACAGGCTCCTTTGCGTGTGGCCGCTATTTTGAGCGTTCGCGCGCAGACTGGTTTGTTGCGTAACGGTGATGACCATGAGTTTGATTGCTTTCATGGTTATTCCCGCGCTGGCGGTTCTGTCAAGAACGCGATCTTTGAGATGCCCGCCGAGCGGCAGGCAAAGATGACACGACCAACACCGTCATAAGTGGCCGTCAAATCGCCCCGGATGTGAACCTCAGGCTGAGGATCCATTTTGGCAACCTTTTTTAGGCGATCAGTTAAATCACGAATGTCCCGGATCGGGGTGTCATACATGAACATCTTGCTATCGGCGTTAACCGAAATCACGATATTTTCTGGTTTCGATTCACGAATCTGCACTTCTTCTTTTGGAAGGTTCAGTTTGATCGATGTCGTGACCACCGGAATGGTGATCAGGAAGATGATCAAAAGTACCAGCATCACGTCGACTAGCGGCGTGGTGTTGATGCTTGAATTGATCTGGTCTTCGTCGCCGCTACTACCTACGTTCATGCCCATGATTCAGGCTCCGATCGCTTGGGTGGTGCCAGACTAGCGCTTGCCGCCCGCTGCAGCCGCAGCAGAGCCGATCAACACGGAGTGCAGATCTGAGCCAAAATTGCGAATCTTCTCGAGAGTGGTTTTGTTCTTGCGAACGATAAAGTTGTAACCCAGCACCGCAGGGACGGCAACGGCCAAGCCGATCGCGGTCATGATGAGCGCTTCGCCCACGGGGCCAGCAACCTTGTCGATCGAGGCTTGGCCTGAGACGCCGATTTTGACGAGCGCGTTGTAAATTCCCCAGACCGTACCAAAGAGACCGACGAACGGCGCGGTAGACGCCACCGAGGCCAGGAAGGCCAATCCGTTTTGCATGTTGCTCTGGACGCTCTCGGTGGCGCGTTGAATGCCCTGCGCCACCCAATCGCTGAAGCTGATATGCGCGAGGAGCCCATCATGCTTTTTGGTGGACTCGAGTGCCGCTTCAGAGATGAATCGATACGGACTTTGCTCTTTAAGCGTTTCGACGCCTTGAGCCACAGTCGGTGCGTTCCAGAAAGTGGATTCCGCAGCCTTGGCCTGGCGTCCGATTTTGGAAAGCTCCAACAGCTTGGAAATCATGATGTACCAGGTGCCGATCGACATGATGATCATAAGGATCAGTGTCGTCTTGGCGACAATGTCACCTTCGTTCCACAGCGCCTTGATGCCGTAGGGGTTTTCGACTTTTTCAACCGCAGGCTTGCCTGGCTGAAAAGCTGGCGCGTCGGCAACGACAGCGGGGGGAGTTGTGGTCGCGGGGACTGCCGGAGTCGCGGTCGTCGCTGGAGCCGCCGCTGGAGTTTGAGCAATTGCAGCGATTGGCAGCAGCAACGCAGACGAGACAAGAGAAACGGCTGCCAGAGCGGCGAGAGCACGTTGCGCGGAACAAACAAATGATTTCATAGACACAAATCTTTCCTCTTCGCCAATGAGCCGGATACGCAGCTTTAGCGCAAATATAATTTAACGAACTTATTATGCCTCATTTTGCATCGCTAGTTGTACGATATCCGACAACACGATGACTAAATAAAAGCGTTCAAAATCGAAGGTTAGCAGAGCCAGCAATAGGCATGCCGCTTGAATTTCTAGCTCACGCCGCTTCAGGTTGTAATTTTGCCGTCATAGCTGGCTTACTTGCACACGCCGCGTCTGCGACGAAGTGGCAATTGCCCATTCCGTTGAACGAAGCGGAGCCGAGAAAATCTGCTTTGAAACCCGGCCAGCAAACGTGCACTTCCATACCAAGTCAATAGCAAAAAAAAGCCAAAAATGCGCGCTGGGCCCTTGATCAGCAAAGCAATGCGTTTAAAAACCTGTTTGCTGAGGACAATTGCCCGTTCTTTTGTGAAGTTCTTTATCGAATCGTGCCGGACGCTTCTGTCAAACATGCAGCTCAAATCGTCCGTGGACGCGCAACTGGGCTCAACGTCACTAGGCGACGTGGAACCCTACGCCATTTAGCACGTCGGGGCTCCACGCACCACACAAAAAGCGGCCCTAGAGCCGCTCTTCTTCTCTCACAACTAGCGCAAAGTTCCACAAACTGGCGCGCTCCAAATTGGAGCGCGCCGATTCTAGGTCGCTCAATCAACGGAAGTTGTAAGTTCCGCGCAGGTAATACGTTCTACCAGTTGGATCGGAATAGCGCGGATCGTAACCAGCCTGGAACTTTGCCGTCTGATAGGACAGTGGTGGATCGCGATCAAGCAAATTGCGAATCCCTGCCGTCAACGACAAATTTTTCATTGGCTTCCAGCCCCCGTAAATATCAAACGTCGTGTAGGACGAGACACTATAGGTAGGATCCTGATCCACGTAACCTGACTTGTAGTGCGCGGCAACGCCAAGGTCATATGCCCCCTTGTTCCAGGTCAAATTTACATTGTGCTGCCAACGCAAAATAGGACCTGTACCAGAATAGATGCCTACGTTCTGGTTCCACGGCCCACCGGCGTAGTCCTGATACTCATATTTCGAAATGTAGGACGACTGCACGCGAAGCTGTGTCGAGCCGAAACTGCCAAGTTGCATGCGATAGCTTCCGCTTAAATCGATGCCGCTGCTGTTCAGGCCGCCGAGGTTCTGCGTGCGCAGATCGACATATCCGCAAGAGGCCGGATCAGGACACTCTGAACCATCCGTCGAAAGGTTACCGCGCGAGTTGCGATGGAATAACGACGCAAACTGCGCTGGCGATCCAAACACCGTCGTGTCAGCCAGTGAACCGATCTGATCAGTGACCTTAATCCACCAGAAATCAATACCAATGTTGGCTTCTTTGATTGGTTCAAACACGATACCCAATGTCGTGCTCTTGGACTTTTCTGGTTTCAGATTAAGGTTGCCACCGGTCAAAGACTGGAATTGCTGTTGGCAATTGGCCGCACGGGGCTTACCCGCGATAGGATTGCCGCCAGGGCAGTTGACTGGGTCGTCGAACTGTGAAGTGTTGGTATACGATTGCGCAGAATTAATCTCGTACAGTGAAGGTGCCCGGAAACCGGTCGAATACGAACCACGAACCAGAATTTGCTGAGTCGGTTGCAGGCGGAAGCTCACCTTTGGATTCGTGGTGCTGCCTACGTCGCTGTAGTTGTCGTATCGAACCGCAGCGGTGACGTCTAACATCTTGATGATTGGCACGTTCAATTCGGCGTATCCCGCATAGACGTTGCGCGATCCAACATTCAACGTGGCTGGATCGAAACCCGTACTAGAGATCACCTTTGTTGCGTAATCAATGTTGGCTGCCTGAGAGAATTTTTCACGACGGTACTCCGCGCCGACAGCGACTGCCGCCGAACGCCCCGCGCCCAGCCAGTCGCCTAATTCACGACTTGCACGCGCATCAAAGCCCGTGACTTGGCCCTTGGCATTCTGGAGATTACCGTTCAACGCAGCTTGATTTATAAGCGCTGTTCCGGCCGCTGACAGAGGGCCAAAGGGATTGATAACACCGTTAAGAACGCCCGCAGTAATCATTGCACCGTTGCTGTATCCCTCAAGGTTATCCTGGATTTTATTTTCGTTGTACGTGAATGCCGATTGGTAGTCCCATCCTGCGGCAGTGCCTTCGAGAGATGCCACGATACGTTGCTGAGTGTTTGTGGGACTATCTTCCCTAGGACCGTTGGGGTAGTCACGCCATTTCACGTGGATGAACCCTGGCAAACGGCCTTTTGCCAATGCACCGTCTTCAGTGTAATTTGGATCAAGCGGGATATTTGGGGTGGCAATTGAACTGCCTGGGTTCCCGGGATAGTAGGGGTTCAACTGACCATTGGGCATGACTCGGTTCATGTACAGGCCACCGTATGGCACTGGCGCAATTTGCGAGTCAACACGATTTTGACTGCCGAAGTATTCAAGTCCCAAGCGGGCGTTACTTCCCAACGCGAGCGTTCCCTTCAGGAAGGTAGAGTAGCGCTCTGTTTGCGGCGTGTAGTCAACGAAGCTTGACGTGGACAGAAAACAGCCTGTTCCCCCGTCGGAAATCAAATTCGGCGACGATTTGCAGGTTGGAGCTGCCGGATTTCCGCTATCGCCGTCTTGATAATAGTTGGCTGGGAATGGGGTTGGCGACAAACCACCCGCATAGCGTGTGTTAAACGGACGGTCTGTTCCACCGATTCGTTCTTGTCGTTGATAGTCAACGACGCCGAACACGTTAAAGCCTTGTGTGGCTAAGTCACCCACGCCAAAAGCAAGGTTCGCACTCGTTGTCTTACCGCCCGGATGCTGTGGCGAATCGTACCCCACTGTGACTGAGCCACCCGTGTAGTCATTACGTGTGATGAAGTTGATCACGCCGCCGATTGCATCAGTGCCGTAAAGCGCCGACGCACCGTCGCGCAGTACTTCAACACGGGCAAGCGCCGCGAAAGGTATGAGGTTCAAGTCAGGCGAGGCACCGTCAATCGCGTTGTTAGCGATGCGTCGTCCGTTCAACAGCACAAGCGTCTTGTTTGCGCCAATACCGCGGAGGTTGGCAAATGACGAACCAGCCGAACCGGAGCCGACAATCTGAGCCGTGCTCTGCTGCATTTGCACCGAGCTAAGCAATGACATGACCTGCTCAATGGTGGTGACGCCTTCCTTGCGAAGGTCCTCCATTTTGAGAACGGTCACGGGTACAGCGGATTCTGCGTCGATACGTTTGATGGCAGAGCCCGTAATCTCGACGCGTTCAACTCGTTGCGCATCCTGAGCGAAGGCGGCGTTGGTGACCGCCATAACTGCGACCGCGTTGATCACCGCGAGAGCAATGTGCTTTCGTTTTGTATTCATAATAGTTCCCCGAAAGATGACAAATAAATGACACGTGGATTGTGCATTAGGCATTGCTCGCTGTCAGCTTGCTGACATTTACGGGAAGCAAGTAATCGGGGTACGAAATTGTGGTTACAAAATAAAACTAAATGTGCAAGCTCTTGATTCGTCGTAACTTTCTTGAACCTCTTGCTATTTCGCGCAGCGGATTCGGATTGAAACAAGGCATTTTTTTGCCGGAATCTTGTCCATCAGCTTTTCGCTTAGATGACGGTTATTTATGGGCTACGCATATTTTTAGCACAAAGTCGACTTTCTTAAAAAGTCGACTTTTTCCTATATTGGATAGGCGTTTCGCGAGAAAGTTGATTTTACGTCGTTGCGTCGTTGCAACAGCGTCAGAGGTACGACAACCAGTGCTTTGGCGGCGACAATGCGCACGTCCTGACGTCGTTTATCTCCAGAATTAAGACAAACGACGAGGGGTTGAGACGAATGACGAATCGGTTTCGCCACTGATCCCCTATCCTACTCGCTACTGTAACGAACATGCCCTTTTTGGAGTCAATATGTTGAAATTTGTGCTGGCATTCGCGCTGGCCTTGAACCTTGTCGGGGCCGCGTCGGTCGCCGTCGCTGCCGAACCGGTATCGCTTGAAGAGTATTTCAAGAACCCCTCGTTGGCTGGTCCCACCTTATCGCGCTCCGGAAAATATCTCGCAGCGACCGCGCCGCTCAAAGGCCGCATGAATCTGATGGTGCTCGATCTCGACACCCGCAAAGGCACTCTGCTCACTTCGTTTGAAGATTTCGACGTGGTCAGCGTTCGCTGGGTCGGCGACGATCGTCTGGTGTTCTCGCTGGGACAAGCCAACTCACCGACCGGTCCAGGCCAGTTTGACGGCGGTGGTTTATTTGTCGTGGGGCGCGATGGCTCTGGCTCTCGCCGACTCGCGGCAACCGTCCGTGAAACACGCGGAACGGGCAACCGTATCTATCGCGGTCTGACCATGGAAAGCACCATTCCCGGAAATACCGATGAGATCATCGCATCGGGTAACCTGACCAGTGCCGATTCCGTTGATTTGTATCGCGTCAATCTAAACAACGGTCGCACCCGACTGTTGACGTCAGGTCGTCCGGCCGATCTCACCGAAGAATGGACTCTCGATAGCAAACAGGTGCCTCGTGTGGTAGTCGCAGGTGTCAAAAACGAGCTGACGCGCGTCGTGTACTACCGCAAAGGCGAGAGCGCTCCCTGGGAAGAAATTGCGCGTTACTCGCGTGACAAAGGCTCAGTGATTGTGCCGCTCGCGTTTGAATCTGACGATCAGATGATGCAGGTGGCAACTAACAAAGATCGCGACACGATGGCGGTCTATCGCTACGACCCGAATACGAAAAAACTCGGGGAAATGGTAGCCAGCCATCCGCGCTACGACATGGGTGCAAACTCAGAAGGACAGACCGTTCCAGGCGCGATTATTCATCCTGAGACCAACCAGATTCTGGGCTACCGTGTTGAAGCGGACAAGCCGGAAGTCACTTGGGTTGACGAAGGACGAGCCAAAACGCAAAAACTGATCGACGCATCGCTGCCGGGCACGATCAATTCATTTGTGCGCGTTGGCAACGGCAAGCGCTTGTTGGTCACGTCGTTCTCGGACTTGAAACCACCGCGCTGGTATTTGCTGGAAGAAGAGAAACGCACCCTGGAAGAAATTGGCGCATCGCGTCCGTGGCTCGACGGCAAACTCGTTGAACAGCGGCCATTTACCTATAAAACACGCGATGGTCTCGAAATTCCGGGCTACGTGTTTCTGCCAAAAGATTACAAACCTGGCACCAAGTTGCCCACTATTGTGCATATTCACGGTGGCCCTTTTGCCCGCGCCGACACATTCCGCGGTGGATTTGGCGTACGCGAAGGTCAACTTTTCGCATCGCGTGGATACGCTGTCGTCGTGCCCAATTTCCGAATTACGCCGGGCATGGGCAACAAGGTTTACTCAGCAGGATTCGGCACTGTAGGCGGCAAGATGTCAGAAGACCATGAAGATGCGCTGAAATGGGCCGTTGAGCAGGGCTACACCGATCCCAAACGCGTCTGCATCTCTGGCGCGAGCTACGGCGGTTATGCCGCATTGCAAGCAATGGTGAAAACACCAGATTTGTTCAAGTGCGCGATTGCCGGTTTGGCCGTCACTGACTACAAATACCAGCTCACGACACCTGAAGGCGATACCTACGGCAACGACTCTGGAGTTGAGTTCTGGAAAGCGGTTTTAGGCACTAAAGACCTGGACTCACAGTTCATCCGCGATATTTCTCCCGTTAACAATGCCAGCAAAATCAAAGGGGCCGTGTTCCTCTACGCTGGCGAAGACGACATTCGCGTGCCGATTGACCAAATCTACCGGATGGACAAAGCGCTGAAGGAGGCCGGCAATCCAGCAAAAGCATTCGTGGTCAAAGCCAAAGAGGGCCACGGTTACGGCAGGCTGGAGAACAACGTAGATCTGTATAAGCAAGTGCTCAAGTTTCTCGATGAGCAAATCGGAAAATAGTCGCCGATTGAGCAGAAGTTCGGCAACGACAAACGGCCCTTGGGGGCCGTTTTTTATTGTGGCGTATCCACGAAGCTGCGTGAGGGAGGCCCCCTATTCCACTTCACGCTTTGCGGCCGCAGCGATGCGGCGACAAACGCCTGTCCTAGATGAGGAGCATCTATCAGATTAGGCTGCGCACGAGGCGTCTTGATGCTTTATCGAACATCAAACGCACGAGGGAACGCGTTCGACCGGAGATCCGGCCCGTAGAGCTCTTCTAAGCGCGCCAGGTTGTGGCAGCGACGTAAGCCGCGCGACCCAGAATGGGAAATGTCAAGGTGACTTTTATTGTGCACGCTGAAACGTATTTGCGCCCATGAGTGCACCGCTGCATAGCCTTATCAAAACCAATCGCTACAGGTCGCAATAAAAAAAAGAGGGCCGAAGCCCTCTTTTTTGCTTTCGCTGCGGTTACCCGCAGCGTAGAGCATCTCGATTAACGGAACTTGTAGGTCAAATTCAAGCGGTAAGCACGTCCACGAACGTCGTACTGCGTGAAATCGTACAGGTAAGTTGACGATGCGCCCGGATCGTACGGAGGCTGACTATTCATGACGTTGATAACCGTAGCGTTGATCTTCAACTTGTTGTTGAATTCATAACCGCCATAGACATCAAGCGTCGTGCGTGAGCCAATCTTTTCACCGAGCACGCCCGTTTGATAACGCGGGTCGTTCGCGGTTGAGTAATAAGATCCTGCCACCAGTTGCTGGTAGTAGCTATGGATATAGTTAACCGTAGCCGCACCAGACCAAGGACCGCGATCCCAGTTCACGCGAGCAAAACCACGGATACGTGGGAACGACGCGCCGTAGCCGTTGTTACCCGCGTAGTCACCACCGTCAACCGTGTACCGTTCGATGTACGAACCGCCCATGTCAAACGCGAGGCGACCATAGAGCGTATTCATGCGATACACCGCATCAAAATCAAGGCCACTGGTCGTGACTTTGCTCAGGTTGGTGAAGTTCGTAGAAACCGTAACGATGGCGTTGGTTGTCGCATCACGAACCACTGTGCCGCGCTGAACGCCGTCAATGATGCCGTTGCCATTGACAAGCTGCTGGAAGCCATAAGAGCCGATCTGGTCTTTCCACTCAATGTTGTACCAGTTCACGCTCATGTTGAGGTCACGCGAAGGTTCAAACACTGCACCGATCGTGGTGCTCTTTGTCGTTTCAGCCTTGAGGTTTGGATTACCGGCGTAAATACCGGAAATGTTCACACCGTTTGCATTCGTGACCGGATCGTTAACCTGCGTGAAGAACGTTGCGACAGAAGGAGAAATCTCCGGCAGCGTTGGAGCACGGAAACCTTCGCCCCAGTTGGCACGCAAAACGAATTGTGGGATTGGTTTCCATTTCAGGCCGATTTTCGGCACAGTGGAGCTGCCGTAGTCGCTGTAGTGGTCAGAACGCACGGCGAGTTGGGCTTCAAGAGTCTTGAGGATCGGTAGCCCAGCTTCCGCGAAGATCGCGAAACTGTTGCGACTACCGTTCGTAGCCGTAATGCCCTGACCCAGGATCAGACCTTGCTGAGCAATCAACGCAGGCGAATCAACAAGGCTCTCCGAGCGGTACTCTGCACCAACGGCGAGCCCGATAGGACCACCTGGAAGTTGCCCGAATTCCGTCGAAGCACGCGTGTCGATGAACTTCAACTCAGACGTCGATTTGCGATTGAAGTTCGCGCGAATCGAATCACGAACTGCGGCGCTGTTGAGCGACGAGTTGTTAAGGTTGTACGTCGACGACGTGGCAGTCGGAACCGGTGGCTGGGCGGCCGTGGTGATGCCGAACGCAGAGCTCACGCCAGCAAGGGTCAGACGGTTAGAGTTGAAGTTGTTCACTTCGTTGCGCGACCAGCCCACAGCGCTGTCACCGTCGAATGGACCGATGGTGTATTTCAAACCAGCAAGCAGGCGATACGAGTCAGACTTAATTTCCGAATCGCGGGTGCCCATGTCGCTAAGCGAACCGGCGTAACGCGCGAGCGTGCCGAATGGGTTACCAGCAACACCAGGTGCAAAGTTCACCGTGTAGGCGAATGGCTGCAGACCCGCAGCCGTAGGCTTCAGCCCTGTCGTGTTGAAGAACGGTTGGGTGAAGATCTGCTTGGATTTGACCTCGGACAAACCGACTTCGCCGTAGCCTTGCAGCGTAGGTGAAATTTCGACTGTACCGCGACCCAGGAAGCCGAAGCGCTCAGTGCCAGGAAGTGCTGTAATCGCGCCGTTAACGTCGTACGTGCAGAACGTATTCGAAGCAGCAGCACGGGCGTTAAGTGTTGCGAGCGTCGCAGCAGACTGGTTGCCCGACAGGTTGATCAAGCCAGCAGCAACCGCTTGTGGGCCAGTCATGACTGTGCCACCAGAAGCAGCGCAGTTGTCAACCGCTCTGAAGTTTTGCTGGGCAGCACCTGCATTGGTGTACTGCTGCCACGTGCCAAGACCCGTCAACGACTGATAGTTACGACCACCACCGATGCCGCGCACGTCGCGGCTTGCACCGAAGTCGGTCTCGTTCAACATCACCATGTCGCGCTTGTAGTAGTCAAACACGCCCAGTACGGAGTATTTGTCACGACCCAGATCGCCAAAACCGCCTGTGGCGCTAAAGCGATAGTCGCCGTTACCAGCGGCTACGCCACCACCGGCCGAGAATTCAATACCTTTATAGTCTTTACGCAGAATCACGTTGACCACGCCAGCCAGTGCGTCAGAACCGTAGATGGCTGATGCGCCATCTTTCAGAATTTCGATGCGCTCAACCGCTGATGACGGAATTGAGTTCAGGTCGACGAAGGTGTCTTGAAGGTTTTGTGCGAAGCCGTAACCTGCGGTACGACGACCGTTAATCAGGACGAGGGTTGCTTTTTGGCCAAGACCGCGCAACGAAATGCCGGAAGCGCCCGGAGCAAAGCTGTTTGAGAAGCTTTCCGAATAGCTGTTACCCGTGTTGGCTGGCACATTACGCAGCACTTCAGCAATCGTAGGTTGACCAGAGCGCTCGATCTGCTCACGCGTGATGACATCGATCGGGGCGACAGTCTCGATGTCTGTCCGCTTAATGTTCGAGCCCGTAATTTCAACTTTTTCGACCTTCTGTGGCGTCTGTGCGTAAACAACGCCGGTCGCTACAAAAGTTGCCGCAATTGCGACAGCCAATTGTTTCTTCTTAATCATAAATACCCCTGAGGCCCAAAGCGGGCGATAAAAAAAGGATGACACCTCGATTCTGTCATCAAGACGACTTATTTCCTACCTGCACCGGGTTGGGGTCGCAATCTCTACGCTTAGGAACTCTTTCGCGCCGCTCGATGGCTTGGCGCTCAACCTATTGATTATTAACAACTTATATTTTCAAACGCTTTGAAATTGTTACTCAACTCCTGAAGCCCGGCAACAAAACGCCTGTACAAACGACAATTCAGCTTTCTTACAGAACGTCGTTTCTATCGGGGCTGAGTGCTGATTTCCGCTTAAGTCGACAATTAGCAAAATCGACCCGCAACCTATTACCAACAATGGTTCTGTAAAAAAGCTGCGATGTCAGCGTTGCATCGTTGCAACAAGGGGCGAGAAGTCGGTCAGGTGGCAATCAGCTACTTACGAGCGCAGTATCGGCGGTCAGACAGCAGCCGAAACCAGTCCACGCGGGATCGAATCCAGCAGTTTTTTCGTGTAAGCGGCTTGCGGAGCGGCATAAATCGCATCCGAGTCGCCCTGCTCGACCACATTGCCCTCAGACATCACCATCACCTCGTCGCTCATGTACTTGACGACTGCCAAATCGTGAGAGATAAAGATATA
>JANXNI010000038.1 GCA_025354165.1 Burkholderiales bacterium | reverse complement strand
AGTTCGCCTATCGATTCAATCGGCGATCAAACCTGAAGGCGATGCTGCCCAGACTGTTGCACGCCGCCGTTGCCTCAAGCCCTCAGCCACTACGCAAAATAAGGCTTCCTGAGACAGCTTGCTAATCAGGAGTCGACTTTGTCGCATGTTGACTTCGAGCCCAAGACTAGTCGTGCTTTTGGCCTAAAGCCAATGCATCAAAACACATTCGAACAACGACTAACCGTCGTCACCGGCCTCGCCGTCAGGGGCCATCCGCGTCCGCAAACGCGTCAGGCGCAGCGCAGAATTTAGCGCGCCACGTCGACAGGCCGCGTGGCGACCGTCGAAAGGAGCCGCGGTGAATTAAGGCTGCGGCGTAGTGCTAGCTGGAGGCGCTTCGTCGCCCTCGGAATCAGTGTCCGTGTCACTGCCGTCGTCCTGCGAGACGATACCAGCGGCCTTGTCGGCCGCTTTCTGCTTCAGTTTTTCTTCTTTTTTCTTCTTTTTCGCCAGCTCTTTCTGACGCTTCTCGAATCCGTAGTTGGGTGTCGCCAAGGCTCTTCTCTCTATTAAGTGCTAACGCAATACCCTAATCTTAATCCCGCCGCCAGATCGGGCGCGGAGCGGATTCATATCAAGCCTGGCACTTCGCCTTAATGTCGGCTGGAATCTCGATGGCGCGAATGCGATCCGTGACGGGATCTTTCACACAAAACGCCCGAATTTCCGTGCCTTCACACAGCAGCGTTTCGTCGCGCGTCACGATGTGCTGCATGATGAAAACCTTGGGTCGCCATTCGGTAATGTCGGTGCTGATCTCGATCGTTTCGCCGTACGTCGCGGGCTTCATGAATCGGGTGTTGATTTCCAGAAGCGGCGTACCAATGATTCCGGTGGTCTTCACGAGTTCGCGCCACGGTTGCACGCCGTGACTCACGAAAAAGTTGAGCGACGCAGCATCCATCCATTTCGAAAAGTTTGGAAAGAACACAATCCCCGCCGGATCACAGTCACCAAATTGCACATCAATTTTGAAAACGGTTTTCATAATTACTCTCTTTGCCCGCAACTTTAAACCAGAGTCTGCTCAACGATTGGGCTGCGGTTCACGTTAGACAATCTGCGCTGTTTGAAGCCTTGGCTCCAAACCATGTCATGCACATGAGTGGCGCGATGAACGGACGTAAACTCACGGGCTGTGCTGATGACTGGTGGGCGCGCCCATACCGGAACATCGAAAAACGAATTTCTACCTGGAGGACTCATCACCTATGACTACCCGCTACGAAGTACGCGATGGCGTTGCCATCTTAACCCTCGACAATCCTCCGGTGAACGGGCTCTCGTACGCTCTGCGCGTCGCATTCGCGGAGGGACTCGACAAGGCCAACGCTGATCCGTCGGTGAAAGCCATCGTAGTCACCGGCGCTGGCAAAGCGTTTTCCGGTGGTGCCGACATCAAGGAATTTGGAACACCGCGCGCGGTGGCTGAACCCAATCTGCTGTCGCTGATTCGCGCATGCGAGCTCTCATCGAAACCTGTCGTTGCCGCAGTTCACAGCGTCGCAATGGGCGGCGGACTTGAGCTTGCACTCGGCTGCCATTACCGAGTGACGGCTCCGGGCGCGAGCATCGCGTTGCCGGAAGTCAAGCTTGGCCTGATCCCCGGCGCAGGCGGCACGCAGCGCCTGCCACGCGTCATTGGCGTTGAAGCCGCGCTCAATATAATCGTCTCAGGCGAACCGGTGAAGAGCGAATTCATCGCGAGTTTCCCCGGACAAAAACTGTTCGACAAAGTCATCGAGGACGACTTGATGGCGGGCGCGATTGCATATGCGCTGGAGAAGGCTGATGTGCGTCCGCTGCCGCTCGTGCGCGACATGAAAGTCGGGCATCCTGAGGCAGATGCGTACTTTGCATTTGCGCGCAACACGGTCGGCGTCATGGCGAAGGGCTACCCCGCGCCGCTCAAATGCGTCGAAGCGATCCAGAACGCGACGAAGATGAAATTCGACGACGGCATGAAAGCCGAGCGTGAAATTTTCACCAACCTGATGTTCACGCCAGAGTCCGTTTCGCTGCGTCATCTGTTCATCGCTGAACGCGCCGCTTCCAAGATTCCCGATGTACCCGAAGACACACCAAAGCGCGACATCAAAAAGGTCGGCATCATCGGTGCGGGCACGATGGGCGGCGGCATCGGCATGAACTTTTTGAATGCCGGCATTCCCGTGATCATTCTCGAAATGAAGCAGGAAGCCATCGACAAAGGTTTCGGCGTCATTCGCAAAAATTACGAAGCACAGGTCACGAAGAAAAAGCTCAAGCAGGACGTGCTCGACACGCGCATGGGCATGCTCACCAGCACGCTGGATTACGCCGATTTGAAAGATTGCGACCTCGTCATCGAAGCGGTGTTTGAAGACATCGGCGTGAAAGAGAAAGTTTTCAACGCGCTCGACGCCGTGGCCAAGCCCGGTGCGATCCTCGCGTCGAACACGTCAACGCTTGATGTAAACAAAATCGCGAGCTTTACCAAACGTCCACAAGACGTGGTCGGCATGCATTTCTTCTCACCCGCCAACGTCATGAAACTGCTCGAAGTGGTTCGTGGCGAAAAGACAGCGAAAGATGTTCTGGCCACCGTCATGGCGATCTCGAAAAAGATCAAGAAAACGGCGGTCATTTCTGGCGTCTGCGACGGCTTCATCGGCAACCGCATGATCGAGCAATATGGTCGTCAGGGCGGCTTTTTGCTGGAAGAGGGCTGCACGCCGCAGCAGGTGGACAAGGCCATCGAAAAATTCGGTTTCGCGATGGGCCCGTTCCGCATGGGCGACCTCGCGGGCAATGACATTGGCTGGGCGATTCGTAAACGTCGTTACGTTGAAAAACCAAATCTTCGCTACAGCAAAACAGCAGACCTGCTTTGCGAAATGGGCCGCTTCGGACAAAAAGTGGGCAAGGGCTGGTACGACTACCTGCCGGGCAAACGTGACGCGATTCCGAATGCTGAAGTCGAAGCCATGATCGTCAAGCACCGTGAAACGCTCGGCATCAAGCCACGCAAAATTTCCGATGATGAGATCGTGCATCGTCTCGTCCTCTCGCTCGTAAACGAAGCCGCCCGCATCCTCGAAGAAGGCATCGCCAACAAGGCAAGCGACATCGATATCGTCTACATCTTCGGCTACGGCTTCCCACCGCAGCGCGGTGGCCCGATGAACTACGCCAACCAGTTGGGTCTGTTCAACGTAGTGCAGATGATGAAGAAGTTCCAGCAGAATCCGCTCGATGACGCGAGTTTCTGGGAGCCAGCGCCATTGCTTAAAAAGCTGGTGGCTGAAGGCAAAAACTTCGCCTAAGCACCGCAAATAGCGCCCCACCGAATTCAAGGAGACATAAATGACTGATGCAGTAATTGTTAGCACCGCCCGCACCCCGCTCGCCAAAAGCTGGAAGGGCGCTTTCAACATGACACACGGCGCGACGCTGGGCGGCCATGCCATTGAACACGCCGTCAAGCGCGCGGGCATCGACCCGGCCGAGGTTGATGACGTGCTCATGGGCTGCGCCAATCCCGAAGGCGCGACCGGCTGGAACATTGCCCGTCAGGCGCTGCTGCGCGCGGGTATGCCCGACAGCGTTGCCGGTGTCACCGTCAATCGCTTCTGCTCGTCAGGCCTGCAAACGATCGCGATGGCCGCTCAGCGCATCATTGCGGGCGAGGGTGATGTGTTCGTCGCGGGGGGCGTTGAATCGATCTCTTGCGTGCAGCAGGAAATGAATCTGCACATGTTCAAGGATTCGTGGCTTGAGAAAAACAAGCCGACGATTTACTGGAACATGATGCAAACGGCGGAGAACGTCGCCAAGCGCTACAACATGAGCAAAGAGCGCATGGATCACTTCGGCGCAGAGAGCCAGCAGAAGGCGTGCGCCGCGCGCGATGCGGGCAAGTTCGACGACGAGATCGTGCCGATCACTGTCACCGCAGGCGTCGCCGATCCGAAGACCGGCATGACGACTAAACAGGTCACCGTGAGCAAAGATGAAGGTCTGCGCGACGGCACGACGTACGAGGCCGTTGCCAGCATCCGCACCGTCGTCCCCGGTGGTTCAGTGAGCGCGGGCAACGCATCGCAATTCAGCGACGGCGCGGGCGCTTGTGTTGTCATGAACGCGAAGCTCGCCGAGCAACGCGGCATCAAACCGCTTGGCATCTTCCGTGGCTTCGCGGTAGCGGGCTGCAACCCGGACGAAATGGGCATCGGGCCTGTGTTTGCCGTACCGAAATTGTTGAAGCGCCTTGGTCTGACGGTTGCTGATATTGATTTGTGGGAACTGAACGAAGCGTTCGCGGTGCAAGTGCTTTACTGCGCTGACACGCTCGGAATCCCGATGGACAAACTGAACGTCAACGGCGGCGCCATCGCAGTCGGCCATCCGTACGGCATGAGCGGCCAACGCCTCGTTGGTCACGCGCTGATCGAAGGTAAACGTCGCGGCGCGAAACTCGTTTGCGCAACGATGTGTATTGGTGGCGGGATGGGGGCTGCTGGGATTTTTGAAGTAGCGTGACGATCCAGTCATGAAAATTGTTGCTAAAGACTTCTATCGCATTTTTAACGAGCGCACCAAACCTGTTTTTGTTGAACTTGGATTTAAGCGATCCAAGGCAAACGCACAAGGTTGGCAACGCTCCGCCGATGGCTCAGAAGTGCTCTTCTGGCCGCAACTCGACAAGTATGGGTGGAACGAAGAGACTGGCTCGCGAGTGGCCTTCAATTTCAGTAGATCGGCCACGGCCACTGCCGCGGCGATTGTGTTTGCGCCAACGGCAACCGTGCAGCCGCAATGGTGCCGTCTGGCAAGCCTGCTTTCTATTGACGAACTTGAAGCGGTCAGACGAGCCAACAATGTCGTTGCATTGAGGACTTGGCCTCCTAACAAAGATGGATTGCATTGGCGGACATTTGAAGCACATCAACCTGGGTTGTATGCGGCGACGTACGGTCCGAAAGACGAGCCCATCAAACCGGGGGCAGACACATGGCTTAGGTACTTGGTGCTCGAAGATGTCGAATGGATTGGCAGCTTCCTTGCACAACATTTGCCAAGCTTGATCGAACGGATGCTCGCGTATCCCAAAATTAGCGCCTTCGGCGGAAGCTACGCCACGGAAAAGGAAGCGTAGCGCTGTAAGGTGGAACGCTTGCGGTTCCGCCGAACGGGGGTGGCGTACGACCGATGGTGGACCCCGTTGGGTGTCCACCCTACGCGAGCAACATTTCTCTGAAACGTGTATTGCACTGGGGCTAGGGGCATAAATGATCAATAGTCGACCAATGCACGTTTCTGACCTTACCCCCAATACAGCGGCGCTTTCACGAAAAAGCTGATGAACAAACCCAACTACCCAGAACGGAGACAACGGGTGCGCGCAATACTGGATTTTTTGCTTCATCGATGGCTTAAGGTGGAGACGCTGTGCGAGCGTCCGCGTTTTGCTGATCACAACGCGGAGACGTTCGGTGCAGTGCTCGACACCGCCGAGAAAATCGCGAAAGAAAAGTTCGCGCCGTTCAATCGTTTGGTTGATTTGCAGGAGCCTCATTTCGACGGCGAGAAGGTGGTCCTGCCGCAGGCGACGCATGATGCGTTCGCGGCGTATGCGGGCTCGGGTATGTTGGCGGCGGCGCAGGATTACGAGTTGGGCGGGATGCAGTTGCCGTACACGGTTGAAGCCTCGGCGAACGCGATTTTCAGCATGGCGTCGGTGAGCATCAGTTGGGCAATGTTGACCGTTGGCAACGCGAATTTGCTGATGGCGCACGGCACTGAAAAACAGAAGGAAGTCTTCGCGAAGAACGAGTTTTCCGGGCGCTGGATGGGCACGATGTGTTTGTCGGAACCGCAGGCGGGTTCATCGCTCTCGGATGTTGCTACGAAGGCTGTGCTTGAGGATGCGGGCGATGCGCTCGGTCCGCGTTATCGCCTCACTGGCAACAAGATGTGGATTTCGGGCGGCGAGCATGAAGTCACCGAGAACATCGTGCATCTGGTGCTTGCCAAAATTCCTGATGTGGATGGCAAACTGGTTCCGGGGACGCGAGGGATTTCGCTGTTCATCGTGCCGAAGTTTTTGGTGACGCTACCAGCCCCCTCACCCCAACCCTCTCCCGCGAGGGGAGAGGGGGCAGAACCAATCGGTACACGTGTGACGCTCGGTGAACGCAACGACGTTTCGCTAGCGGGCCTCAATCACAAATGTGGTTGGCGCGGCACGACGAATGCGTTGCTGAATTTCGGTGAAGGTAGGTTCAAACCGGACGGCAAGGCAGGCGCGATTGGCTATCTCGTCGGCAAGCCGGGCGCGGGCTTGTCCTGCATGTTTCATATGATGAATGAGGCGCGCATTGGCGTGGGTCTCGCCGCCACGATGCTGGGTATGGCGGGTTATGAAGCGTCGCTTGATTACGCGAAGCAGCGTACGCAAGGGCGTCCAATCACTGGCACAGGCAAGGACGCGGCACAGCGCCCGGTTCCCATCATCGAGCACGCCGACATCAAGCGCATGTTGCTCGCGCAAAAGGCGTATTGCGAAGGTGCGCTGGCGCTGGCGCTTTACTGCGCGAAATTGGTTGACGAGACGCACACGGGCGAAACTGACGCTGCGGCGGAGGCAAAACTCTTGCTTGAAGTGCTGACGCCCATCGTCAAAAGCTGGCCGAGCGAATGGTGTCTGGAGGCGAATTCGCTCGCGATCCAGATTCACGGCGGTTACGGCTACACGCGGGACTTTCCGGTGGAGCAGTTCTGGCGCGATAACCGCCTGAACATGATTCACGAAGGCACGCACGGCATTCAGGCGCTAGATTTGCTTGGGCGCAAAGTGGTGATGGACGGCGGCAAAGGCCTTACGTTGCTCGCGACCAAGATGAACGACACGATCATGCGCGCGATGCATGTGCCTGCGCTCGCAGATCACGCCCAGGCGCTAGCACGTGCGCTGCAACGCGTTGGCGCTGCAACCAAATCTGCGTGGTCAACCGGTAATCCGACCGAAGCACTGGCGAACGCAACGCCTTATTTGCAGGCTTTCGGGCACACAGTTCTGGCGTGGGTCTGGCTGGATGTCGTGCAATCTTTGCCAGCCGAACAAAGCGCATTCAAAGATGGCAAACTCGCCGCCGTGCGCTACTTTTTCCATTACGAATTACCGAAAATTGATGCGTGGCTGGCGGTGGTCAGTTCGCGCGATTTGACTTGTGCCAATCTGGCTATTGACAGTTTCTAGGAGGACATCACCATGACCGCTCGCAACATTAAAACTCTGTTTGATCTCACCGGCAAACGCGCCCTCGTCACCGGCAGCTCGCGTGGGCTTGGGCTGCAAATGGCACATTCGCTGGGAGAAGCTGGAGCAACCATTGTCATTTCAGCCCGGAAGCAAGGCGAGCTGGATGGGGCGGTCGCGGAGCTTAGAGCGGCGGGTATCAACGCCTCCGCCATAGCCGCTGATTGCGGCACCGCAGAAGGAGCGCAGGCGCTCGCGACTGCGGCACTTAAGGTGTTGGGCGAAGTCGATATTCTCGTGAACAATGCGGGAGCGAGTTGGGGTGCGCCCGCTGAAGATCATCCGATTGAAGCATGGGACAAGGTGATGAATTTAAACATTCGCGGCATTTTCGTGCTCACGCAGGCGATCGGTAAGGCGAGCATGATTCCGCGCAAAACGGGCAGTGTGATTAACGTGGCGTCGATTGCGGGACTCAACGGCAATCCGGAATTCATGACCACAATTGCTTACAACACGTCCAAGGGCGCGGTGGTTAACTTCACCAAGACTTTAGCTTCGGAATGGGGTAAATACGGTATTCGTGTGAACGCCGTTGCGCCGGGTTTCTTCCCCAGCAAGATGACCAAAGGTATCTCGGAAATGGCGGGTGGATTCGAGGCAATTGCCAAGCATGCGCCATTGAAGCGCATTGGCGACGACGAAGATTTAAAGGGCGTTACGCTCCTGTTTGCCTCAGACGCTGGCAAGCACATCACGGGCCAGACGCTCGCCGTGGACGGTGGCGTTTCAGTCGTAACCGGAGCGTAGAAAATCATGACAACCAATCAACGCATCGTACTCGCATCCCGTCCCGTTGGCGCGCCAAGTGCCGACAATTTCCGCCTCGAAGAAGCGCCACTCGCGCCGCTCGAAGACGGCCAGCTTCGCGTGAAGCATCACTTCCTGTCACTTGATCCGTACATGCGTGGTCGCATGAGCGATGCCAAGAGCTACGCGCAGCCGCAAGCGCTCAACGAAACAATGCTCGGCGGTACAGTGGGCGAGGTCGTTGAGTCGAAGAATGCGAAGTACGCGGTTGGCGACAAGGTCACCGGTTTCGGCGGCTGGCAGCTGTACTCAACGGCAACCGGCAAAGGCGATGTCAACAAGGTTGACACGACGCACATTCCGCTGTCGGCTTACCTAGGTAGTGTCGGCATGCCGGGCATGACGGCCTGGTACGGGCTCATGAAAATCTGCGAGCCAAAAGCGGGCGAAACCGTTTGCGTGGATGCGGCTTCAGGGGCTGTGGGATCAGTCGTCGGGCAGCTCGCGAAACTGAAGGGCATGCATGTCGTCGGCATCGCCGGTGGTCCGGATAAGTGCGCCTATGTTCGCGATGAACTGGGCTTTGACGAATGCATTGACTACAAGGCATTCCCCGAGCCAGCGGACTTTTATGCGGCGCTAAAAGCGGTGACGCCACGCGGTATTGACTGCCATTTTGAAAACGTCGGCGGCACGATTATGGACGCCGTTTTGCTGCGTATGAATGGCTTCGGACGCATCGCGTTGTGCGGGATGATTTCGGGTTACAACGGCACACCGATTCCGATGGCTGCGCCGCAACTGATCCTGCAGTCACGCCTGAAGATTCAGGGTTTTATTGTCTCCGAGCATTTGAATTTGTGGCCCGAAGGGTTAGGCGAATTGGGTGGGCTCGTCGCCACCGGCAAGATCAAATTTCGTGAGTCGATTGCCGATGGTTTGGCCAGTGCACCGCAGGCGTTCTTCGATCTGCTCAAAGGCAAAAACTTCGGTAAACAATTGGTGAAACTGGCATGAGCGGAACGGTAAAAACGCTGGTCATCACAGGTGCTGGTTCCGGCTTCGGACTTGAGTTTGCGCGACTCGGTGCGTCACGTGGCTACAACCTTGTGCTGGCTGACGTGGAGCAGGCTACGCTCGATGCAGCAGCCAGCGAAATGGTCGCGGCGGGTGTGCAGGTTTTGGCGCAACGTGTGGACGTGTCGAAGCATGAGCAGATTGAGGCGCTAGCAGCCGCGACCCAAGCCCGTTTCGGTGCGCCGAACTGGGTGTTCAACAACGCTGGCGTTGGCTCCGGCGGATTGATCTGGGAGAACACGCTCAAGGATTGGGAATGGGTGATGGGCGTGAATGTGATGGGCGTGGTGTACGGCATCAAGGCGTTCACACCGATGATGCTGGAGCGCGCAAAAGCGGAAGCTGACTATCGCGGTTGTATCGTCAACACGGCGTCGATGGCGGGCATGTTAAATGCGCCGACGATGGGTGTTTACAACGCGTCCAAACATGCAGTGGTGGCGATCAGCGAAACGCTGTATCAGGACTTGAAGCTGGTGAGCGATCAGGTCACGGCCGCCGTGTTGTGCCCATATTTTGTCGCGACAGGCATCGCCAATTCGCATCGCAATCGCCCGGCGGACATGAAAAACGATACCGGCCCGACCCTGTCGCAACTCGTCGCACAGGCACAAAGCAGCAAGGCTGTGAGCTCCGGCAAGATCACGGCGCCGATGATCGCGGAGCGCGTGTTCCACGCGATTGAGAACGAAAAGTTCTACATTTTCAGTCATCCGAACGCACTCGGTAACGTCGCCACGCGCATGACGGACATCACCGAAATGCGCAATCCAACCGATCCTTTCGCCGAGCGACCAGAGATCAGCGCATCGCTGAAAGCCAAGCTGCGCGCGGGCTAGCGAGCAGTGGTGGTGTGCCCGTGCGGTTCGGGGGCAGCGTACGAGGCGTGCTGTGGCCGCTATCACGCAGGATTGCTGTATTTGCTGGCTCCAACGCCCGAGGCGCTCATGCGCTCGCGCTACAGCGCCTATGTGCTAGGTCTGCGTGACTACGTGCTGGGCACTTGGCATGCGTCAACGCGACCAGAAAAGTTGGAGCGCTTTGATTCCGGCGTGAAGTGGCTTGGTCTGACCGTCAAGCGCGCGTGGACGACGTCGGACGCAGAGGGCTTCGTGGAATTCGTTGCCCGCAGCAAGCCGCCCGGAGGTGGTCCGGCGGATCGTTTGCATGAGTTGAGCCGATTTGCGCGCACTGACGGCCGCTGGCAATATGTCGATGCGGTCGAAAGCTGATCAGCTTTTATCTGAACGCACTGCTGTACCGGGCTGAAACTGATATTTTGCAATACTCGACTATTGACGATTCGGCGCTCTAGCCCCCAATCAACCGTCATTTAACGAATAAATTGATCCGCCAGAACTATGGCGGCGCGTACTTCTGAATCCACTCGCGATCAATTTTGTCTTTCCAGCGCCATACCCAGTCGCCGCCGAGCGCGAAGCCATTGCGGCTGGCAATAGCGCGTTTCCGGCCGAGTGAGAGCAGCATCAGCGCATTTGGATTGTGCTGATATTCGGCCAAAGGCTTGTCGCTTAATCGCGCCAACAAGTTCGCCGCCAGCAGCGGCCCTTGCCGCACGGCGTAGACGCCCGATTTCGGCACCACTGCGCCGCTCAAATGCGCGCAATCACCGGCCGCAAAAACATGTGGGTGATTCGAGCTTTGCAGCGTTGGCGTGACGTGCGCGCTGCCGTCGGTTGAGCGCGCCAGATCGGTTTTTGCCAACAACGCAGCCGGGGCATAGCCAGTTGCGAGGACGGTCAATTGCGTGTCAATGGTCTGTCCGTTGGTCAGGCGAATTCGCGTAGGTTCGATCTGTTCGACAGGGCTGTTTTCGAGCACTTCAACGCCGTCTTTGCGGCAGGCGCGCAATGCCAGCGCCCGCACGCGCCGTGGAAAGGCTTCCAGCAATCCGGTGGCGGTGACGATCGACACGCGGCGGTTTTTCATGCTGCGCCAACGGAAAGCAAGCGCGAGCGCAACCTCGACCGCCGCCGCACCGCCGCCCACCACGCGAACGACGAGCCCGGACGCACGCACGCTGTCAAATTCGGTGATGGCGGCGAGCAGGGGCTCGATCGGCTTTACCGTGACGACGTACGCGCCCGGTGCCGTCGGAATCGAGAGCGACAAGCTGCCCAGGTCGAGCGAGGCGTAGTCGAAACGATGACGCTCGCCGTGCGCGGCTTCCAGCAATGCGTTATCGCCATTGAGCCCGGTTACCGACGTTTCAAAGAAGCGCACGCGTGCTCGCTGACACAGTGCCCAGAGGTTTACCTTGGCATCATTGGCCGTGTAATGCCCCGCTATGACGCCCGGAAGCATGCCGGAATACCAGACGCTTGGGCTAGGATTAAACAGCGCTACGTCGGCGTCAAACGGAGGTTTTTCGGCCAGTTGCCGCAACACCTCGACGTGGGCATGACCACCGCCGATGAGCGCGAGCGTTCGCTTCAATTAAGTTCCTCGGCTCGAAGCACGAACACACCCGCTTCGGCCGCTTCGGTGGCAAGCCAGGTAAACGGCAAGGTCGGGAACGCGTCCTCAACCAGATCGCGGTTGTGACCGACATCGACCAGCAAAACACCGTGCGCGGTCAGATGCGCTTTCGCTTCGGCCAACAAGCGTCGCACGACGTCATTGCCATCCGCGCCAGCAGCCAGCGCAAGCTTGGGTTCGCAGCGAAATTCACTGGGCAACGCGGCCATGCTGGCATCCGTGACGTATGGCGGATTGCTGATGATTACGTCGTATTTTTGACCTTTCAGCGAGGCGAATAAATCGCTCTGCACCATCGTGACGTCCTCCACGAGTCCGTGCAGGAGAACGTTCTCACGCGCGACGGCCAGCGCTTCCGGAGAGATGTCCGCTGCGGTCACATGCGCCCGCGCAAAGGCATGCGCCGCGAGCACGGCGAGGCAGCCGGAACCGGTGCACAGATCGAGCACTTCTTTCACGTCATCAGGATTGTCGATCCAGTCAGCAAGGCTGTCATCAAGCAATTCACCGATAAACGAGCGCGGAATCAGCACGCGTTCATCGACCTTGAAGCGCAAACCCATCTGCTCAACAAAACCCAAAATGTAGGCTGCAGGAACGCGATCCAGCACCCGATGTTTGAGCGCGTTGAAAACCTGCTTGCGCTCAAATCCAGTCAGTGAATAGCCGCTCATTTGCTCAAAGCTGTCGAGCGGCAAATCGAGCGCACCGAGGATCAGAAAGAGCGCGTCCTGACCGGCGTCGGTCGTGCCCTGCCCGTATTGGGCATCAACGCGCGCCAGCGAGCTGACGCCGAAGCGCCACCAGTCGCCGATGGTGGCGAGCTCTTGTGGAACGGCGTTGGGGAAAGTAAGGGGCGTTAAAAAACTCATGAATTATTTTCGGACAGTAGCGATTTCAGGACTTGCAGATAAACCTCGCGCAGGGGTTCGATTTCATTCAACGCGACGCATTCGTTGATCTTGTGGATTGTGGCGTTGGTGGGGCCGAATTCCACCAGTTCGCGGCACCAGGTCGCGATGAATCGACCGTCGGATGTTCCGCCCGTGCAGGAGAGTGCGGGCGCAATGCCGGTAACTTTTTCAATGGCCTGCTTCATCGTTGCAACGAGCGCGCCTTGCTCGGTCAAAAATGGCAAACCGAGTCCCGTCCATTCGATGTCGCACGGCACATTGTGGCGACACATCATCGCCGTGAAGCGCGACTTCAACGTCTCGTGCGTGCTCTCGGTGGAATATCGAAAATTGAACAACATTTCCAGCGCGCCGGGAATCACATTGCCCGCGCCAGTGCCCGAGTTGATGTTCGAGACTTGAAAGCTAGTGGGCGGGAAATGTTCGTTGCCTGCGTCCCAGGTTTCGCGCGTGAGATCGGTCAGCGCGGGAGCGACGGAATGGATGGGATTTGAGGCGAGGTGAGGGTAGGCGATGTGGCCCTGAATGCCATTCACTCGCACTTTGCCGCAGAGCGTGCCGCGACGGCCGATCTTGATCATGTCACCCAGCTTGTCGACCGAGCTCGGCTCGCCGATCATGCAATAGTCAATCGCCTCGCCGCGTTCGCGCAGCATTTCGACCATCAAACGAGTGCCGTCGATGGCCCGGCCTTCTTCGTCTGATGTCAGGCAAAACGCTATGGAACCCTTTGGGTTGGGATGGGACGCCAGAAAATCTTCGACCGCAGTGACAAACGCGGCAATCGACGTTTTCATGTCCGACGCGCCGCGGCCATAAAGCACGCCATCGCGCACGGTCGGCGTGAAGGGATCGGAAAGCCACTGATCTCGCGGCCCGGTCGGTACGACATCGGTATGTCCCGCGAAGCAAACCAGCGGACGCGCATCGCCGCGTCGTGCCCACAAATTGGTCACACCATTGCGGCGCACGGTTTCCAGCCGGAATCCCAGGCGCGCCAAACGCTCACCCACGATGCGCTGGCAGTCGCGATCATCCGGCGTGACGGACGGTTGCGCGATGAGTTGCGCGGCGAGTTCGGCCGTTCGGGAAAGACCGGTGAATGACTCAGACACAGCCGACCCTTTCGCTGAGGTTGTGGCTATCGGGCGTGTTCGGGCTGTTTTGCAAGTTCAAAGTCGTCGAAATTGGTCGCGGAGGCCACATTGCGGCGTTGCCCGCCAGAACTTACCGCTTGCTGCGATTGATTGATGAGCCACGCAAGGTTGGTCGGCGAATCGGCAGCGGTCAACGCTTCCTCATACGTAATTGTGCCGTTGAGGTACATCTTGCCCAACGCCTGCTCAAACGTGCAGGAGCCAGGCGTCAAACTCTGCTCCATCGCCTCTTTGATTTTGTGTAACTCTCCGGACGTGATCATTTCGCCGATTAGCTTGGTGTTGATCAGCACTTCAACGGCTGGCTGCAAATTACCGTTCTTGGTCTTGACCAGACGCTGCCCGATGATGGCTTTCAGGCCATACGCCAAGTCCGCCAGAAGGCCGGAGCGCGCGTCCTGCGGGTACATGTTGATGATGCGGGAGAGGGCGTGGTAGCTATTTGTCGCGTGCAGCGTGGTCAGGCACAGATTGCCTGTGAGTGCGTGCGTTAGCGCGTGTTGCATGGTGGAGCGGTCGCGTACCTCACCGATTAGCAGCAGATCGGGGGCTTCGCGCAGCGCGTTTTGCAATGCGTTGTCGTAGGACTTGGTGTCGTGTCCGACTTCACGTTGATTGACCACGCATCGCTTGTGACGAATCAAATACTCGATAGGGTCTTCGATTGTCAGAATGTGGCCCGTGGTGTGGGTGTTTCTGTGGTCGATCATCGAGGCGAGCGACGTTGATTTGCCCGAGCCAGTGGAGCCGACCACCAGAATCAACCCACGACGTTCTACTGCGAGATCTAGCAACACCGAGGGCAGATTTAGCGACGCAAACTCAGGAACGCTGCTGCGGATGTAGCGCACCACCATCGACACGGTGCCACGTTGACGCAGGACGTTGACGCGGAAGTTGCCGTACTCTGGCTCTACATGCGAAAGATTCATCTCCCAGTCACGCTCGAAGCGCTCGATTTCGTCTGCGCTCATGACTTCGTAGGCGATTTTTTGCGCCGTCGCCGCGTCGATGATCTGCGTGCTGACCGGCAACGTGTCGTTATTGATCTTTAAATGGATCGGCGCGCCAGCCGATATAAACAAATCCGACGCTTCGCGTTCGGACATGAGTTGCAGCAATCGGGTGAGATACATGGGTAAGAGAGGGAACGCGACACGGGGTCAATACTGCGAGAATAGCGTTTTAACGTAACGGTCTCAAGTAAACATGCTTGCAGTAATCGGAGGCAGCGGCCTCGCTGGTCTCGGACAAATGAATGTGATCCGCCGGGAGATTGCAAGAACGCCATTTGGCGAGCCTTCCGGCCCCCTCACTTTTGGTGAAATGAACGACGTTCCGATGTTGTTTATCGCCCGCCACGGCCCGGGCCATATTCACGCGCCGCATCGCATCAACTACCGGGCGAATGTCTGGGCGCTGAAGCAGGCTGGGGCGACTGACGTGCTCGCCGTCGCAGCGGTTGGCGGCATTGCCGACAACACCGGACCAGGCGTGATTGCGGTACCGGATCAGATCATCGATTACACCTATGGTCGCGAGCACACGTTTTGTGACGGTAGTGATCGCAATGTCGTGCATGTGGACTTCACACGTCCCTACAGCGATGAGTTGCGGGATGCCATCGGGCGCGCCGCGGCGTTAGTGAGTGAGCCCGTGGTCGCAGCGGGCGTGTACGGCGCTACGCAGGGCCCACGTCTGGAAACTGCGGCAGAAATTGCGCGCATTGCGCGCGACGGTGCGACCCTCGTGGGTATGACCGGCATGCCAGAGGCCGCGCTGGCGCGCGAGCTGACGCTCCGTTACGCCCATTTGTGTGTCGTGTCCAACTGGGCGGCCGGCTGCGGCAACAGTATCAATATGATTTCGCATGAGAACATCGACAGCACGCTCGACGCGAGCATTGGTCGCGTGCAGCGGATCATCGCGGCGCTGGCGTTGGTGTACAAGGATAGGCCCTAGTAGTGGCAGTTCGTGAAATCCTCAAGATGGGCGAAGCGCGCTTGCTGCGTGTCGCGCCGCCCGTGCCGGAATCGATGTTTGACTCCGAAGAAATGCGTGAGCTGGTTGCTGACCTGATCGATACCATGAAAGCTGCCAACGGTGCAGGCATCGCCGCCCCGCAAATCGGCGTTGATCTACGCGTGGTGATCTTCGGCGGCACCGGCAAAAATCCGCGCTACCCTGATGCGCCTGATATTCCGTTCACTGTGCTCTGTAACCCTGTTCTGGAGCCGCTGAGCGATGACGTGTCTGCTGGCTGGGAAGGTTGCCTGTCTGTGCCCGGTTTGCGCGGTGAGGTGTCACGTTATG
The DNA here is from genome assembly GCA_025354165.1 of Burkholderiales bacterium. GTDB lineage: Bacteria > Pseudomonadota > Gammaproteobacteria > Burkholderiales > Casimicrobiaceae > Casimicrobium. Next base: position 79,431 of record JANXNI010000038.1, on the reverse strand, counting down.
AGCAATTGCGCTATTCAGGGCGAGACGCCACAGGTGCTGAGTTTGAGCGTATTGTTGATGGGTTTCATGCGCGGGTCGTGCAACATGAATGCGACCATCTAGACGGCGTACTTTATCCGCGCCGCATCCAGAATATGACCAAATTTGGCTTTACTGATGTACTGTTTCCGGCATTGGTGGCATAAACCGCAAACCTTGCTTGCTCAGCGCGACGCGGGAACCTGCACTTGTCCGTCCCGGCACTGCGAGCGCACACCGCGACCGCAGGTTTGTGCTTTGCCGTCCGTGCTCATGCACACGCGAACTTCCTGCAACTCATTGCCTGAACATTGCACGGTGAAAGTGTCAGTCGGAAATTGCGCGTTGGCGGCGGCGAAATCACGCAGTACTTCGTCGACAGAGACTGTGAATGCTGTTTGCGGCTGCTCGAATTTGACAGGCACGCGTATCGCCGAAAATACCCGATCAGCAAGCGAAAAGTAGGACTCTGCCCCGAGTCCACTGCACGTACCGTGCTTCGTCCATTCGTGGTGAATGAGCTTTTCGCTGGGCATGAAAGGTAGCGTTTTTCGAACAATCGATTCGGGAAGCGCTTCGGTAGATTCGCAGTCTTCCGGGTAGCCACCGCTCATCTTTTGCGGCCACAGGCCGTGCAGTACGAAGCCATAACCTTTGCCACATTGCCGCTGATCGTCCGGGTGCAGAACGCAGTAGGACGGAGACCACGACAGGCTGACGAGGTAGTAGTCAAAATCACCGACGCGCCCCGCGGATCGGTCGCCGCGCTCACCGCGCTCGTGTCGCGGCGCTTGTGACTGGGATTCTCGTGCACTGCCGTCTCGCGATTCTGCTCGCGGCATTGGCATGGAGGGGGGCGGCGGCAAACTCGATTCAGTATGACGATTTGCCCCAATATATTGCCACGCGCCGATGGCGGCTACGATGAGTGTGAAGATGATTTGGGCCAGCTTCTTTTGATCCATTTTGTATGTCCAGTAAGGCCCGCTCGCCTTCAAGCGAGCCGCATCTAGGCAATCGCCTCGGCCAGCTCAGTCTCCAGAGTAATCCGCGTAGCCTCTTCGGCGAGGCGTCCGCCGGAAACAACGAATACGTCTTCTGCGCGAGCGCCCAGCGTGTTGACCCGTGCGGTCTGGATGGAGATGCCGCGTTTCGATAGCACGTCGGCGATACGCGCCAGGAGCCCGGTGCGATCTGCGGCGACGATTTCCAGCACGAACCGTTGTCCCTGTTCATCGCCAGTGATTTCGATCACCGGGGTGATGGGGAAATGTCGTTGCTGACGCGTCGGTTTACCCAGCGGTGTTTTGGGTAACACTTTGTCTTCGGTCAGAACTTCGATCAGCGAATGTTCGACCAGCTGCGTGACATCGCGGTAAGCGGCGCTGATCGAACCCGGATTGACTACAGTGAACGTGTCGAGTGCATAGCCCATCTTTGACGTGTGAACGCGCGCATCCAGAACCGAGAAGTTCAGACGGGCAAACACGTTCATGATGCGCGCAAACAACTCCGCACGGTCTTTGACATACACCATGATTTGCAGGCCCTCGCCCGACGGCATGAGGCGCGTCCGCACAACGGGTTTTTCGGTATCCATACGGAAGAAGAGGTTCCTCGCATGCCAAGCGATCTCGTCAGCACTATGGCGTTGCAGATAGACCGAATCCAGCGTTCGCCAGAATTTTTCTGCCCGCTCAACATCAATGGCGTAGAGCGCGAGCAATCGCCGCGCCTCGACCAGACGATCAGCCAGCAAATCGAACACACTCGATTCGCCCGCTGCATTGAAATGCCACCGCGTCGACCGGAAAAGCTGCTCCAGCAGGCGCGCCTTCCAGTTGTTCCAGACCTTCGGGCTGGTGCCACGAACGTCGGCAACCGTGAGCAAATAAAGTGCGAGCAAGTGTTTTTCATTACCCACCAGTTGTGCGAATTCGCGCACAACATTCGGGTCGGCGATGTCGCGTTTCTGCGCAAAAGCAGACATCGTGAGATGGTGTTCAACCAGCCACGCCACGAACTCGACATTCTCGGGTGACAGGCCAATCATGGTGCAGTATTCACGCGCATCCATCATGCCGAGCTGCGAGTGATCGCCGCCCCGCCCCTTGGCGATGTCGTGAAAGACGCAGGCGAGATACAGCACTTCGCGCTCGGGGAATTCCTGCATGAGCTGGCTGCACAGTGGGTACTCGTGAGAGTGCACGGGATCTGCAAAGCGCCGCATATTCCGCAGTACCATCAGAATGTGCTGATCCACTGTATAAACATGGAACAGGTCGTGCTGCATTTGCCCGACGATGCGGGCCCATGGCGGTACCAGTTTACCCAGAACGCCTAGCTCGCTCATTGCTTTAAGTGCGTGATAGACGCCATGACCTCCACGCAAAAAATCAAGGCACAGGGCGCGACATTCATCGGTTCCAAACGCACCCTCGGGCAGCGCGTCCACAGCGCGCAGGATGGCGCGCCGCAACTCTGGCGTGAACCCTTGGTGGGTGCGATCGCGGTGCAATATCTGAAAGGCTCGCAACGTCTCCAGCGCTGACAAATTCGAGCCACGCGTGGTCAGATCCAGTTTGCCATCGCGTGCCGAAAACGGCGTGTCCGCAATTGGCGTCTGCCGTGCATTGCGATCACTGGTCAGCGCATCAATCAGGATGTCGTTAAACAGTCGCAGTTGCCGTGCCGACTGGTAGTAGCGCTTCATCAAAACTTCGCTGGCGCGCAGGCCAGCCGCAGCGGTGATGCCAAGTGCTTCAGCCAATGAATTTTGCAGCTCGAAAACCAGGCGATCCTCGCGCCGATGAGCTAGCAAATGCAGCCGTGCACGCAGGAACTTGATCTGGCGATAAGCCTCCGAGAGACCATCGCATTCATGACGATTGATGTAACCCTGCGCGACCAATGCTTCGAGCGACGACGCACCGGTGATCGCTCGCGCTAGCCACAAAACCATTTGAATATCGCGCAAACCGCCAGGACTTTCTTTGACGTTGGGCTCAAGGTTGTAGGCAGTGTCTTCGAAGCGGACGTAGCGTTGTTGCTGCTCAAACCTTTTCGCTTTGACGAAGTGATCGACGTCAAAAGTTTGCTGCCAGCGCTGGTCGAGTCGATGCGGAATGCCTGCGGCGCCGACGATCACACGGCGCTCCAAAATTGACGTCGCGACGGTGATGTCAGCTTCGGCTTGCGCGATGCAATCCTCCACAGAGCGCACGCTGTGGCCGATCTCAAAGCCCAAGTCCCACGCCTCGCTCAGGAACGCTTCAATGCCTTCCATCGAGGCGGCATCGACCTCGTCATGAAGCAACAAAATGTCTACGTCGGAGTGCGGAAACAGTTCGAAGCGGCCATAGCCACCCACCGCTAATAACGTTATCGGCTGTTTGTGCAGTTGATGACGATGCCATTGCTGGATGAGCACGTCGTCCACCGCCAATGCGTGCGCGCGCAACGCGGCATCGATATGGAAGTTGCTATCCAGTGCATCAAATATCAGCGCGTAGTGCGATTTGTAAGTGCGTCGCAATTCTGCGAGCGAAGGCAACTGTGCGGCGGCCTCAGTGGAGGGCGGCGTGGAGCTGAACGCCACTGGCGGCGAGCTGATCGCGGTCATGTCGTCGCCGGGTTATGGCGTCGCCGTCACTGCGTCAAAGCGCCGGCGGCGGCGGCGTGCCTGCAGACTGGGTCGTAACCTCGTAACCGGTCTCGGTGACGAGAATCGTGTGTTCCCACTGCGCGGACAAACTGTGGTCAGCAGTAACCGCCGTCCAGCCATCGGCCAGTGTCCGAATGCCCGATCGACCAGCGTTGATCATCGGTTCAATAGTGAACATCATGCCGGGCAGCAAACGCATGCCAGTACCCGGTTTGCCGTAGTGCAGCACCTGTGGCTCCTCGTGATACTTCTTGCCGATGCCATGACCACAGAATTCGCGAACAACGGAGTATCCCATCGGCTCCACGTAGCTTTGTATGGCGTGGCCTACGTCGCCCAGGGTCGCGCCCGGTTTCACGACACGGATACCTCGCCACATAGCCTCGTAAGTGGCCTCAGACAGACGCTTGCCGGCAATGGTCGGTTTTCCTGCGTAGTACATGCGGCTGGTGTCGCCGAAGTATCCGTTAACGATCATCGCAACGTCGATATTGACGATGTCGCCATCCTTCAACTTCTTGTCCCCGGGTACGCCGTGACAAACGACATGATTGACGGAGGTGCAGATCGATTTCGGAAAAGGAGTATGGCCCGGCGGCGTGTAGTTGATGTTCGCCGCGATGCCTTTTTGCGTCTCCACCATAAATTTGTGACACAGTGCATCCAGCTCATCGGTCGTCACGCCGGGCTTGACGTACGGGCCAATGAAATCAAGGATCTCGGCGGTCTGGCGACCCGCCAGACGCATGCCTTCGATATCTTCTGGGGTTTTGATAGAGACGGACATTACAAATCTTTCTTAATCGCCGCGCAATAGGTCGTTGATGCTGGTCTTGGAGCGCGTTTGCGCGTCAACCTGCTTGACGATAACCGCGCAATACAGACTGTATTTGCCGTCGGCAGAGGGTAAATTGCCGGCAACGACCACCGAGCCCGACGGCACGCGTCCGTAGCTTACTTCACCGGTCGCGCGGTTGTAGATTTTGGTGCTTTTGCCGATGTAGACGCCCATTCCAAGCACCGAGTTTTCTTCGACGATGCAGCCCTCGACAACTTCCGAGCGCGCGCCGATGAAGCAGTTGTCTTCGATGATCGTGGGATTCGCCTGCAGCGGCTCCAACACGCCGCCGATGCCGACGCCACCGGACAGATGAACGTTTTTGCCTATTTGAGCGCAGGAACCGACGGTGGCCCACGTATCAACCATCGTGCCTTCGTCCACATACGCGCCGATGTTCACGAACGAGGGCATCAGAATGACGTTTTTTGCGAGGTAGCTGCCACGACGGGCCACTGCGGGCGGGACGACGCGAACGCCCGTTGCGCCGACTTGTTCGGCCGTCATGTGCGCAAATTTGGTTTGCACTTTGTCGTAAAACGCGAGATCACCTGCTTTAACAATCGCGTTGTCCTGCAGGCGGAACGACAGCAGCACGGCCTTCTTGAGCCATTGATGTGTGACCCACTCGCCATTGATTTTTTCGGCGACGCGTTTGCGGCCCTTGTTGAGATCGGCTATGACGGATTCAACTGCGTCCGCGATTTGTTTCGGAGGATTTGCCGGAGACAGACTCGCGCGGTTTTCCCAGGCGGCGTCGATGATATTTTGTAAGGCTTCGGACATATTTTTCTTTTCTAATTACGCGGTAACGGGCTGCGCAGCAACGGCCAATGGCGCCGTCCTGCTCAAAAAATTGCAGAGGCGGGTGACCGCCTCAAGGCATTCGTCAAATTCGGACACCAGCGCGATGCGGATGTAGCCGCGACCGGGATTCACGCCGTCAGACGCGACGCGCGACAGATAAGAGCCGGGAATCACGGTGATCGCGGTCGCTTCAAAAAGCTCGCGTGCGAAGCGCTCGTCGTCGTCGCCGCCAAATGAAGCAGGAATCGGCACCCACCAGTAGAACGCCGCTTCTGGCACAGTAACGGCCAAATGCTTAGCCAACATTGGCGACAGCTCGCGAAATTTCTTCGCGTACTCGGCACGATTGGCCACGACATGCCCCTCATCGTTCCACGCAGCAATACTCGCGGCGGTCACTGGCCCTGCCATCGCCGATCCGTTGAACGAACGTAGGTGCAGGAACTTGGCGATCAGCTCGGCGTCACCGGCCACGAAACCCGAACGCAGGCCCGGAGAGTTCGAGCGCTTCGACAGGCTACCCATGGAAACCAGTCGTTTGAAATCCGTGCGACCCATTTCTGCGGCCACTTGCAGCGCGCCAACGGGCGGCTTGCCTTCTTCAAAATAAATCTCGCTGTAGCACTCGTCGGCGAGCACAACGAAACCGTATCGATCACTTTGCTGAAACAGCCATTGCCAGCGCGCACGCGTGGTGACGGCTCCCGTCGGATTGTCGGGCGAACAAACGATCACGAGTTGTACGTTTTTCCATACGCTCTCAGGTATCGCATCCCACGCGTATTCACCGGATTTAGCATCGAAATTGACGTAATGCGGTTTCGCTCCACACAGCAGCGCCGCGCCCTCATAGACCATGTAGAACGGATTTGGCACCAGCACCGTGGGCTGCGCGGCGCGCGGGTCGATGACGGTTTGGGTGAAGGAATACAGCGCTTCTTTGCTACCAAGCACTGGCAGCAATTGGGTTTCCGGATCGAGCGCGGGCAGTGCGTAGCGACGCTCGAGCCAGGTCGCGATAGTTTGCCGCAGCGCCGGCGACCCTTTGGTGGGCGGGTATTGCGCCAGACCGTCGGTGTTTTGCGCGACGGCGTCGCGAATGAATTGCGGCGTCGGATGCTTTGGCTCACCAATTGATAAATTGATCGGTTTTAGCCCGGCAGGCGGCGTGAGCGGTTGCAGCAGACGTGCAAGTCGTGTGAACGTAAATTCGTTGAGATCGGCGAGATAGGGATTCAAGGCAAAATCGGCGCTAGAACTGAAAAACACTCGAAAAATTCGCACGCGAATTTTCAGACAAGGCGACGCTAGGTGAAGCAGGGAATAAGCTCAAATTATAGGCTGGAGCAGGTCGCCACCGCGCTTGCCGTGACCGTTGCTGCCGGCCTGTTCGGCTGGGCTTGTGCGCTTCTCCTTGGGCTTTGGGGCGACACGCAGACGGCGAAATTGCCAGCGTGGCGACCGTTTGCGCTGCGAGCCCCTACGCTTGAAGGTGCCGGGCCCGCCGCTCAATCGGTGACCGTCGGTGCCATGAAGCTCGTCGGTGTTGCCGGAGACCGCGCTTACTTTGTCGGCGCGAGCGGCGCCGCTACACGCGGGCTGTCGCTCGCGGCTGGTGAATCATTGCCGTCTGGGGAAAAGATCGTGCGCGTTGATCGGGATGCTGTGGTGTTCGCATCAGGCGGAACCGAAAATCGCGTGACCGTGCTGGTGCCGCGCGTTGACCCCGCGAAAAAAGTGGTTTTGCCGGTTGCGGCTGCGTGTCGCCTGACTGGCGGTGACCGCGCCAGCGCCATTTTTATGGCCGAAAGCATGGTCAGGGCGCTGATGTCGGAAAATGCCACGTTTGCTCGCATGTTCGAGCCGTTGCCGGGTGCAGCGGGTGGCATTCGTGCGAAGGGAACTGGCGGTACCACGGCGATGTTCGCCATTGCTGATGGCGACGTATTGATGCGCGTAGACGGCAATCTGATCCGATCCTCGGCGGCGATTACCTCGGAGCTTTTGGCGCGACTTGAGCGCGGTGCGTCCGTGGTGGTTGAAGGCGAAAGCAAAGGCGCGCCGCGCCGCTGGGTCTATGCCCCGTCGGCCTGCGCAGCGGCGCCTCAGGTGGGCGAACCCGCCAATTCCAAAAGCTCCAGCAAAGCCAGCGGCTGATCAATCTCGTGCGCCGCGCCCCATGCCCGGGCGTGGTCGAGATCGGGCACATAGCCGTACGCGGCGAGCACGGGCGTCATCCCTGCGGCAATGCTCGCCTTGACGTCGCTCTCGCCGTCGCCGACAAACCAGCAATGATTCGGGTCAATCTGCATAGTGTTTGCGGCGTGTAGCACGGGTGCGGGATGAGGTTTCGGCGTCGCGGTCGTGTCGCCGCAAACAACCGTCGCGGGCATGAACGCGCGATCCCGAAGCAACTCGTGAATCATTGGCTCGGCCAGCCTTGAGTGCTTGTTGGTCACAATGCCCCAAGTAATTTTTTGTCGTTCGAGCGCGATTAAGAGCTCCAGCACGCCAGGGAAGAGGTGGCTTTTTTGCAGCTTCCGTTCGTCATAAATCGCCAGAAAACGCTGGCGATTCGGCTCGTAATCCGCGTCGCCGGGCGACAGATTAAGCGCCTGTTTCAACAGGCTGCGCGCGCCGTAAGTGGCGTAGGGGCGAAGGACGGTGTACGGCATCAGCTCAAGCCCAAGCTCTAGTCGCAAATCGTTCGCAGCGCCCGCCAGATCTGGCGCGCTGTCGACTAATGTACCGTCGAAATCGAAGAGGACAGCGCGGGGTTTTGAAACTACAGCTTTTTGCATATGTCACGTCTGATATTGGGCTAAAGCGGCAAAAGTAATTAAGTCGACTTTAAGTCAATTTTGGTGGTAGCCCCTATTCAGCCGTCATTACAGCAAAAAGCTATTGCCAAAAATATCTCATAAGCGGTTGCCAACGACCAATGCAAAGCTTGATTGCAAATGGCGCAGCGCCGCAACATTACTCCATGACGTCACTTTGCGGGCCGCTGCTTCGAGCGGCATCCACTCAAAGGCGAGGTGTTCATGCGGTGCAAGACGTGGCGTGATCGCGGTGGGGACGCAGACGGCGAAACAGCGCTCTTCGTTGTGCGTGACGCGGGGCGGATAGCGGTGCCGCCAGCGTGGGTAAATGCAATAAACATTGCGGTAATTGAGATCAATCACGCCGCCGTAGAGCGCCGCGTCAAACCCTGTTTCTTCCATCAGTTCGCGCTGTGCCGTGTCCGCCCAAGACTCGCCGCCCTCTTGCGAACCGGTGACCGATTGCCAAAAACCGGAGAAATCGGCGCGCTCAATGAGCAGCACTTCACGTGCAGGCGTGAAGGCGATGACGAGGGCAGAGCGCGGGATTTTAAGCGGTTTGGCGACGTGCGATTCGGCGCTCACGCGAGCACGACATGAAACGGTTTGTCATGCTCGCTCCACCAGATGCAGGCGTCGCCGAAGATATCCGTGAGCGTATTCCAGTCGTCACCGAAGCGTTTCGCTGCGGCCGCTGCGTCCAGTACAACAATCGTGTAGCCCGTGCGTTTGGCCCAGCCGTCGTCCATCAGGCAATCGGCCAGCGCGTCCCAGTTGTGGCCGAAATGCTTCGGCAATTTGAGGCTCGTGCCTAGAGCTTCCAGCAGGCCCTTTTTTGAACGGACGCCCTTCAAATCGAGTGTCAACACCGTGTCTGCCCGCAGATCGTGAACCGAATTTTTCATGAGTTGCTCGCGCCGCTTAACGTTGAATGCACTTGAAGGACTGGTAATGATCGTCGCTGTAGTAGCACGCGTCTGCCGCACGCTGATCACCACCGCAAACAATACGGCGCGCACCACGATTTCTCACACCGGGCGTGCGCACTGTGTATTCCCGATAAAACCCGCGCGGTGCTTTTGGCAAGGCACGCTCGCGATTGCCAAAGCTAATACCGTCACGATTGCTCGAAAATGGGCCAGCCGACGCAATTAATGCGAGCGTGTCCTGGCCTTGTCTGGGCAGCTCTTGCACGGCAATAGATTGCCCAACCGCGCAGGCAAAGGTGCGCGCCGAAGTCAACGGTGATGCACACGCAACCAGCGCGGTCAGTCCGAGTGCCAGCCATTTTCTGATGTTCATCGTCAACATGGAAATTCTCGTCATTTATTTCGCTGCAAGGCCATGAATTCGATCTCAACGCACTGGTTTTGAACGACGTCGACTCCAGCGTCACGCGCGATCTTCGCGGCTTCTTCATTTTCAACGCCGAGCTGCATCCACAGCACTTTCGGCAACGGCCGCATCAGAACCGCCGCTTGCGCGACCTCGGCCATATCCTCGCTGCGTCGAAAGCAATCCACGATGTCAATGGGCGCCGTCACGTCGGCGAGTGCCGCCACACAGGTCTCGCCCAAAATCTCCTGCCCAACATAGTTAGGATTCACCGGCACAATGCGATAGCCAGCATGCTGCATGTAGCTGGCAACCCCGTGGCTTGGGCGCTCAGGTCGTGTGGACATGCCCACGATGGCAATCGTTTTCGACCCAGCGAACAGTGCTTTCAAATCCATGACCGGCGAGCGCTATCGCACTCGTCGGAATGACGAAATCTCGTCGTTCATGCCCGGCGGCATTTCGTTGTACTGACCTGGCCCAAGCGTTACGCAGCGGCCCCGGTAATTGGAGTCTGCGCAGAATTGCCATGTACCAAGCGTGATGAAGATCGACGAGGCTGTGTCGTTCATGCCAGAGCCGGAGAGATCGTTCACATCACCGGTAGCGCGCACTGTGCGGCCGGCAAAGTTGCTGTGCTCATAGAGCCACACCGGATGTCGCGAGCGCGGCGCGTTAGGATCCATCACCACATAGTTTTGTCCACCCGGTGTAATGCCACCCCAGTTCGGTTCGCCCCCAATTTTCCGGAGCGATGAAATTGCTCGATCAAGTTGTGGCGGCAGGCGGCGGTAATCACCGGGGCCATAGACCATGCAAACCCCGCCGTAGTCGCGGTCTTCGCACGCCTCCCAGTTGCCGCCAGAGATGCGCATGGAGCGAATTCGATCATTAAAGCCGCTATTGCGCAGGTTGTCGGTGTCGCTGTCCAGTGTGTACGCCGCACCCCGGAAATCGGTCTCCGTAAAGACCTCTATCCGGAAGCGATCCCCGTTCCAGGCTGGCGGACGAACGGGCGAAGGCGCTACGACCACAGGTGGCGGATATTGCGACAGAACGGGCGGACGGATGGTGGACACGGGCGGTCGATTGACGTCCAGCGCCCGCGCGCTGACGATGCGGAAATTAAGCTGTGGCCCTAAATCGTTGTATTGCCCCGGAGGAAGCGCCTGACAACGGCCGCCGTAGTTGTACTCGGTGCAAACTTCCCACGTCCCGCCGGACACGATGGCCGACGAGGCGTTGGTGAGGCCCCAGCTACCTTCAATGTTCGGTGAGCTGTCATCAAACGCCATAGTGCGTCCGCGGAAGCCAGGTGCTTCGAAGAGCTGAATTCGCGGCGGCGAATATCCAACGGCGCCCGAACCGGCACTTGAGTCGTACGTCACGTCGCGCGCGGACAGGATGGTGTCGCCAAAACGACCACCGAGTTCGCGGTAATCGCCCGCTGTCAACCGACGGCATTCGCCCGTGAAATTGGCCCCCGTGCAGGCTTCCCAGACACCCGTACCAACGCGAATCGAGCGCGCTGCGCCGATGGGCAGGTTGGGCTCGGAGCGCGAAATACGTGCGGTTGCGCCCGTAAAGTCGCGTCCGCTATAGAGCCATAGATCGGAGGCAGAGGCGACCACTGAGCCGATGACGAGGGCGGCGGCAAGCGCTGCTCGCGAGATGATTTGTGCGTACGCGAAAAATGTGAAAGGCTTCATTCGTCCTCCTGTGCCCGAATTGTGGGCGATGTGTGGGAGCAAATTTGCTCGGATCTACTAGCTACGGTACTAACAAAAAACGCTGTCTACAATGCTCAGGTTGACATACTGTGCTGACCGTCAGGCCCGCGCTGTGTGTCCCAGACGACAAGCGTAGCGCATGAACGGCATATAGTGACTGACGCATTGTCTTAAATCTTGTTCGCAAGCGAATGAAATGTGATTCCGAAATGTACAAACGTAACCGCTGGGTGATTGGCAACTGGAAAATGAACAGTTCGCTGGTTGCAAACGCGACTTTGCTGGAAGCAATTGTTGCCGCCCGAGATGAATCATCCGGCGTCGGAGCGTCCAGGGTGGCGGTATGTGCACCGTTTCCGTACCTGACGCAGTTGCAGCGCACGCTAGGTGGCACCGCGATTGCCTACGGTGCTCAAGACGTGTCGGAACACACGAGTGGCGCTTATACCGGGCAGGTTAGCGCGGCGATGCTTGGTGAATTTGGAGCAACGATTGTGCTCGTGGGGCACTCGGAGCGGCGACTTTACAACGCGGAAACCAGCGCGTTGGTTGCTGCGAAGGCAGCAGCGGCGGTTGCGGCAGGGTTGACACCCGTCATCTGTGTGGGCGAAACGCTGGCTGAGCGAGAGTCAGGGCTGGCTGAGGCTACCGTCGCGAGGCAGCTCGCCCCGTGCGCCGCGCTTATGGCCAGTTCGCCAAAAAATATCGTGATCGCGTACGAGCCCGTCTGGGCTATCGGCACCGGCAAGACCGCATCACCTGCGGAGGCGCAAGCGATGCACGCATTCATCCGTTCAGAACTCGCAAAGTTAAGTGCCGCAGCGGCAGATATCAGCGTTCTTTACGGCGGTAGCGTCAAGGCAGCAAATGCGCGGGAGCTGTTTTCGCAGTCCGACATTGATGGCGGACTCATCGGCGGCGCGTCATTGATCGCGGAAGATTTTCTCGCGATAGTTTCTGCGGCTTGAGGGGACTTACGTGAAGCTGTTCCGCTATGTATAATCATGGGCTATGGAAATTTTTATCCTCTCAATTCATGTGATTGCAGCCGCTGCGATCCTGGTTCTCGTGCTGCTTCAGCACGGCAAGGGAGCTGACATGGGCGCGTCGTTCGGCACCGGCTCTGCTGGTAGCGTGTTCGGTGCGGCTGGCTCAGCCAATTTTTTAAGCCGTGCGACGGGTATCGCTGCCACGATCTTTTTTGTGACGAGCATAGGATTGACCTATGTTAGTTCGCATAAAGTGTCGACCGGCGGTGGTGTAATGCAAAGCGTGACTGGTGAACCGGTGAAAACCGAGTCAACTGTTCCGTCGTCGCCGATCACTCCGGTGGCACCGAAGTCCGATATTCCAAAGTAGTTTGTAGTAAGTTTTTAGTTAGATTTAGCCGTCGTGGTGAAATTGGTAGACACGCTATCTTGAGGGGGTAGTGGCGAAAGCTGTGCGAGTTCGAGTCTCGCCGACGGCACCATTAAGAATAATAAGTCCGGTACAAGTTTGTAACCCGACGAAGTTCAGGGACGAGGAGGGCGGGGAGCACCAGTTTGCACCGCCTTTTTTTTGGGGATTGTTGAGACATGTCGCTAGAAACATACGTCCCGGTACTGATCTTCATGATCGTGGCGCTCGCTTTTGGCTGCGTGTTGCTCGCAGTCGGCTGGCTGATCTCACCGTCCAAACCTGATCCCGACAAATTAGCTCCTTACGAATGCGGGTTTGAGGCCTTCGAAGATGCTCGTATGCGCATTGACGTTCGCTACTACCTCGTCGCTATTTTGTTCATCCTGTTCGATCTCGAAATTGCCTTCCTTTTTCCGTGGGCGGTAGCGCTCAAGCAAATCGGATTTCCCGGTTTTCTGACGATGATGGTTTTTCTTGGCATCCTCACCGTAGGCTTCATTTACGAGTGGAAAAAAGGCGCGCTTGACTGGGAGTGATCCTGCTCAAGTAGTCTCGAATGCTGAAATTTGGAGTGCACTGATTTATGAGTCTTGAAGGCGTTCTCGAAAAAGGGTTCGTGACCACGAGCCTTGATACGCTGATCAACTGGTCGCGCAATGGATCGATGTGGCCAATGACCTTCGGTCTTGCCTGCTGCGCCGTTGAAATGATGCATGCGGGTGCTGCCCGCTACGATCTGGATCGCTTTGGCATCGTCTTTCGCCCCAGCCCGCGCCAATCAGACGTCATGATTGTCGCTGGCACACTGTGTAACAAAATGGCTCCGGCACTACGCAAGGTTTATGACCAGATGGCCGAACCGCGCTGGGTGATTTCGATGGGTTCCTGCGCTAACGGTGGTGGCTACTATCACTATAGCTATTCGGTTGTGCGCGGCTGTGACCGCATCGTTCCCGTGGATGTGTACGTCCCAGGCTGTCCGCCCACCTCTGAGGCCTTGATCTACGGCATTCTGCAATTGCAGAACAAGATCAAACGCACCAACACCATCGCACGGGCCTAAGCAACCATGTTGAAAGACATCATTGCCGAAGCGCTGGCCGACAAAGTTGCGCGGATCGTCGCTGCGCTTGACGAGGTGACGGTTGAAGTTGCGGCACAGGATTGGCTGGCGGCGTGCACGCTGCTTCGCGATCATCAGAAATGTCGTTTCGACACGATGGTCGATTTGTGTGGCGTCGACTATTCTGCTTACGGCGAAGCAGGACGTGAATCGCAAAAGTACGCGGTTGTCGTGCATCTGCTTTCGGTAACACTCAATCAACGTGTTCGCGTTCGTTGCTACGCGCAGGATGACGAGTTTCCTGTTGTTCATTCGCTGGTTGATGTCTGGCCGTCCGCCAACTGGTTCGAGCGTGAAGCGTTCGACCTCTTTGGCGTGATTTTTGAAGGGCATCCTGATTTACGTCGCTTGCTCACCGACTACGGTTTCGTTGGACATCCGTTCCGCAAAGACTTCCCGACGTCGGGCTACGTAGAAATGCGTTACGACCCCGAGCAGCGCCGTGTGTTGTATCAACCGGTCACCATCGAGCCGCGCGAAAATGTGCCGCGAGTGATTCGTGATAATAGTTACGCGAGCTAGGCAGAAAAGACATGGCTGAAATCCGTAACTACACCATGAACTTCGGGCCGCAGCATCCGGCGGCGCACGGCGTACTGCGCCTCGTGCTTGAGCTTGACGGTGAAACCATCGAACGCGCCGATCCTCATATCGGACTTTTGCATCGTGCGACCGAAAAGCTCGCCGAGAGCAAGACCTACATCCAGTCGTTGCCCTACATGGATCGCCTCGACTACGTGTCGATGATGTCCAATGAGCATGCGTACTGCATGGCGATTGAAAAACTGTTGCAATTGCCGGTGCCAGAACGGGCTCAATACATCCGCGTGATGTTTGATGAAGTCACGCGCCTGATGAATCACCTGCTGTGGCTCGGTTGTCATGCGCTGGACGTCGGTGCAATGACGGTTTTCCTCTACGCGTTCCGTGAGCGCGAAGACCTTTTCGATATGTACGAAGCGGTGTCCGGTGCACGCATGCACGCTGCATACTATCGACCGGGCGGTGTTTACCGCGACCTGCCGGATCGCATGCCGCAGTATCAAGCGTCGAAGATTCACAACGCTACTGCGATCAAGAAAATGAACGAGAACCGGCAGGGTTCTTTCCTCGATTTTCTTGAAGATTTCACGAATCGTTTTCCGACTTATGTCGATGAATACGAAACGTTGCTCACCGACAACCGCATCTGGAAACAGCGCACGGTGGGCATTGGCGTCGTGAGCCCGGAACGCGCTATGGCGCTGGGCTTCACGGGTGCGATGCTTCGTGGCTCGGGTATCGGATGGGACTTGCGCAAGAAGCAGCCGTACGAAGTCTATGACCGCATGGACTTTGATATTCCCGTTGGCGTCAACGGCGACTGTTACGACCGCTATCTGGTTCGCGTGCAAGAGATGCGTGAATCAAACAAGATCATCAAGCAGTGCATCGCGTGGTTGCGCGCGAATCCGGGCCCGGTGATCACGGAGAACTATAAAGTCGCGCCACCCGCTCGCGAATCCATGAAGTCGAACATGGAAGAGCTGATTCATCATTTCAAACTCTTCACCGAGGGCATGCATGTGCCACCAGGCGAAGCATATGCGGCGGTTGAACATCCCAAGGGCGAGTTCGGTATTTACATCGTGTCCGACGGTGCGAACAAACCGTATCGTCTGAAAATTCGTGCGCCCGGTTTTGCGCATCTGGCGGCACTTGATGAAATGTCGCGTGGTCACATGATCGCCGACGTGGTCGCCATCATTGGCACGCAAGACATCGTGTTTGGCGAGATAGACAGGTAAGCCATGAGTCTCTCACCCGAAGCGTTCAAAAAGATTGATCGCGAACTCTCGAAGTTTCCGCCTGATCAAAGGCAATCCGCAGTCATGGCTGCGTTGACCATTGCGCAAACGGAAATGGGCTGGTTGTCGAATGAAACGATGCAGGAACTCGCGACCTACATTGGCATGCCGCCGATTGCCGTGTACGAAGTCGCGTCGTTCTACACGATGTACAACTTGAAGCCGATGGGCAAATTCAAGCTGACGCTCTGCACCAACCTGCCTTGCCAATTGCAAGGCGCGATGAATTGCGCGGAGCACGCCAAGAAAACATTGGGCATCGAATTCGGTGACACCACAGCGGACGGCATGTTCACGTTGAAGGAAGGCGAGTGCTTTGGCGCTTGCGGCGACGCGCCCGTTTTTACTGTCAACAATCACGACATCCGCGCGAAAATCACCCCGGATCAGTTCGATGTTCTCATCGCTGATCTAAAGAAAGCATAGGCGGTATCAATATGCATTTCGGCCCACACATCAACGCAACGATCTTCGCCGATCTCAAGGTCGACGACGCTAACGATTGGCGCATCGGCCCCTACCAGACGCGCGGCGGCTACGAGGCTTTGACCAAAATCCTCAAGGAAAAAATTCCACAGGATCAGGTTATCGCCGAAGTTAAAAAATCAGCGCTTCGCGGACGCGGTGGTGCGGGCTTTCCGACCGGACTGAAGTGGAGCTTCATGCCCCGCCAGTTCCCGGGGCAGAAGTATCTCGTCTGCAACTCTGACGAGGGCGAACCGGGCACATTCAAGGATCGCGACATCCTGCGCTATAACCCGCACATGGTCATTGAAGGCATGGCGATTGCCGCCTACGCGATGGGCATCACGGTGGGCTACAACTATATTCACGGCGAGATTTTCTCGGTATATGAGTTGTTTGAAGAAGCGCTGGAAGAGGCGCGTGCCGCAGGTTTTCTCGGCGCAAATATTCTAGGTAGCGGCTTCGACTTTCAGCTGCATGCATTCCACGGATATGGTGCGTACATTTGCGGTGAAGAGACCGCCTTGCTGGAATCGCTTGAAGGAAAAAAGGGCCAACCGCGCTTCAAACCGCCGTTCCCCGCGAGCTTTGGCCTGTACGGCAAGCCAACCACGATCAACAACACCGAAACGTTCGCTGCAGTTCCGTGGATCATGCGCAAAGGCGGCGAGGCATTCCTGAATTTGGGTCTGCCGAATAACGGCGGCACCAAGCTGTTCTCTGTGTCCGGTGACGTTGCGCGCCCCGGCAACTTTGAAGTTCCACTCGGTACGCCATTCGCGAAGTTACTTGAACTCGCAGGCGGCATGCGCGACGGCAAAAAGTGCAAAGCTGTAATTCCGGGCGGATCGTCTATGCCAGTGATTCCCGGTGACATCATGATGCAGACGAACATGGACTACGACTCCATTGCCAAAGCAGGCTCGATGCTAGGCTCGGGCGCGGTGATCGTCATGGACGAAACCCGCTGCATGGTGAAGTCGCTGCTGCGCCTGTCGTACTTTTATTACGAAGAATCCTGCGGCCAGTGCACCCCATGTCGTGAAGGTACGGGCTGGCTCTGGCGCATGGTCAATCGTATCGAGCATGGCGAAGGCCGCAACGACGATCTCGACATGTTGAACTCAGTCGCAGACAACATTCAGGGGCGCACGATTTGCGCGCTGGGTGATGCCGCTGCTATGCCTGTGCGTGCGTTTGTAAAGCACTATCGCGACGAGTTCCAGTATCACATCGATAATAAGCGTTGCCTTGTGCCCGCCTACATTTAACCGAACCGCCGAAACCAAATCAACACACATGGGCACTTCTAACAATTCACTTTATCGGGATGCAGTGCTAGGCGCGCGACGCGCAGCAACCGCAATGTACGTCCTGGTACATGAGGATTGCGAGCACCGCGCAACGACGCACTGCGCCCGAGAAATGAATTGGTAGAGGTTCGCATATGTTGAACATAGAAATCGACGGTAAAGCAGTACAAGTCGCGCCAGGCAGCACGGTGATGGACGCCGCCAACCAGGTCGGCGCGTACGTTCCGCACTTCTGCTATCACAAGAAACTCTCCATCGCGGCGAACTGTCGAATGTGTCTCGTTCAGGTAGAAAAAGCGCCCAAACCACTACCTGCTTGCGCAACGCCGGTCACCGAAGGCATGAAAGTCTTCACGGCCTCTGAGCAAGCAAAAAAGGCACAACAGGGCGTGATGGAGTTCCTGCTGATCAATCATCCGCTGGACTGTCCAATTTGCGATCAGGGTGGTGAATGTCAGTTGCAGGATTTGGCCGTTGGTTACGGTAAATCTGGATCACGCTTTGAAGAGGAAAAGCGCGTCGTCTTCCACAAAAATCTCGGCCCTCTGGTGAGCGCGCAAGAGATGAGTCGCTGTATTCATTGCACGCGCTGTGTTCGCTTCGGCCAAGAGGTCGCGGGCATCATGGAACTCGGAATGGGTGGTCGTGGCGAGCATTCCGAAATTCTTTCGTTCGTTGGTAATTCGGTCGATTCCGAACTCTCCGGCAACATGATCGACGTGTGCCCGGTGGGGGCGCTGACATCTAAGCCTTTCCGCTACAGCGCCAGAACTTGGGAGCTGCAACGCCGCAAAACGGTTAGCCCGCATGACGGCTTGAATGCGAACCTGCAAGTTCAGATCAAGGGTGACCGAGTGCTGCGCGTATTGCCGCATGAGAACGAAGCGGTCAACGAGTGCTGGATTTCTGATCGTGATCGTTTTAGTTACGAAGGTTTGTACGCCGCTGATCGCCTGACTTCGCCGATGGTGAAGGTTGACGGCGTTTGGCATCAAGCCTCATGGCAGGACGCGCTTGCGGCTTCGCGTGAAGCGATCGCCTCTTCGGTCAAAACGCATAGCGCAGACCACGTTGCGATACTGCTCGGCGCGCACACTACGCTTGAAGAAGCCACGCTCGCGAAAAAGCTGTCCGTGCAGCTTGGCGGTACGATCATTGATCATCGACTTCGTGTGACAGACGCGGCGCTTGATCAAGGCGGCGGCGTACCATGGCTCGGTATGAAAGTGTCGGATCTAGCCAGCTATGACCGCATCCTGGTGATTGGTTCAAACCTGCGTCAAGAGCAACCCCTTATCGCGCAACGCATTCGTCAGCGCGTCAAAAAAGGCGCTGCGCTGTCTCTCATCACGACGACCAGCGACGATCCGCTGTGTGCGGTCGCAGCAAAAGTCATGGTCAAGCCGTCCGCGATTTGGGATACGATGGCGGCGGTTTTGTCGGCGCTTGCCAAACGACTCGAAAAAGAGACGCCGATTTCTGTCGAAAAAATCAGCCCTGAGGTCGAGCAAATTGCGGCATCTCTCGCCACCGGGAAACGTGTTGCCGTGTTGCTCGGTGATCTCGCGCTGACGCAATCGGACGCGTCGCATATCGAATCTCTCGCTAACGCAATCGCAGGTGTCTGCGGCGGCACCTACGGTCGCCTCACGTTGTCGAGTTCGACGCTGTCCTGTCATATTGCAGGTGCCACGCCGCTCGACGGTGGCGTCACGGCGCATCAGGCTCTCGGTGGCGCAGCGAAGGCGTTCATACTGGTTGGTTGTGAACCCGAGCGCGATAGTGCTATGGGCGCGAAGGCATTGGAAACTTTAGGTTCAGCGGACAAAGTTGTTTGCCTCACGCCATACGCCAGCGATGCAATGCGCGACTACGCCGACGTATTGCTTCCAATCACGCCGTTCACGGAAACATCGGGCACCTATGTATCGCAAGACGGTACGGTTCAATCGTTCACCGGTGTCGTTCGGCCGCTGGGAGAAGCGCGTCCAGGATGGAAAGTACTTCGAGTTATTGGCGATGTGTTCGGAGCGGAGTTTGCTGCTCTGAATTCCAGCGAGGACGTGAAAGCGCTCGCGCTGGCGAGCTACAGTGAATCGCAGCTCGGTGCTCGTGTGCGTATGTTGGCGCTCTCGGATTCTGAATCGACGGGTGCGCTTGAGCGTGTTGCTGATTTGCCGATTTATCACGCGGACTCGTTGGTTCGCCGTGGCCATGCGCTGTCGCTGTCGGCGTACGGCAAGCAACCTCGGGTTCGCGTTTCACATGCGACGGCCGACAGTCTGGCACTCAAGGCTGGAGACAATGTTCGCGTGACGCAAGGGGGTTTTTCGGCAACTGCAACGCTATTCGTCGATTCAACCGTGGCCGTTGGCGCCGTGCGTGTTCCGCTAGCCACCGAAGTGTCAGCGCAACTGGGTGATGCAACCGCCGCGATTACGTTGGAGGCCGCATGAGTAATCCTGTAGAGCTCGTTCTCGGCGCTGATTATCCCGGCATCAGCTACGCGATCTGGACGCTGTTGAAAATTCTCGTAATCGTTGTGCCGATCACGCTGTGTGTGGCGTTCTTGACGCTGTGGGAGCGCAAAGTTATCGGTTGGATGCAAGTGCGCATTGGGCCTAACCGTGTGGGTTTTGGCTGGTTGCAGCCGTTCGCCGACGTACTGAAACTTCTACTCAAAGAAATTATCGTTCCGACGGGGGCGAACAAAACACTCTTCTACATCGCACCGCTCCTTTCGATTGGCCCGGCACTAGCTGCTTGGGCAGTGATTCCGTTTGATCCAACGCTCGTGTTGGCAAACGTCAATGCGGGTCTGCTCTATGTCCTCGCGCTGACATCCGTTGGCGTCTATGGCGTAATTCTCGCGGGCTGGGCATCGAACTCAAAGTACGCATTCATCGGTTGTATGCGTTCTGCTGCACAAATCGTCTCCTACGAAATCGCGATGGGCTTTGCCCTGGTCGGTGTGCTCATGGCCGCGAACAGCTTGAATTTGAGTGACATCGTCAACGCGCAACAGGGTGGCGTGCATCAGTGGTATTTCATACCGCTGTTCCCGTTGTTCATCGTTTATTTCATCTCGGGCGTGGCCGAGACCAATCGCCATCCCTTTGACGTGGCCGAAGGGGAATCGGAAATCGTCGCCGGCTTCCACGTTGAGTATTCTGGCGTAACGTTCGCGATTTTCTTCCTGGCGGAATACGCCAACATGATCTTGATCGCGACGCTGGTAAGCGTGTTGTTCCTCGGTGGCTGGCTATCACCATTGCCTATCACTAATGAGCTTTTCGTGTTCGGCATGAAGCCGTTCGCTGATGGCTTCTTCTGGCTGGCTGCCAAGGTGTTTTTCGTTCTGTTTTTCTTCCTTTGGATTCGCGCCTCGTTCCCGCGCTATCGCTATGACCAGATCATGCGGCTAGGCTGGAAAATATTTATCCCGGTCACGCTCGCCTACATTGTGTTCCTCGCGATCATCATGCAGACGCCGTGGGGCGTCGCTTTCCACTAAGGGGTAATGATCTTGATTGCCTCAGTCAAACATTTTTTCTCAACATTCCTGTTGTGGGAGCTGCTCAAGGGCTTATCTCTAACGGGACGATATCTCTTCGCTCGCAAAATCACCGTGCAATTTCCCGAGGAGAAAACGCCGCAGAGCCCGCGCTTTCGCGGCCTGCATGCGCTGCGTCGCTATGAGAATGGCGAGGAGCGCTGCATCGCCTGCAAGCTGTGCGAGGCCGTATGCCCGGCGATGGCCATCACTATCGAATCGACGGTGCGCGATGACGGCTCGCGTCGCACCACGCGCTACGACGTTGATCTCACCAAGTGCATCTTCTGCGGTTTCTGCGAAGAGAGTTGCCCGGTGGATTCCATCGTCGAAACGCGCATCCTCGAATATCACGGCGAGAAACGCGGTGATCTCTACTACACCAAAGAAATGTTGCTCGCCGTCGGTGACCGTTACGAAAAACAAATTGCGGCGGATCGCGCCGCAGACGCGAGGTTCCGCTAACGCGGAGACAGCCTATGCCTGATCTAGCCACAATCGTCTTTTACGTATTTTCGTTCGTGCTGCTGCTCTCTGCGAGCCGCGTCATCAGCGTCAAAAATCCAGTGCATGCCGCGCTATTTCTGGTGCTCGCATTCTTCTCGGCGTCCGCGTTGTGGATGCTCCTCAAAGCGGAATTCCTCGCCATAGCACTGGTGCTTGTCTACGTCGGGGCCGTGATGGTGTTGTTTCTATTCGTGGTGATGATGCTTGACGTAAATTTCGAAGAACTACGCACCCAATTCCGAAGCTATCTGCCAGTCGGCTTGCTGGTCGGTGCGGCCATATTCCTTGAAATGATTCTGGTGCTTAGCCTGTCGTTCAAAAAGCAAACGGGTCTTACCGGAACCACAAACGCGATCCTGCTGGACGGCAGCAATACAAAGGCTCTCGGCATTGAGCTGTTCACCAAATACATCTACGCCGTCGAGATCGCGGGCGTTTTGTTGCTGGTCGCCATCGTCGCAGCGATTGCCCTGACGTTGCGTGATCGTCGCGAAACCCGCTACCAGAATCCGGGTGAGCAAGTGTTGGTCAAGCGCAATGATCGCCTGCGCATTCTCAAAATGTCTAGCGAAAAGCCTACGTCAGCAGAAACGCCTGTTACGGCAGCCGTCGTTAATGTGGAGGCGAAGAAATAAATGTTGCCTGTACCTACTCTCGACAGTTATCTGATCGTTGCCGCGGCGCTGTTCACCATCAGCGTCATTGGTATCTTCCTGAATCGTCGCAACGTCATCATTTTGCTGATGGCGATTGAGTTGATGCTGCTTGCAGTGAACCTGAACTTCATCGCGTTTTCAAGCTATCTTGGCGATCTAAGTGGTCAGGTTTTTGTCTTCTTCATTCTGACCGTTGCGGCCGCTGAATCTGCAATTGGCCTTGCCATCCTCGTCGTGCTCTTCCGCAATGTGGGTTCCATTGACGTGAACCAAATCGGTAAGTTGAAGGGATAAGCGAGCGACATGAAACTCACCTATCTCATCGTCCCGTTTGCGCCACTGATTGGCGCAATTCTGGCGGGCCTGTTCGGAAAACAGATCGGTCGCAAAGGCGCGCATTGGGTCACTATTCTCGGCGTCCTCATCTCGTTCATCGCGTCATGCGCCGTGTTCGCTGATGTACTTAACGGAAACACATTTAACGGCCCGCTGTACACATGGATGGTGTCCGGTGGCATTCACTTCGAAGTCGGATTTCTGATCGACACGTTGACTGTGACCATGATGCTGGTGGTCACCTCGGTCTCGCTCATGGTGCATATCTACACCATTGGTTACATGGAAGAAGACCCCGGTTATCAG
Organism: Burkholderiales bacterium; assembly: GCA_025354165.1. Taxonomy (GTDB): domain Bacteria; phylum Pseudomonadota; class Gammaproteobacteria; order Burkholderiales; family Casimicrobiaceae; genus Casimicrobium. The sequence continues at coordinate 56,710 of JANXNI010000038.1, read as the reverse complement.
CGCTTCTTCAGCTATATCTCGCTGTTCACGTTCTCGATGTTGATGCTTGTGATGAGCAACAACTTTCTGCAACTGTTCTTCGGTTGGGAGGCCGTGGGTCTCGTGTCGTACCTGCTGATTGGCTTCTGGTACACCAAGCCAACGGCGATTTTCGCCAACATGAAAGCGTTTCTTGTAAACCGCGTTGGCGATTTGGGTTTCCTGCTCGGCATCGCGCTGGTGGTTGCATACACGGGGAGCCTCGACTATGCGACTGTATTCAAAACCGCGCCGTCACTTGCCAATATCGCCGTGAACATGGGGCCGTTTGGTATTCCGATGTGGGCAACGGCGACCTGCATTCTGCTGTTCATTGGCGCGATGGGAAAATCCGCTCAAGTGCCTCTGCATGTTTGGCTGCCAGACTCGATGGAAGGTCCAACGCCGATCTCCGCGTTGATCCATGCGGCGACGATGGTCACGGCAGGCATTTTCATGGTGTCGCGCATGTCGCCGCTGTTTGAGATGTCGACGACCGCGCTGTCCTTCGTGCTGATCATTGGCGCGACGACGGCGTTGTTCATGGGTTTCCTCGGCATCATTCAGTACGACATCAAGCGCGTCGTTGCGTATTCAACGCTCTCGCAGCTGGGCTATATGACGGTCGCTTTGGGCGTGTCGGCGTACAGCGCCGCGATGTTTCATCTGGTCACGCATGCATTCTTCAAAGCCTTGCTGTTCCTTGGTGCAGGCTCGGTCATCATTGGCATGCATCACAATCAGGACATCCGCTACATGGGCGGTGTGCGCAAGTACATGAAGATCACGTGGATCACATCGTTGATCGGATCGCTCGCGTTGATTGGTTTTCCTTTCATGTCTGGTTTTTATTCGAAAGACACGATCATTGAGGCTGTCCACGAGAGCACAATTTTCGGGCATGCTTACGCGAATTTTGCGGTGCTAGCAGGCGTGTTCGTCACGGCCTTCTATTCGTTCCGGATGTATTTCCTCGTGTTCCACGGCAAGGAGCGCTACAACCAGGCACCGCATGATGACCACGCTCACGACGATCATCACCATGATCAAAGCCACGACGCCAAGCCGCACGAGTCTCCGTGGGTCGTCACAGTGCCACTCGTTCTGCTCGCGATTCCCTCAGCGATCCTCGGTTACTTTGGCATCGGCCAAATCGTTCATGGCGACTGGTTCAAGGGCGTGATCGCGGTGGCTGACCAACACAACACGATCAAGCCGTTGACCGAAGAGTTCCACGGTGCGATGGCGATGGCGATTCATGGGCTGACCAGCTTGCCGTTCATTTTGGCCATGCTGGGTGTCGCGCTTGCGTTCTATCTTTACGTGATGAACCCTGCATTGCCCGCGAAGTTGCGCAAACAATTCAGCTTCATCGTCAAAATCCTCGAAGAAAAATACTACTTCGACCGCTTCAACGATTTCTTCTTTGCCGGTGGTGCGCGCAAATTGGGCGAACTGTTCTTCAAGGCCGGTGATCGCGCGATCATCGATGGCGTGATTGTGAACGGTTCCGCCAAAGGCATCGGCGCGCTTTCAGGCGTGATGCGTCATCTGCAGACCGGCTATATCTATCACTACGCCTTTGTGATGTTGGCGGGCGTGCTCGTCTTCCTCACCTGGCTGCTGTTGCGCTAGAGCGAATTACAAAAAATCATGCTGCTCTCACTTTCTATCTGGATTCCGATTCTCGGCGGCCTCGCCGTGATGACCACGGGACGCGACAAGGCCGACATTGCCGAACGCAGCGCCGCTGCCAATCTTACGCGCTGGGTAGCGCTCTTCGTTGCCGTCGCTGGCTTTCTCGTCACCATCCCGCTCTACAGCGGCTTCGACCCGTCGACCGCCGCGCTGCAATTCGTCGAAAACGTGCCGTGGATTGAGCGCTACAAGATTGGGTACTACCTCGGCGTTGATGGCCTGTCGATGTGGTTTGTGATGCTCAACAGCTTCACAACCATCCTTGTTGTGATCGCCGGTTGGGTCGTTATCGAGAAACAGCCTGCGCAGTATTTCGCGGCTTTCCTCGTCATGTCGGGGCTCATCAACGGCGCATTCGCTGCGGCCGATGCGATGCTGTTTTACGTATTCTTCGAGGCGATGTTGATCCCGATGTATTTGATCATCGGCATCTGGGGCGGTCCGAATCGCCTGTACGCGGCGATCAAGTTTTTCCTCTACATGCTTCTTGGTTCGCTATTGATGCTGGTTGCGTTTTTGTACCTATACAACGTCACCGGCGGCAGTTTCACGATTGCTGATTTTCACAAAGTTCCGCTCGGTAAAACGCCGCAGATTTTGATATTCATCGCGTTCTTCCTGGCGTTTGCGGTGAAGGTGCCAATGTGGCCCGTGCACACCTGGTTGCCCGACGCCCACGTTGAAGCGCCAACCGGCGGCTCGGTGATTTTGGCAGCGATCACGTTAAAGCTCGGTGCGTACGGTTTCCTGCGTTTCATCCTGCCCATCGTGCCCGATGCGTCGCACATGATGGCACCGTTTGTCATCGTCATTTCGCTGATCGCTATCGTCTATATCGGCTTCATCGCGCTGATCCAGACCGACATGAAAAAGCTCGTCGCCTATTCGTCGATTTCGCACATGGGCTTCGTCACGCTTGGCTTTTTCCTTTTTGTGGGCGGGCAGGGCAGTGCGCTTGGTATTGAGGGCGGCTTGATGCAGATGATCTCGCACGGCTTCGTGTCAGCCGCGATGTTCCTCTGCATCGGCGTGATGTACGACCGCCTGCATAGCCGCAACATTGCGGACTATGGCGGCGTCGTGAACGTGATGCCGAAGTTCGCAGCGCTCATGATGCTGTTCGGTATGGCGAACGCCGGATTGCCTGGCACATCCGGTTTCATCGGTGAATTCACCGTGACGCTCGCCGCCGTGAAGCAAGGCATGTTCTGGACCGCAGCATGCGCCGGGCTCGCGTTGATCCTTGGTGCGGCGTACACGTTGTGGATGTACAAGCGCGTGATCTTCGGCGATATCGGCAACGATCACGTTCGTGAAATGAAAGACGTATCACCACGCGAATTCTGGATGCTGATGCTCGTCGCGGCGTGCGTCTTGGGTATGGGCCTTTACCCCGCGCCGTTCACCGAAGTGATGCACAAGAGCGTGGAAGCGCTCATCACGCATGTGTCGCACAGCAAACTGTAGGCGCACGAGAACACCACTATGAAAGACATCTCGCTCGTTCTCCCCGAAATCGTGTTGCTCAGCCTCGCGGGCATCATCCTCGTTGCCGATTTGTTCGTGAGCCGCGGACAAAAGTGGTTCACCTACGCCTGCGGTATTGGCGCATTGCTGTGGACTGCGCTCTACGTATTTGTTCCGTTCACGCCGATCGCTGGCGTGGTTCGCGAAACCGCGTTTTCGGGTCTGTTCGTCGCCGACGGCGTAGCCACTGTGTTAAAGCTCGCGATGCTGCTTTCAGCCGCAGTTGCGCTCGCGTACTCATGGAGCTATCTCAAGAAGCACGACCTCGACAACGGTGAATACGTCGCGCTGGTGCTCTTCGGCACGCTCGGCATGATGGTGATCGCCAGTGCCGCGAGCATGCTCACAGCCTACCTTGGCCTTGAACTCTTGAGCCTGTCGATGTATGCGCTAGTCGCGCTCAAACGCAACGACCGCATTGCCACTGAAGCCGCCATGAAGTATTTCGTGCTTGGCGCATTGGCGTCGGGTTTGCTACTGTTCGGTATGTCGATTCTGTACGGTGCAACCGGCAGCATCAGCCTCAACGCCATTTCTCTGGCTCTTGCCAAAGCGAACAAAACAGCGGTCGCATTGAGTCTGATCTTCATTGCCGCAGGCGTCGCGTTCAAGCTCGGAGTCGTGCCGTTCCATATGTGGGTGCCCGACGTTTACACCGGTGCTCCAACGGCCGTCACGTTGTTCCTTGGCACCGCAGCAAAGCTTGCCGCGTTCGCGCTGGCTTACCGTATGTTTGGTGCCGCGCTAACGCCCGCCTATGCAGACTGGTCGATCATCTTCGCTGTGATCGCCACAATCTCCGTCGTGCTTGGCAACCTGATTGCCATCTCACAAACCAACATCAAGCGCATGCTCGCTTACTCGGCGATTGCCAATATGGGTTTTCTGCTGCTCGGCTTCGTTGGCGGTGGTAAGGATGGTTACGCGGCTGCGATGTTCTACGCCGTTGCCTATGCGATCACCGGGCTTGTCTCGTTCGGCATCCTCGTGGTGCTGTCCGGCCGTGGCGTGGAGTTCGAAAATATCGACGATTTGAAGGGCCTCAACAGCCGCTCCCCCTGGTACGCATTCCTGATGCTGCTGGCGATGTTCTCGCTCGCAGGTATCCCGCCAACGATTGGCTTTTGGGCCAAGCTGTCGGTCATCGAGTCTATTGTCAACGCTGGTTACACTTGGATCGCGGTGATCGCTGTGATGGCGTCGCTGGTTGGCGCGTTCTACTACCTGCGTGTCGTTCGTGTGATGTATTTCGCCGACGCACAACAAGGATCGCTCGCGATGCCAAGTCGTGCCGAAACCGTTTTGATCTCGGTGAACGCATTGGCGATTCTCGTGCTCGGCGCGCTACCGGGCGCAATCATCGCGCTTTGCGCGAAGGCGTTGCAGTAGTCGATATCCACGAAATTGCATTCGACAGCTTTTAGTTGAAAGCTTGACTGCAAAGGGGCTAGACGTCGATTTAACTGATAGTCGACAAATGGCTTAATCAGCTCTTAGCGCCTGATTCGTCGCGCTTTTGTGAAAAAGCTGATACTCCGAACGCGCGCCCGCTACGATGCGAACATAAGTTCAATTTGCCACTGGGGGAGCCTCTAATGCCTGTGATCACCAACGTCGAAGACCTGCGCCTGCTCGCGAAAAAGCGCGTTCCAAAAATGTTCTACGACTACGCCGATTCGGGCTCGTGGACTGAGAGCACGTATCGCGGTAACGAGGCGGATTTTCAGGGCATCAAGTTCCGTCAACGCGTCGCCGTGAACATGGAAAACCGAACGACGGCGACTACGATGGTTGGCGTGGCGACAAAGATGCCGGTCGCCATTGCGCCCGTCGGACTCACTGGAATGCAGCACGCCGACGGTGAAATTCTGGCAGCCAAAGCGGCGGAAAAATTCGGCATTCCGTTCACGCTCTCCACCATGAGCATTTGCTCAATCGAAGACATCGCCGAGAACACCCGTGCGCCGTTCTGGTTTCAGCTCTACATGATGCGCGACCGCGACGCGATGGTGCGCATGATTGAGCGCACAAAAGCCGCGAAATGCAGCGCACTCGTGCTCACGCTCGACCTTCAGGTCATCGGCCAGCGCCATAAAGACATCAAGAACGGCCTCACCGCGCCGCCGCGACCGACCATCGCCAACATCATCAACCTGATGACCAAACCGCGCTGGTGCCTCGGCATGCTCGGCACGCGTCGTCACACTTTCGGCAACCTGGTCGGCCACGTTAAAGGCGTGAGCGACATGAATTCGCTTGCCGCGTGGACCAACGAGCAGTTCGATCCACGCCTGTCATGGCCCGACATCGCGTGGGTCAGAAAGCAGTGGGACGGCCCGCTCATCCTCAAAGGCATTCAGGACGTTGAAGATGCCAAGTTGGCGGTTGAGAGCGGCGCCGACGCCATTGTCGTCTCCAACCACGGCGGACGTCAGCTGGACGGCGCGGAGACGTCCATCCGCGCGCTGCCACGCATCGTTGAAGCCGTGGGCGACAAGATTGAAGTCCACATGGACGGCGGCATCAGAAGCGGGCAAGACGTGCTGCGCGCTATCGCGCTAGGCGCGAAGGGCACCTACATCGGCCGAGCAATGGTTTATGGGCTCGGCGCGATGGGCGAAGCAGGCGTCACCAAGGCGCTGCAATGCATTCACAAAGAGCTTGATATCTCGATGGCGTTTTGCGGGCACACGAATATAAAAACGGTGGATAAGAGCGTTCTTTTGGAGGGGACTTATCCGACGACGTAGGGCGATTGATGCTGTGTCAAAGCAAGTCATAAGCACTCTTAGCACTCATTTAATTGATAGAGGTTCGCGATATGGTGGCAGACAACAAGTCCGAAGAAAGTCTGCCTCCTGTGATTTTGGAGGCCAAACGCAAACTAGACCTTATCGCGTCGAAACCACCGAAATCAGTCACGAAAGAGCTGCTCATTGATGACAACGCGGTGATCATTCGAGTTGCCGTATTGCGAGGAGTAATTCTTACGCGCACGCGAGAACTAGCCGACGTGTCCATTCAATCGTTGGAGAACCGACACCCGACGGCAGCAGCTACCCTTGTTCGCGCAACTGTTGAATCGATCGCGTTGCTATATGACCTCAAGCTGTCGGTGGGTCGAGTTGCTTCTGAACAAAGCGATGAGACTGTCAGCGAAATGGATCGCATGGTGCGAACGGCGCTTTGGGGACGTCGATACAACGTGGACATCTTTAAGGCCACTAACATCACTACTCGATTACAGCGGATGGCAAAAGAAGTGCCAGCGATTTGGTCGATTTACGAGAATTTGTCTGAAGTTGCGCACCCGAATGCTGACGGCCTTACCGGTCTCTATCTAACTTTGAACGAAAGGTCTGGAGATTTAGAGTTTCGTTCCGACCAACAGTGGCGCGTCTTGCTCACTGCGGCTCACAATCTGAGCACTACGTTGGACGCTGTCATCATCTTCGACAACGAGTTGCGAAGTTACGTTCAGGCAATTGACGCAAGAAATCAGAACTAAGCCGCTACGTCATTCAAATGACAAGCCGCCCAATGCCCGTCCGCCGCTTGCTTGAGCACCGGCGATTCCACCTTGCAACGATCAAACGCTTTTGGGCAGCGCGGATGAAAGTGACAGCCTGTGGGTGGATTGATTGGGTTGGGCACGTCGCCTACTAGGCGAATTCGCGTGCGCAGGAGGCCCGGTTCCGGGATCGGGACTGCGGATAACAACGCTTCGGTGTAAGGGTGTTTCGGCGAGGTGTAAAGCTCGCGCGCCGGAGCAATTTCAACGATACGTCCGAGGTACATCACGGCTACGCGGTCGCTGATGTGTTCGACCACCGACAGATCATGCGCGATGAAGAGGTAAGTGAGGTCAAACTTCTCCTGCAGGTCTTCGAGTAGGTTGATGACTTGCGCCTGAATCGACACATCGAGCGCGGAGACGGGTTCGTCGCAGACGATGAGTTTGGGTTTGACCGCAAGCGCTCGCGCGATGCCGATTCTCTGGCGTTGACCACCCGAGAATTCATGCGGGTAGCGGCGCAGGTGATCGGCGTTGAGGCCCACCGTTTCGAGCAATTCGACGATGCGATCCTCATACTCGGCGGACGATTTCGTGAGCTTGTGAATGGTCAGCGGCTCGCCAATGATTGCGCCCACCGTCATACGCGGATTGAGCGATGCGTACGGGTCCTGAAAGATGATCTGCATGTCGCGGCTCGTCGCGCGCAGACCTTCGCGGTCAAGCTCGGTGACGTTTTTGCCTTCGAACCACACCTCGCCTGAGGTTGGTTCAATCAGCCGCAGAATGCATCGCCCTGTGGTCGATTTTCCGCAACCGGATTCGCCCACAACTCCAAGCGTTTCGCCTTTGGCGAGTTCAAAACTCACGCCATCCACAGCGTGAACTTTATCGACCGTTCGACCCAACAATCCGCCCTTGACCGGGAAATGTTTGACCAGATTTTTTACTCGCAACAGCGGCTCGGACATGGCGGCGTCTTTCATGCGGCGTGCAACACGCAGGCGACCTTGTGGCCGGGCGCGACTTCTATGAGCGGTGGTGTGGCCGCTTTGCAGTCAGCGCGAACATGCGCGCAGCGCGACGCAAAGCGGCATCCGGGCGCAGGGTTGATGAGCTTGGGCACCGAGCCGCCAATGGCTTCCAGACGCTGCTTGTGCGTGGCTGCGAGGTCGATCCGCGGAATCGAGCGGATCAGGCCCTGCGTGTACGGATGCAGCGGCGTGCGGAACAAGTCCTCGACGTTCGCTTCCTCAATCACTTTGCCGGCGTACATCACGACCACGCGTTGCGCAGTCTCGGCGACGACGCCCATCGCGTGCGTGATGAGCATGATGGACATGCCGAGCTTGTCTTTGAGCTCGTTCATGAGATCAAGAATTTGCGCCTGAATCGTCACGTCGAGCGCGGTGGTTGGCTCGTCGGCGATCAACAATTTTGGATTGCACGAGAGCGCCATCGCAATCATCACGCGTTGACGCATGCCGCCCGAAAATTGGTGCGGATAATCGTTCACGCGCTTCTGCGGATTCGGGATGTTGACCAGACGCAGCATCTCGGTTGCACGATCCATCGCAGCGCGTCGGCCTGATTTGTCATGAAGGCGAACGACCTCGGCAATCTGTTCGCCCACCGTATAGACGGGATTCAGCGAGGTCATCGGCTCCTGAAAAATCATCGCGATCTCGCGGGCACGCAACGCGCGAATCGCCTCGTCACTGGCCTTGATGAGATCGTTACCTTTCCACCGAATCTCGCCGCCCACAATGCGACCGGGCGGCATGTCGAGCAAGCGCGTGATCGTTTTTGCCGTGACGCTTTTGCCGCATCCCGATTCACCAACTACGCCGAGTGTTTCGCTGGCATCAATGCCAAAACTCACGCCGTCGACTGCGTGCAACACGCCATCTTCGGTGTCGAAATGCACTTTCAGATCTTTGATTTCGAGCATGCGCTCTTTGGTCGCGGTGATCATCCGAGCACCCGCCGTGGATCGAGCGCATCGCGCAGGCCGTCACCGATGTAGTTGATCGACAGCACCGTCAAAAAGATCAGCATGCCGGGAAACAGCGCCCAATACGGCGCGATGTCGAGATAGTCTTTGGCGTCGAACAGCATGCGCCCCCAGGTCGGAATGTCCGGCGGAAAACCAAGTCCAAGGAACGACAGCGTCGACTCGGCGATGATGGCGGCGGCGACGTCGATCGTGCCGGCGACGATCACGGGGCCGAGCGCATTGGGCAGGATATGACGCGCGACTTGTCGCGTGCGGCTAGCGCCGAGCGCGCGCGCAGCTTCAACGAACTCTTTCTCGCGCAACGACAGAAATTGTGCTCGTACCAGCCGCGCGACGGGCATCCATCGGAACCCACCAATCACGACGACTACCATCACAAATACGCCGACTTCCGGCCCGACGATTTTCTTGAGCGAGTCGCGGAACAGGTAGATGATCAGCAGCAAAAGCGGCAGTTGCGGCAACGAAAGGAAGAGATCCGTCATCCACATCAGAGCGGTATCGACGATGCCGCGCGACATTCCAGCAATCGAGCCAACAATGGTGCCCACGACAATGGCGATCAACATCGCCGCGATTCCGACGGCCATGGATATGCGGCCGCCGTAAAGCATGCGCGCCAGCAAATCCTGTCCCAAATCATCGGTACCGAAAGGGTGAGCCGCCGATGGCGGTTTAAGTCGCGAACCAAAGTCGATTTCGTTAATCGGAACCGTCCATAACCACGGGCCGATGATGACGCCAACCACGATCACGATCAGGATGACCATGCCTATGAGCGCCAGGCGGTGACGCTTGAAGCGACGCCAGATGTCCTGAGCGAGAGAGATGGGTTTTGGGCGAGCCGCCTCGGCGACCGAATCAGCAGTGTTGGGAGATAGTGATGTCGCCATACCGCTAGCTCAGCGCAATGCGCGGATCAAGCCACGCATACAAAATATCGGCGAGCAAATTAAACGAAATCACGAGGCAAGAAAACACGAACGTGACGGCCATGATGACAGGCGTGTCGTTTGCGAGAATAGCGCTGATGAGCAGCGAGCCGATGCCGGGAACGCGGAAAATTTGTTCGGTGACAATCGCGCCGCCGAAAATCGCCGGAACCTGTAGCGCGACCAAAGTTACCACCGGAATCATCGCGTTGCGCACCACGTGCTTCAGCACCACCACGCTTTCCTTGAGGCCCTTCGAGCGCGCAGTCGTTACGTAATCGAGCTTCACGACGTCGAGTGCGGCCGAGCGCACATAACGCGTCCACGATGCCGCCTGAAACAGCGCCAGCACGGTCACCGGCATGATGGTCTGCTTTAAGTGATCCCAATAAAAATGCCAGCCCGTCGATGCGATGTCGGCACGATAAACGAAAGGCAGCCAGTCCAGTTGAATCGAAAACACGAGAATCAGCATGAGGCCCGTGAAGAACGTCGGCAGCGAAAAACCGACGAAGGTCAGCGTGTTCGCGATTTGGTCAAACAGCGAGTAAGGACGTGTGGCGGCATAAACGCCCACAGGTAGCGCAATTAAAAGCGCCAGAATTTGCGATGATCCCACCACGAGTAACGTCGTCGGCAGGCGCTGCAAAATGAGCGTGTCCACGTTGATGCGGCTGGCGAACGAGAAGCCCCAATCGCCTTGCAGCATCGCCAGCAACCAGCGGAAATAGCGCACCATCACCGGGTCGTCCATCCCGAATTTTTTGCGCAGGTTTGCCGCGACTTCGGCGGGAATGTTCGGGTTGGAAACAATATCGCCGAATGGATCGCCGGGAGCCAGTGCGAGCACCGTGAATAACACGAGGCTGATGCCCAGCAAACTGGGCAGGGCAATCAGCACCCGGCGCAGGACGTAGGTCCCGGACAATGTCATGCGAGGCGTACCTGTCTAGGCTTCGCGATACCAGTCTTGCAGTGCCCAAAAATCACTGTCCCAACCGCTCTCGGAGAATCTGAGTTTCAGGTTGGCACCGCGGGCACGTGGACGAGACACGACGGGAATGACCGCGTGATCCTGCACCACCATATCGTTCATCTTGATGTACAGCGCGGCTCGTTTAACCGGATCAAGCTCACCCTCCGCAGCACGGAATGCCTTGTCGTATTCCGGGTTCGACCAGCGTGTGCTGTTACGGCCTTGCCATTTGTTGGCCTTGGTCGCGAATTCCCACGAGCAAAACTGATTCATGAAAATTTCAGCGTCCGGCGCGTTCATGGTCGTGGTGTACATCTGCAAGTCAGCGTAGAGCTTGGTGTAGGTGTCCGGGTTGCCCTCGTCAGAGGAGAAAAACACTGCTCCCGTTACCGCTTTGAGTTCGACATCAATGCCTGCTTTTTGGCAAGCCTGTTTCACAATCGCCTGTGTCTTTTGGCGCGGTTGATTGACCGAGGTTTGGTAGACGAACTTGAGCTTTTTGCCGCCTTTTTCGCGAGTGCCGTCACTGCCCTTTTTCCAGCCAGCCGCTTCAAGCACGGCAATGGCCTTGTCCACGTTGAACTCGGGTTTGTTGGCCGTCGAGCGCAGGCGCGGCGGGTTGTTAACAAAGTTTGCTGTGGCCACGCCAGCGCGACCATAGATAAATTGCTGCACCGATGCACGATCAATCAACAGCGATAGCGCCTGGCGCACGGCCGGGTCGGTGAGAACAGGGTGTTTTGTTTTGATGCTTGAGCGTTCGCCATCGACCTCGACGTTGGGGTCAGTGAAATTGCACTGAATGAACTCGATATCACCGCTCGGAATCACGACGACTTTGCCTTTACCCCCAACTTCGAGTTTGACCAGAATTTCGTCTTCCACCTGCAGGTTCCACGCGAAATCGTATTCGCCAGTCTGCAACACGGCGCGCGCGGCGGACACAGCGTCGCCGCCGCCTTTCATCTCAAAGGTGTCGAAGAACGGCTTGTTCGCCTGATGGTAAGTCGTGTTGATCGCGCCGCGAACCATGTCGCCGGGCGTGAAGTCCGTGAATTTGTAGGGACCAGTGCCAACAGGTTTGAGATTGTTCGGCGCTTCGCGCGATTTCGCACCTTTGTAGGCTTCGAATAAATGTTTCGGAATGATCATGCCCTGCACGCCCACAAATGGCGTTGCCCAGAACGGCGTGACTTTGTTGAAGGTGATCTTGACGGTGTGGCTGTCAACGGCCTCAACCTTCATTTCCTTGTACGAGCCGATGGTCACCGCTGACGTCGCCGGGTCGGACGCGTATTCCCAGTTAAAAACGACGTCGGCAGAGGTAAACGGCTTGCCGTCGTGCCAGGTCACGCCGCGCTTCAGTTTCCAGATGACGGTCTTGCCGTCTTTTGACAGCCCGCCATTGGTGGCGGACGGAATTTCAGCGGCCAGATTAGCGGTCAGATTACCGTCTTTGTCCCAGCTGGCAAGTGGTTCGTAAAAAACGCGTGAGCCGTCCTGGTCTTTGGTGCCCGTCGCGAAATGCGGGTTGAGCAGTGTTGCGCCTTGCCACCACAGCACTTTGAGCGCGCCGCCGCCACCGCGTTTGGTCGCCTTGTAAGCGGAGGGCGTTTGCGCCTGAGCGATACCCGCGTTCAACAAAAGGTGGCCCGCCAACGGAGCGGCGAGGCCGAGGCTCACCATCTTCGTCATGAAGTCGCGACGTGCCAGTTTGCCCTCGCGGACTTCCTCAATCAGACCGCGAATATTCTGTTCATTCATGTGTGTGTCCTTCGATCAGTTTTTTGTATTGGAAGCGGCTGTCTGGCAGCTAGCTCCGGATTTTTTTGCTTAAGCGGCGATGGTAGCAACAATGTTCGCGTCCGTCATGGTGGGCGACCCGTATAGATTTTTTAGCTTTTTGGGCGCATTGAAATTGAGTAACTTTTTCATGAGATGACCACTGCGTAAGGGCTATGGGCCGTTTTATGCGGTAAACCGACTTCAACCGATAATAGACGCTTGCCCAAGTGCAGTCGTCATTTCAGCACAAAGTTGTTGCCAAGCAACAATCTCAAACGATCCTGAAACTCACACCGAAACGGGCACCACGCCCCCCAACTTTTCGGTGATCTCTCGTCCGGTATGAGCAACAAGCGGGCCAAGCTTCAAAATGCGTTCGTCGGTCAATCGCGCGATCGGCCCCGCCAGCGAAATGGCGCCAATCGGCTCCGCGAATTCATCGTAGATCGGCGCGGCCACACAGCGCAGACCCATTGCATTTTCCTCATCATCGTAGCTGTAGCCACGCGCCCGAATCGTCGCGAATTGGGCGCGCAATTTCTGCGGATCGGTGATCGTTTTTGTGGTGAGCTGCACCAAATCGGAATCCCGCAGCACGATGGCCAACTCGTCCTCTGGCAGCGCGGAGAGCATGGCCTTACCCGAGCCGCTCGCATGCGCCGGAATGCGCGAGCCCAGTCGCACCAGCATGCGCATCACCTCATGGCATTGCACCTGGCCGATGAAGCAGGCGAAGGTGCCGTCGAGGATGGAGAGGTTCGCCGTCTCGCCCGAAGCCTCCATGAGTCTGCGCAAATAAGCATGACTCTCACCGACAAAATCGCGGTTAGAAACAAATGCGCAACCGACCCGATAAGTCTTCAAACCGACGTACCAAAGTCCGGAATCCTTGGCCTGAGTCACGAAGCCCATATCGGCCAGCGTGTTCAGCAGGCGATGTGCCGTGGACGGCGGCAAATCGGCACGACTGGAAATTTCAGTGAGCGTAATTCCGCCTTCGGATTCCGCCAGCTTTTCAAGTAGCGTCAGACCCCGCGTAAGGCTCTGCACGCCACCGCTGCCACTCGCGCCGGCGACATCGATTTTGCCGCGCCGCTTGAGCGCAATGCTGGGGTTGGCCGAGTCGGACGGGGAAGGGGAGGCAACGCGTGGCGGCATGGGAGAAATCGTTGCTGGAAGAGGGGAAGGCAGTTTATCCAATCGTGTGCCAGACTGGAACGAGATTGCGCCAGGCGGAACCGGCAACCGTACGACGCCTTTGACCCACACGTCGCTGCCAGACGATAATCGAGGCCATTGGTCGGCGCTGCCGACTCTTTTTTTGGAGCAAGCGACGTGTTTAATCGTTATCTGGTGATTGCGTTGGCGCTGCTGATGGGGGCCACAAGCCTGACCGTTTCAGCGCAAAACAAAAAACGTATCGAACGTGCGGCTGATCTGCCGCGCTTTTCCTACCCTGTCAGTGGAAATCTGGAGCAACTGGTGCGCGACGACATCGCGTTTGCCAAGCTTGCCGTCACTGTGCGCCGCGATATTGAATCGGTGCTCGCGGATTACGACATTGCGGACAAGGCTTCTGAGCGGCAGTTGCTGGGCGTTTTAACGCAGCTCGACTATCTCGAAGGCAAATACGAAGAAGCGCTCAAACGCACGGCGCAAATTCGCGCGTTGCAGGAAAAACCGGCTGACAAGTTGCTGTTTGGCATGCAAATGCGCGCGATGGTGGCGGCAAGGCTGTCCGGACAGACTGCGGCTGATGCGTTTCGACGCGTTATCGCCGAAAAAATGGCTGCGGAGCTGAACGCAATGCCTTACGCCGTTATTTCGAACGACGTGAAGAGCAGCAAAGGTCGCGTTGAAACGGCGGGTGAGACCGTGGTTCTCGGCGGCGTGCGTGAAGTGCTGCAACCGACCGTCGACAAGACCGGCGTATTGGGTTCCGAGCAGGTGCCGCGTCTGATTGGTGCGCGATACGGCCTGCTGGTGCAGCTGCCCCTTAAGGCAACGCTGATCAACGTTTACACGGCGTATCTGAACGCGAACAAAGTCGAGAAGAAGGACATTTGGGCTGCGCGCAACGTTGATTTGCCGGCAGGACGCGGCTACGCGCCAGTGCCTGTCGCCGTTTGGGACAGTGGTGTCGATTCCGCGTTGTTCCGCAACCAGATGTTGCTCGACGCCAGCGGAAAGCCTGCTTTGATTGCGTTCGACAAATGGTCGAATCCAACTACGGGCGAGCTGTTTCCGATCCCCGCCGCGCTCCAGAGCCAACTGCCAAAAATGAAGTCGCGCAGTAAGGGTTTGTCCGATCTGCGCTCCAACATTGACAGTGCTGAAGCAAGCGAGATCAAGCAATACTTGTCGAACCTCAATGCGAACGAATACAAGAGTGCGATCGAAGAGATCTCGCTGACCGGCAATTACGAGCACGGCACGCACGTGGCGGGTATTGCCATGGCTGGCAATCCTTATGCACGCCTCGCGATTGCCCGGATATCGTTCAACGAAAAGCTATTGCCAGAGCCGTGCCCGAGCCGCGAGCAAAGCGAAAAAGACGCGCGCGCTACGCAAGCCTACGTCGATTTTCTGAAGAAAAACCACATTCGTGTAGTCAACATGAGCTGGGGTGGCGACGTGCTCAGCGTGGAGGGCGCGCTTGAAGAGTGCGGTATTGGCAAATCACGCGACGAGCGCAAGGCGCTGGCGCGCGAGCTTTTCGACATGGACAAAAATGCGTTGACCAAAGCTTTCGCCAGCGCACCGGACGTCCTGTTTGTCACGGCGTCGGGTAACAGCAATCAGGATTCGACGTTTGCTGAGTTCATACCCGCTGGTATCGTTCTGCCCAACCTGATCACAGTCGGTGCGGTCGATCTCGCAGGCGATGAAGCGTCGTTCACGAGCTACGGACCCACCGTAGTGGTTCACGCCAATGGCTATCAGGTCGAAAGCTTTATCCCCGGCGGAGATCGCGTGGCGCTATCCGGCACGTCGATGGCTTCGCCTCAGGTCGCGAACCTCGCCGCGAAAATGCTGGCAGTGAATCCGAAGCTCACGCCGGACAAACTAATCGCAATCATTCGCGACACTTCAGAAAAAACCGCAGACGGGCGGCGCATGCTGCTGAATCCGGCGAAGGCGATGGAAATGGCGGGGAAGAAGGAAGGCTAGTTGGCCCGTTGACCAGACAGCACGAAGCCTTGAGCTTTGTGCTGGTTCCCACTCGCCGCAACTCACTTCAATCACTCGACGTGAATCTCGAACTACTGATTTGCCTGGGAACGGCTTGGGAGAATAAGCCTTAATTGGCTCATATTTGACCCAATCGCGACTAGGGTCGCGATTGGTGCCGGAGAGATGAATCGAACACCCGACCTTCTCATTACGAATGAGCTGCTCTACCAACTGAGCTACACCGGCACTTGCATGACGTTTGAGAGGAAATTGCTTCCACTCATCACGCTTTCAAAACAGTTTGCACTGTCTAGCCCATAATTATGCCATGGCTAAAAATTTCTTTCATTTTGTGTTGCCGCAATGAAGCTCGCTCGCATCATGGGCTTTCATGCCGTTACCGCTCGCTTGCAGCGGCGACCGGAAACGGTGGTCGAACTATTCGTGTGGGAAGCGCGGCGCGACGAGCGCATCAGCGAGCTGCACACGCTGGCGGCGACGCTTGATATTGAGGTTCAAACCGTCGACGCTGGGCGTTTGACCGCCCTGGCGCAGTCCGACCAGCATCAGGGGGTCGTGGCACTGGTCGAGGTGCTGGCTGATGGTTCGGCGGGCGCGGACTTTGAAACGGTGCTGGCTGCAAGCCTCAAAAAAACAACGCCGCCGCTATTCCTGTTACTCGACCAAATTCAGGATCCACACAATCTGGGGGCCTGCATTCGCAGTGCCGATGCATTTGGTGCGGACGCCGTGATCATTCCAAAGCATGGTTCTGCGCCGCTGTCCGCCGTGGCGTTGAAAGCGGCGAGTGGTGCAACCGAGACGACACCGATTTGTCAGGTCAGCAATTTGGTGCAGTGCATCGAAGCGTTGCAAGCCGCGGGTGTTTGGGTACTCGGTGCCGAGATGGAGACTGAGGCGACGCTCTTCAACACCAAACTAACCGGCCCTTTGGCATGGGTCTTGGGCAACGAAGGCAAAGGGTTGCGACGACTCACGCGTGAGCGCTGCGACGCGCTGGTAGCGATACCGATGGTGGGCGCCGTAGAGAGCCTGAACGTGTCGGTGGCAACGGCAGTTTGCTTGTACGCAACGCAGGCTGCGCGAGCGAAAGCCTAGCGAAACTCGCGCGATCGCATAGAGAGAAACGCAGGCGCTGACGCCTACGTTAACCGGGGTACTATTAGCGCTTCCTGATTGGCGCTCCTCACATGCTCGCGTTCGTACTACGAAGACTGTTTCAGGCTGCTCTCGTCATGCTGGTGGTCGCATTTATTGCGTTCTCCTTATTCAACTACGTCGGCGACCCGATCAACATGATGCTCGGGCAAGACGCGACGCCAGAGCAAAAGGTTGAGCTGCGCGAATCGCTCGGTTTGGACAAGCCATTTTATGTTCAGTTTGGCGCATTTGTGGGCAATGCCGTGAGCGGTGAGTTCGGGCTTTCGCTACGTCAGGCGCGTCCGGTCTCGACATTGATTAAGGAGCGATTGCCTGCGACTCTGGAACTTGCTTTTTGTGCCGCTATTCTGGCGTTGGTCGGCGGCGTGGTTTTGGGCGTTTACACGGCGCTGCGGCGTAATGGTGTTTTCTCACAGTTTCTGCTGATGGTCTCGTTGATTGGCGTCAGCCTGCCGACGTTTCTTATCGGCATTCTGCTGATCCTCGTGTTCGCGGTCACGCTACAAATTTTGCCTTCCTATTCTCGCGGCGATGTCACCCAAATCGGCTGGTGGAGCACGGGACTGTTGACCTGGAGCGGCATCAAGGCGCTGGTGCTGCCGTCGGTCACGCTTTCACTGGGTACGATGACACTGATCATGCGCCTGGTGCGTAGCGAAATGCTTGAAGTGCTACGCACTGACTACATCAAGTTTGCACGCGCTCGCGGCTTGACCAATAACGCGGTGCACTTCGGTCATGCGCTCAAAAATACGCTGGTTCCGGTGATGACGATTATGGGCCTGCAACTGGGGACCATCATTGCGTTTGCCATCGTCACTGAGACGGTCTTTCAGTGGCCCGGCATGGGTTTTCTTTTCATTCAGTCGGTGCAGTTTGCCGACATCCCGGTGATGGCAGCTTACCTTGTGTTGATTTCGTTCGTGTTCGTCAGCATCAACCTGATCGTTGACCTGCTTTACTACGTGGTGGATCCGCGGTTGCGTATTGAGCAAACCTCGCCGGCCCACTAATTTTTAATTGCCAGTTTTACCCCGAGATTAAGATGTACAACCCTAGCAAAGTCTCCGAAGCGATCCGCGAATTTCACAGTGATCTCACTGCGATTCGACGTGATATTCACAACAACCCCGAGCACGCGTACAAAGAGACACGGACCGCTGCGCTGGTCGCCGAGCGACTGACGGCGTACGGCGTTGACGAGGTGCATACCGGTGTCGGTCGCACCGGCGTGGTCGGCGTCATTCGCGGCAATCGTCCAGGCACGCGCAATATCGGTTTGCGCGCCGACATGGATTGCCTCGCAATGACCGAAGAAACGCGGCTTCCGTACGCCTCGCAAAACAAGGGCTACATGCACGCTTGTGGGCACGACGGGCATACAACGATGCTGCTCGGCGCCGCACGCTATCTAGCCAAGACCCGCAATTTCTCCGGCACGGTTTACGCCGTTTTTCAGCCTGCAGAAGAGGGCGCTGCAGGCGCTAAGGCGATGATGGAGGACGGCCTGTTTGAGCGCTTCCCGATTCATGCTTTTTATGGCCTGCACAACGCACCCTGGGTGCCGCTGGGGTCAATGGCGGTGAGGAACGGTGCCATGATGGCGGCGGCGGATCGCATCGAAATTACGATTGAAGGCAAAGGCGGTCACGGTGGTATGCCGCAGTTCGTTTCTGACCCGGTGCTGGCGGCGGGTCATGTGATCACGGCGATCCAATCGATTGCCTCGCGCAACGCTGATCCGGCTGATTCGGTGGTCGTCTCTATCTGTGCGATGGAAGCGGGTGTTATGAACACGTACAACGTGATTCCTCGCGAAGTGAAACTGATCGGCACCGTGCGCACCTATCGCAAAGAGGCGCAAAAGATGGTGATTGAGAAGTTAAATCTCATCGTTGATCACACCTGCGCTGCGTTCGGCTCGACCGGCAAAGTAAATTTCATTCAAGGATACCCGGCGACCATCAATCACAAACGGGAGGCGGAGCTCTCCGCCGAAGTCGGTCGCGGCGTGTTCGGGCCTGAGAACGTGATCACAGAAATTTTCCCGAACACTGGCGGCGAGGACTTCGCATTCTTTCTGGAGGCTGTTCCCGGTGCGTATATCTGGGTCGGGCAGGGGCGCGAGGGTGGATTCCCGATTCACCACACTTGCTACGACTTCGATGACCGCATCATTCCGAATGGCGCCGGGTTGTTGGCGGCGATTGCCGAGAAGGAACTTGAATGAAATTGAACGACCTTCCCGATTCATTCGTCAGCGATCTCGTTGCGATTCGTCGCGACATTCACGCCAATCCGGAACTCGGCTATCTGGAAACGCGAACGTCTGCTTTGGTTGCAGAGAGGCTGCGCGCCTATGGCGTTGATGAAGTGCACACCGGCATCGCCAAAACCGGTTTGGTGGGCGTTATCAAAGGCAAACGCAGTGGCGGCACCATTGGCTTCCGCGCCGATATGGATGCGTTGCCGATGCAGGAAAAAAACTCGTTTCTTCATGCTTCAAAAGCGTCAAAAGTTATGCACGCCTGCGGCCACGATGGGCACACCACGATGCTCCTCGGTGCGGCGCGCTACCTTGCCGAAACACGAAATTTTGCCGGTACCGTACACGTGATTTTTCAACCCGCAGAAGAAGGCGGTGGTGGCGGCGATTTAATGGTGAAAGAAGGTCTGTTTGATCGCTTTGATTGTGATCGCATCTTTGCAGTTCACAATCGCCCTGATCTGGAACTGGGCAAATGGGGCACGCGCGTTGGGCCGTTTATGGCGTCGGCGGACGGCTTTACGATTGAAGTGAGCGGCAAAGGTGGGCACGCTGCAAGGCCGCATTTGCTCTGTGATCCGATGACCGTGGCGGCGAATATCGTGCTCGCCGCGCAGACGATTGTGTCGCGCAATGTGAGCCCGCTGGAAACCGCGGTGGTCGGCATTAGCGCAATTGAAGGCGGCAATTTGCCCGCATTCAATGTGGTGCCTGATAGTGTAAAGATGACTGGAACGGTGCGCACCTATGACGCGGCGACGCGCGACCTGATTGAAGCGCGTCTGGCAGAAATGGTGCAAGGCATTTGCGACGCACATCGCGCCAAGGGGACTCTCAAATACGACCGGCTTTATCCGTCGGTCATCAATACGGCTGCGGAAGTTGAATTTGCGCGTCAGGCCGCTGCCGAAGTGTGGGGTGAAGAAAATGCCGACGGTAATTACACGCCGTCTATGGGTGGCGAGGACTTTTCGTTCATGCTTCAGAAGCGACCCGGTTGTTACGCCGTGATCGGTCAGAAAAATACGGCGGAGATATTGCCGTTGCATAACACGCGGTACGATTTTTGCGATGAAATCATTCCGAATGGTGTTCGGTATTTTTCGCGGTTGGCTGAACGGGGGTTGCCGCTGTGATTGCAGGCTCCGCGTAAGAGGTAAACATAGGGCGGGTAGTGCCAGCTTACGACAATCGTTAGTACGATAATTGACAGGTAAATTTTGGAAGCAATGTCCCGTTTTTTTGACAGCGATATCTGGTGGAGCTTCAAGCGCTCACCGGCGACGATGATCGCCGCCGTGCTGGCATTGCTGTTCATTCTCGGTGCGGTGCTCGCGCCGCTCATCGCGCCGCATAACCCGTACGACCTCGCGCAAATATCGCTCCTGGATTCCAACCTGCCACCGATGTGGAACACCAGCGGCAATGCAGATTTTCCGCTCGGCACGGATCAGCAGGGCCGGGACATTTTGTCGACCATCATGTACGGCAGCCGTATATCGCTTCTGGTGGCGTTGTGTGCTGTGGCGATGTCCATTGTGATGGGGGTCGGACTCGGTTTGCTCGCGGGCTATGTCGGCGGCCGCGTCGACAGCATCATCATGCGAATCGCGGACATTCAGCTCACGTTTCCAGCCATTCTGGTGGCGCTTTTGATCAGTGGCATTGGTCGACAGTTCGTGCCGCGCGACTTGCAGGATTCGCTGGCTTTGTACGTGATTATTTTTTCGATTGGCTTGACCGGCTGGGTGCAATATGCGCGTACCGTACGCGGTTCGACGCTGGTTGAAAAGAGCAAGGAATATGTGCAGGCGGCGCGTGTCATCGGCGTGTCGAAGATGGCCATCATGGTTCGCCATGTGCTACCGAACGTGCTCGGCCCGGTGCTGGTGATCGCGACGTTGAACATCGCTAACGCCATCATTGCCGAGGCCACTCTGTCATTTCTTGGTGTCGGCATGCCGCCTACACAACCGTCGCTCGGCACCCTGATCAGCGAGGGGCAAAACTACTTGTTCTCCGGCGAGTGGTGGATTACGGTATTTCCGGGGATTGCATTAATCGTCATGGTGGTGTCGGTGAATCTGGTCGGAGACTGGCTTCGCGACGCGTTAAATCCGAAACTCCAATAGCTTTTTCGTGGGAGCGTGCGATGAAAAAACTTCTCGGTAGTTTGATCTTGGCCACTGCGTCAGTTGTCGGGTTGACGGCATGCGCACATCAGTGGGAAACGGTGCTGGATGGTCGCCTTTACACGCGCACCCACCTGCATCGATACCCGGTCAGCATCGTGGCCGTTGATGGCGAATACAGCACGATCACGCCGCGTCGCGTTGACGCGGGCGTGCATGAACTGGTGATTGATGCGGCGCCGACCATCGCCAGCTATTTGCCGGATCGCAAAGCGTTCACCTTCAAGACCGAAAAGTGCGTGCGTTATTGGCTCGCCGCGCAGCGCAAAAGCGACTATTCGCGTGATTTCGAATTGGTGATTGATCATGCCGAAGCGGTACCGGGCTGTCAGCCTACAAGCGGTGCGCCAGCGCAGCCCGTGATCGTTCCGTCTGACACGTCGTTAATCGAGCCTCCGCGCGCGATCCCGATGCCGAAGCGCACTTAAGCATTCGAAAACCGCGCCTCAATTCCTACAGATCGCCAATGTCAAAGCCCCTGCTAGAAGTAAAGAATCTGCGTATCGAATTTCCGAACCGGCGTGGCTTGTTGACAGCGGTTGATGACGTGTCTTTTTCGATTGCTCCCGGTGAAGTGCTGGGCGTCGTTGGCGAATCAGGTGCGGGCAAATCGCTTACCGGTGCGGCGATTATTGGTTTGCTGGAACCGCCGGGACGCATCGCTGGTGGCGAAATTCTGCTCGATGGCCAACGCATCGACAACCTTCCGTATGAGGCGATGAGGAAGATTCGTGGCCGTCAGATCGGTGCGATTTTTCAGGATCCGTTGACCTCCCTTAACCCGCTCTACACCGTGGGTCGCCAGCTCGTTGAAACGATCACCACGCACCTCGATTTGAGTGCGGCGGCGGCGAAAGATCGCGCCGTCAAATTGCTGGAAGAGGTGGGTATTCCGGCTGCTCGGGAACGCATCAATCACTATCCGCACCAATTTTCGGGCGGCATGCGTCAACGCGTTGTGATTGCACTGGCACTGGCCGCAGAACCTAAAGTCATCATTGCCGATGAACCGACGACGGCGCTCGATGTGTCGATTCAGGCGCAGATCATCACCTTGCTGAAAGGGCTCTGTCGTGACCACGGCACCGCCGTAATGCTGGTCACACACGACATGGGTGTGATCGCCGAAACGGCGGATCGAGTGGCCGTGATGTATGCCGGTCGCATTGCCGAAATTGGCCCAGTCGCCGACGTGATTCACAAGCCGCAGCATCCGTACACGATTGGTTTGATGGGCTCGATTCCTGAGTTTGAAAGTGATCGTGAACGCCTGATCCAGATCGACGGCGCGATGCCGCGACTTGATGCGATTCCGAAAGGCTGCGCGTTCAATCCGCGTTGCGCGCAGGTGTTCGACATGTGCAAAACCTCGCGCCCTGAATTGATGCTGGCCGCCGCATCGCGCGCCGCTTGCTGGTTGCATGAATCGCGACTCGTGCACAATGAATCGAGACTCGCGCAATGACGACGCCTTCGGTAAGACGTCAAACGACTGACGCGTTTGTGCAGTTAAAGAACGTCAGCAAGACCTTCGACGTTTCCGCACCGTGGCTTAACCGCGTCATCGAGCGCAAGCCGCAGAGCTTTTTGCATGCGGTGAGTGATCTGAGTTTCGACATTCAGCGCGGTGAAACACTGGCGCTGGTCGGTGAGTCTGGCTGCGGCAAATCGACGGTTGCCAAGCTGATCGTGGGTCTTTACGCATCGTCCACCGGCAGCGTGACCATCGATGGTCAGGACATGAAAATCGCGCTGACTTCGAACAACGATGCGGCTCGTGCGCTACGCCGCAAAGTGCAGATGATTTTTCAGGATCCGTACGCGAGCCTGAATCCACGCTGGCGCGTCGCCGACATCGTGGCCGAACCGATCCGCACGCACAAGCTCATTGCCAACGGAGCAGCGCTCGACAAGCGCGTCGCCGAGCTGCTCGGCTTCGTCAAGCTCACAGCGAAAGACGGTGAAAAGTATCCGCATCAATTCTCTGGCGGACAGCGTCAGCGCATCTCGATTGCGCGCGCGTTAGCGAGCAATCCGGAATTTCTGATCTGCGATGAACCGACGTCCGCGCTTGATGTTTCGGTACAGGCGCAGGTGCTGAACCTCATGAAAGATTTGCAGCGTGAAATGGGGCTCACCTACCTTTTCATCTCGCACAACCTGCAAGTCGTGCATCACATCGCAGATCGTGTGGGCGTGATGTATCTCGGACGCCTGGTAGAGATTGGCGACAAAAAAGAAGTTTTTGGTGACCCGCAACATCCGTACACGCGCATGCTGCTCGACGCGATTCCCGACTTGCACATGACGGGCAAAGCACGCACACCGGTCGCCGGTGAAGTGCCGAATCCGCTAAATCCGCCAGCGGGCTGTGCGTTCAATCCGCGCTGTCCGCGCAGGTTCGAACCGTGTGACCAGTCGCGCCCCGAATTGCTGCGTTTGAAGGGAAGGCAAGTGGCTTGTTTTGCAGCTTCAGCGGCAGTGAGTTCACCCACACTCGCCACATCAGCTTGATGCTGAAACCGCCTCTGATCAAGGGCTAGACTCATATAATTCAACAAGTCGATATTTGACAATATGTGGATATAGCCCCTATGCAGCCGTCATTTAACATAAAAGCTGATGCAGAAACTTAAGGCCGCACGCCCGGCGATTCGAGCTGCATCCCGGCTGCGCGGTTGGCCAGATAAGCCTCAAGGTCGACCAGTTCGCTTGCGCCGTACGGATACGGCTCCGAACGCACGGCTGTCATGCAGTTGCGCAGTCGTCGTTGCAGACTACCGACGGCTTGCCATTCAAGGCGATAGATCGGATAACCCGTCGGGTGGCCCTGCGGGATGATGTTGCCACCGAGGCGCTTGCCCGCGAGTGATTCGTGGCAATCACGACAGCTTAGATCCACTTGGCCGATGCGTCGGTCAAAGGCTGCTTCGCCGCGTTTCTGCGCATCGACCAGTTGCGATTGCGCGGGTGGCGCGAGGGGTTGGCCACGAGATTCGACGGCGATTGCGGTCTCGACACCGAGCAGCGATGCGTCTTCAGCGGGCCATGCTTTCGCCTGCTGGTGCGTGGTGCGGCACTGATTGATTTGCTGGCTCAGGTTGATGACGCCTTTGGCCTCAGCTGAGTATTGCGGATAGCGTGCTGCTACGCCGCGCGTGCGCTTGATGTCCCCGTGGCAGTCAGCGCAGGATTTTTGGGTCGCACCGTCGCGCTGCGCCCAGATGGCTTGTCCGTCTTTCACCCAGAGCATCGCGGGATTTTGCGTGTCATCCTTTTGCAATGCCTGCGTCGCGGGTTGCATGAAATCGAAGCCAGATTGGCGGGTGCTTTGCGCTACGGCCAATGACACAAACCCCAGCATTGCGAGCGCGATCACCCGCGTGGCAACACCGATCTTCCGCATATCAGGTCACGATCAGCGCAACTTGTTCGCGATGACTGAAACCATTGTCGCCTTCCCAGTTAAACGCCAGTGTGCCGCTCGTAGCGGCACGCAGGTTGAACGACAGATAGGGGTTGGCGGCGATGGCGGCGTGCAGTGTCGCCGCGATCACAATCACGCCCGTATCGTCGGTTTTGCCGCTTTCCACAAAGCGACAGGAGAATCGTCGGATCAGATCGCGTGGCAGTAAATCGCCTTCGCTGGAGCGCCGATAGCCGGTCTCCATTGGGTGTTGCACCAGTGCGCGAATTTCGAGAATTTCGCCGCGTTTGGCAGTTCTTGGGACAGTGATGAGTGCGCGCGCCATTGCCGTTACTCCTCGATGCACGAAGCAATGGTGACGAGGACTTCGACGGTGTGCGTCCAGCAACTGCCGTCGTTCATTTTGGCGACCGCAACCAGTTGCTGCGACAGCGCAAGGCGGATGCGCGTTGCTACACGGGCGCGGCCCGCCAACGGGGACAACGTAAATTCAGCGACCTGATTTTGCGGATTTTTTTCGTTGAAGAGAGCGATGCCGACGACGTGTTGCGCCTGCGTCATCGGGCTGTCAACTGTGATTTCGACGGGCACACTATTGCCATTGTCGACCAGCGGCGCGATGTCGAATTTCACGCGGCCTTCGCGCACGCCGCCACCGGCTGCATATGCGTTGACCAGCGGTGTCAGTACGTCACTCTGCGTCAGCGCAGCGACCGGCCTGACGACGACGCTCGCCATCAACCCAACACTGTTTGCGAAGAAGATACGACGTTTCATTTGAGTGAAACCAACCACGAGACGACATCTTCAACCTGTTGCGCGTCGAGGATCGGCTTGTCACGTGCGGTCGCGGTCACGCGCTCCAATCCATCTGTCCGGTAGAAGGCGGGCATCACCGAAGCCGGATTGATTTGCCGCGAATTCACAATGCGTAGGCGCAGTTGCGGCACGGTCCACCGCGCTCCGACCCCTGCGAAGTTCGTTGAAATATCACCCTGAAATCGGTCCTCGGCAATCGGCGCTTGATGACAGAGCATGCACATTCCGATCTGGCGGTTGCCGACGATCATGCGGCCTCTAATGGCATCGCCGGGAGCGTTCGTAAGCGCCACGGGAATGCCGTCGTTGACAACCTCAAAAGCAGCCAACGGCGCACAAATCGCAGGCGTGGCAGCGGCGCTAAACGCCAGCGCCGCAAACATCAACGCCCGCCTGCTCATCACGCGTCGCTACGCCTTCAGGCTATGGTTCTTTAGCGGCAAATCGCGAATGCGTTTACCGGTCGCCGCGAAGATCGCGTTCAGCACTGCGGGTGCCGCAACGGCAATCGTCGGCTCGCCAACACCCCCCCAGAACCCGCCCGAAGCAACGATGACCGTCTCCACTTTAGGCATGTCGGCAAGCCTCAGCGTCGGGTAATCGGCGAAGTTGCTCTGCTCGATGCGTCCGTCCTTCATCGTGCATTCCTGATACAGCGCGGCCGACAAGCCGTAAACGAACGAACCTTCAACCTGCGCTTCAATCTGCTGCGGATTCACTGCGTTGCCGCAATCGGTTGCCGCGACGATGCGATGAATTTTCAGTGCGCCCTCTTTGCTGATAGAAATCTCGGCGCACGCAGCCACATACGAGCCAAAACCCATCGTCTGTGCGAGCCCCCGGAACACGCCCGTAGGCGCTGGCTTGTCGTAACCAATTTTCTCGGCGACGGCGTTCAACACCGCGAGATGCTTCGGGTGATTCTTCATGAGCTTGCGGCGCAGCGCGAGCGGCTCCTGCTTCGTGGCCACCGCGATTTCGTCGATGAAGCTTTCTAGATAAATCGTGTTCTGGTTCAAGTTCACGCCGCGCCAGAACCCAACCGGCGTGCTTGGATTACGCATCGCGTGATCGACCAGCAGCGTTGGGAAGGTGTAGCCAATCGAGGCTTCCGGCCCTGGTGGATTCAAGCCCTGAAACACCACGGGATCCTTGCCGTCGCGAATATTCTGCGGCGCGACACCGGCGAGAATCGACTGCCCGGAAATGCGCATGTGCAGTCCAGTGATTTCGCCTTTGTCATCGAGCCCGGCAACGAGTTTGCACTGCGTGACCGGATGGAATCGGCCCTGCGCCATGTCTTCTTCGCGCGACCAGATCATCTTGATCGGTGTGCCCGGCATTTGTTTGGCAATACCAACGGCTTGCCGCACATAGTCCGTTGCACCGCGTCGACCGAAGCCGCCGCCGAGATGAATTTTGTAGACCTCGCATTGCGCCGCCGGTAGTCCGGACGCGTCCGTCGCGGCGGCATGTGCGGCTTCGCCGTTCTGCGTCGGCACCCAGACTTCGCATTTTTCCGGCGTCCATTTGACCGTCGCGTTCATGACTTCCATGCACGCGTGGTTTTGATGCGGGTATGAATACACCGCTTCGATCTTGCGCGCGGCGCTGGCAATCGCGGCGGGCGCGTCGCCGACGCTGTTACCAACGACTGCATCTTTTGCGTCAAGACCGGCCTTCAGTATCTCGCCGAAGCTCGCGCTCGACAGTTTGGCGTTCGGGCCTTCATCCCATTCGATCTTCAACGCGTCTAGCGCTGTTTTCGCGCGCCACCAGGTATCGGCGACCACGGCGACCGCGCTATCGCCAACGCGCAGCACTTTCACGACGCCGGGCCGCTTGAGCACGGCCGCGTCGTCAACGCTCTTCACCTTGCCGCCGAACACGGGGCTGTCCTTCACAGCCGCGTTGAGCATGCCCGGCAGTTTCAAGTCCATGCCATAAACCTGTTTGCCAGTCGTTTTGTCGACGGTATCGAGGCGGGCCAGACGCTTTCCGATGACTTTCCAGTCTTTCGGGTCTTTGAGCGGAATATCTTTCGGCGGGGGAAGTTTTGCGGCGGCGTTGGCGACTTTGCCGTAGGTCGTGCTGCGCTTCGACGGGCCGTGGGTGATCACCCCTTTGCTGACGCTGCACTCGCCGACTGGCACTTTCCATTCCTCTGCTGCCGCCTGAATCAACACCATGCGCGCCGCCGCGCCGCCTTTACGCACGTAATCATGCGAGCCACGAATACCCTGGCTTCCGCCGGTGCTGAAATTGCCCCATACGCGCTGACGCGCAAGGCTCTGGCCCGGCGTCGGATATTCGGTCATGACCTTTGCCCAATCGCATTCCAGCTCTTCGGCGACCATTTGTGCGAGGCCGGTGAGCGTACCCTGACCCATCTCGGAACGGGCGACACGGATGACGACTTTGTCATCGGGCCGCACGACGACCCACGCGTTGACTTCCGGCGCGATGGAGGCCGTGATGCCCTGCGCGATGGCCTGCTTGTTCAGGAACGGCACATAAAAGCCGATCACCAGACCGGTGGTGGTGGCAGCGCTGCCTTTTAGAAACGTACGGCGTGAAGCCTTGACGGCGGCATTCATACCTGGCCTCCCGCGACGTGTTCAATGTTCATGACGGACTTGCCCAGCTCGGCAACTTTTTTCGGCTTCGCGCCTGCCTTCGCTGCGGCCATTTCTTTCGCTGCTGTGTGGATCGCCGAGCGCACGCGGTTGTACGTGCCGCAGCGGCAGATGTTGGTCATCGCCTCGTCAATGTCCCTGTCGGTCGGATTCGGCTTCTCTTTGAGCAGCGACGTCGCGGCCATGATCATGCCGGACTGGCAGAAACCGCATTGCGGCACATCCAGCGCCTGCCACGCCCGCTGCACAGGGTGCGAGCCGTCAGCGGAAACGCCTTCAATCGTCGTAATCTTTTGTTTGACGGTCATCGCGGACGCAGGCATCACGCATGAGCGTACGGCGACGCCGTCGATATGAACGGTGCAGGCACCGCACTGCGCAATGCCGCAACCGTACTTGGTGCCAGTAAGGCCCAATTGTTCGCGCAGCACCCACAACAGCGGCGTGCCGTCGTCGGCAGCGTAATCCAGCATTTTGCCGTTGACGTTTAATTTGGGCATGGAGCACTCCTGAAAATCGAATCCGAATTATCACCGCTTGCGCTGCGTTTTTGGCAATCGAATGGCGCTTCGCCGTGAACGACGTCAGATACACCCATATCAAACAAGCGACGGTTGGATTTGAGTTTCAACGAAGCAGTCAACTTTTACGTAAAATGACGTTTTCACAAGGGCTAGCGTCGTATTTAGCTAAAAGTCGAAAACTGGCAAAATTCGCACGTAGCCCCAATGCGACGGTGGTTTCATCGAAAAGCTATTAGTGCAGAACCACCTGGCCAGCGCCCGGTGCGAGGCCCGTTTGCAGCGGCGACGCGTGGTGCACAATCAGCCGCCAGCCCTGCGGCTCGCGCTGAAACACATTGGTGACAAACACCGGCCCGCGCGGCTGCGGCTCGTCGCCGACGTAAATCCACTGGATTGCATGCAGCGTCACCATGCCGATGGTGCGATGCCACGATTCTTCGCGCATCTCGATGCGCATCTTTGCAGAACCGCGAAGAATTGCCTCCCACGCTGAACGCACCGCTGCGTAGCCGTAGAGCGGCGCGGCCGCCGGGTGTGCGCAGCAAATATCGTCATCATCCGCCCACACCGACATCAAGGCTTCGATGTCGGCCTGAGCAAAAGCGTCGTAAAACGCCCGTGCGCAATCGTCGGGGGAACCAAAAAAAGCTTGTGACCTCATGCGACCGATTGTAGTGAAGCCGCGACATCGCCTTTGAACGACCAACAAACGCACTGCACAGAGCGCTGGGCAGCCTCTACAATGACGCCGTGATGTCACTTGCGCTGTGTTCAAACCTTTCATGACGCCAATCGCGTTATTTCGCAGCGATTTTTTCCGTCGACCCGAGCCCACCTTACTCAACTGGTGTGGCTGGCTGGTCGTCGCCGTGGCTTTTTCGGTGCCTTTGGGTAGTGCGACATCGAACGTGCTGGGTGGCGCACTGCTTCTCACGCTAATCGCGACCGGTGGTTATCTTGCGCACTGGCAGCGCTGGCGTGTGCATCCGTTCGCGCTAGCGACGCTTGTACTTCTCGCCCTGATCGTTGTCGGTGCCACCTATAGCAACGCGCCCTCCGATGAGATTCGCCGCGCGCTCACTAAATATTCACGCCTGCTTTACGCGCCGATTGCGATTGCAGTGCTCACCGACGAGCGCTGGCGTCGGCGGGCGCTGTTGGCGTGGATGCTGGCGATGCTCATTACGCTCGCGCTTTCTTATCTGCATATTGTGTGGGCGTTCCCGTTTGGCAAACTGCATCTGCCGCATGAGCTAGATGATCATTTCGTGTTCAAACACCACATCACGCAGAACGTGATGATGTCGGTGTTTTTTGTCGCCGCGTTTGCCGAAGCGTGGCGCTGTCATCTTGCTGGAAAGCAGGCTGCACGGGGATGGGCATGGATTGCAGTGGCTGCCGCCGCAGCGGTCAATATTCTGTATTTCGTGCATGGACGCGCGGGCTACGTTACTTTGCTGGTGAACCTGATCGTGGTTGCTTTTCTGGCCTTCGCTACTGCCCGTGATACCCGATTGCGCATTGCTGCAGCGGCGCTGGCCGCGATTGCGCTCATTGCCGCGACCGCCAGCGATGTGGTGCGCGAGCGATTCCACACTGCATTTAGCGAAGTCGAATCGTCGCAAGAGCAGGGCATTAAAACCTCCATCGGCCAGCGCATGGAATACGCGAGCAAATCGATGGAACTGGTGCAAGCGCGCCCGGTGCTCGGCTGGGGCGCGGGCAGCTACGCGATGGAATATTGCCGCATCGCGGAGTCGCCAGAGTGGTGCAAGATCGGCTCCTACAACCCGCACAACCAGTTCCTGTTTCTTGCAGTACAGTTTGGCGGTCTGGGACTGCTTGCACTCGTTGCGTGGCTGCTAACCGCCGGTTGGGTGATGCGCACATTGCCGCTCGGCGACAAGTTCGTGGGCTATTCGCTGCTGGCGACGCTACTCGTGCATTGCATGCTGGATTCGCCGCTATTTATCGTCACGGAGGGGACGTGGTATCCGCTGATGTTGGGGATATTTGCGGCGGGTGCGTATTGTAAAAATCAGGCGTTGAGCAGCGGCGACGCGGCGCCAGCCACGGCGTCGACTGAAGGCCATTCCGGGTAGCTTTGCACGACCGTCACGTGCGGTCCGCGCGGGCCCCATTGCTCGATTTTTGTTGGCCCCAGCACGCTTAATAATCGACCGCCGACCGATGCCGCCATATGCCCCGGCCCGGTGTCGTTAGCAATCGTCAACGCGGCATCGCGCAGCACCGCGCAGTATGGCCCGAGATCAAGTTTGGGCAGCAGTTTCGCCTGCGGGGCAATGGCGCGGGCAATGTCCATTTCATCCGGCCCCGGCGCCATCACCAGATCGCGTCCCGTCGCAGCCAGTCGTTCCGCCAGTTTCGCGAAATGCGGCCACTTTTTGTCGAGCTTTTCGAACGTGCCGCCGGCGAACGGTACCAGCACGATGTAGCCCGGACCAACGCCCACGGCTTGCAAAGCGGCGAGGGCTGCCTCGTTCGCGTTGTCGCTCACTTTGAGCTGCGCGGCTGGCGGATTGGCAGTGCTGTCATTGAGTAACGCGCTGGTCAAACGCCAATACGAATCCAGCGCGTGCTCACCGTAAACAATTGGCGCGGATTTGGCGAGCAAAAAGCTACGCCCCTCAACTGCATAACCAAACGGCTTCAATCCGGCAAAGCGCATGTCCAGCGCGCTGGAAAACGACGTCGCGAAGGTCACTGCATTCACGCGGTGGCTAAAAGTCGGGTCGTTGGCACGAAGTGGTTGCGCAATCTGAGCGAGCAGCGACCGACGCTCGGCGAACGCCTTCGGATAACGCGTCACTGGCCAGCCATAAGCCTCGAGCAGCGATCTGGCCCACGGTTTGCCGACCAGATGCAACGCGTAACCGGAACGCTCCAGGCGCTCCAGCGCCGGGACACCGAGCACCACGTCGCCAATGAAATTGCGGATACGGACGATTAACGGGCGCGGCGATGAAGGATCGGTCATTGGATTCGGAGCCGGTGAGGGCCGTGTTACGTGTCGGGCAGTCGACGTTCGTCGATAATTGAAGCATTCGATGCTAGCAACATCACACAGGCCAATTCGGCCTACGAGGAATCCGCCGCATGGCTCTACCGCAACCCGTACTCCCCGCCGACCACGCCAAACAGCCGGTCACTGCGCTTCATGTGAAGTCATTTCACGACGCTTGTCTGGCGCTCGCGAGCTGGCCGAAAGTGGCCGTGGACTTCGCTGAGGCCGACGTCTGGCGCTGGGTCGCCAGCAATCATCGCAACAACTGCCTGCTCTGGGACGAAGAGGATTTGGCGCGCCGCACCCGCGCGAGCGATGCCGATATCACCGCCAACAAACGCGCGATTGACGGCTACAACCAGGCGCGCAACGACGCCACCGAACGGGTTGACGAGTTTTTGCTGTTGTCGCTCGGTTTGATTGACGCGGCCACTGCGAGTAGTGATCGACCCGTCGCAAAGGTCAGCGCATCGGCACGATTGAATAGTGAAACCGCAGGCAGCATCATGGATCGCATGTCCATTATGTCGCTCAAAATCAAGGCGATGACCGCGCAAACGATACGTACCGATGTCGATGCCGCGCATCGCGACGCCTCCGCATCAAAGCTGCAACGGCTGCACGAGCAGCGAAATGATCTCGGCAGCTGTCTCGATCAACTGCTGGCTGACAGTCGCGCAGGAACGGCGTATTTCAAGGTCTATCGTCAGTTCAAGATGTACAACGATCCGCGCTTCAATCCGGTGCTGGTGGCGGAGCTTGCCGCCGCAAAATTGCAAGAACACGGTGCTGCAAGTGTGCAGCTGCAGGCGCGATCCGCGCAGCAGTAACTGCCAGGCGCAGTGAAAATCCTCATCGTAAAAACCTCGTCGATGGGCGACGTGGTGCACACCATGCCTGCGATTTCCGACATCGCGCGTCGCTACCCGGATGCGATGATTGACTGGCTGGTGGAAGCCTCGTTTGCGTCCCTGCCCGCGATGCATCCAGCGGTGCGCAGCATCATTCCGATTTCCTGGCGACGCTGGCGAAAAAAGCTGTTTTCCCGCGAGAGTCGTGCGGCGATCAGTGCCGCGAGAGCAGCGTTACGCGCCGAGCGCTACGACCTTGTGCTTGATCTTCAAGGGTTACTCAAAAGTGCGCTCTGGGCGACGCAGGCACGAGGCCCGAGCGCCGGATATGACCGCGCAAGTGCGCGCGAATCGCTGGCGGCGATGTTTTATTCAAAGCGCACGCCGGTAGACAAACGTCTCCACGCCATTGAGCGTTCACGGCAGTTGGCTGCGGCCCATGTGGGCTACGACGTTGAAGGCCCACCGCACTTCGGCCTTACTGCGCCGACCGGAATCTGGATCCCCTCAAAGCCGCGCTACGCCGTGCTCATCACAGGTGCCAGCCGCCCGGAAAAACTCTGGCCGGAGGCGTCATGGCAAGCAGTGGCTGCGGTGCTTCAGGCGCGCGGATTCGCGATCGTGTGGCTTTGGGGCAGCGTCCTCGAAGGCGAGCGGTCAAAGCGTCTCGCCGACGCGGCGGGCGGCGAGGTTCCGCCTTTTCTTACCGTCAAAGATGCCAGCGCAGTGCTCGCGCGGGCATCGCTATGCGTCGGCCTCGACACCGGTTTCACCCACATCGCCGCAGCCTTTGGCGTCGATACGCTCGGCATCTATTGTGATCACGAGCCGGGTCTCGTCGGCATCGTCGGTTCCGGGAAAGTGGTCAGTATCGGCGGACGAGGTCAGGTGCCAGCTGTGGAGCGTGTGCTTGAATTGACGCAACGCCTTGGCCCTCAAACATAAAAAACGAACGACAGCAAGCGCATGCAGAAAACCTTCAACTTTTCTCCCGGCCCGGCGATGCTTCCGGCTGAAGTGATCGAACAAATCCGCGCCGACCTGCCGGAGTGGCACTGGCACGGCGTAGGGCAAGGTGCGAGCGTAATGGAGGTGTCGCATCGTGGCAAGGCGTTCGAAGAATTGATCGCCGAGGCCGAGGCCGATTTGCGCGAGCTGCTTGCGATTCCCGCAAACTACAAAGTCATCTTCATGCAAGGCGGCGCGTGGGGGCAGTTCGCAGCGGTGCCAATGAATCTCCTGCGCGCGGACGAAACTGCGGACTATCTGGTCTCTGGCGGCTGGTCGAAGAGCGCGTCAGTGGAGGCGGCAAAATTTGGTGCCGTAAATGTATTAGCTTCTAGCGAATCTTCAGGTTACACAGGGGTTCCAGTCAAAAACGACTGGAAGTCGACTTCTGCCATAAATAAGAGATCAGCCCATATAAATAATGGCATAGCGCTATCGAGCTATACCTATGTTTGTTCGAACGAAACCGTCTACGGCAACGAAATTCACAGCTTGCCCGGTGATCTTCCGAGTCCGCTGGTCGTCGATGCATCCTCGCATTTTTTATCGCGGTCAATGGATGTTGCCGCGTGCGGACTGATCTATGCCGGAGCCCAAAAAAACATCGGCCCGGCGGGTGTGACCATCGTCATCGTGCGCGAGGATTTGCTTGATCGTGCGCCGAAAAATATCCCTTCGGTGTTTCATTACAAACACATGGCCGCGCACGGGTCGCTATTCAACACGCCACCCGTGTTTGCAATTTACGCCACCGCGCTGACGCTCAAGTGGATCAAAGCGCAGGGCGGTTTGGCTGAGATGGAACGGCGCGCGATTGAGCGATCCACGATGCTCTACGACGCGATTGATGCAAGCCCGCTGTTTACCGCGCCCGTAGCAATAGCGGATCGCTCACGCATGAACGTCGTTTTCGATAGCGGCAACCCCGCAATCGATACTGAATTTGTGAAATTTTGCGAGGCGCGCGGCCTCATGTCGCTCCGGGGCCACCGCGTTCGCGGCGGCATGCGCGCCTCGATTTACAACGCCATGCCGCTCACGGGCGTTGAAGCGCTGGTAGCCGCCATGCGAGAATTTAAGCCAACATGACCGAACCCACCCCTACTACCGATCTCGCGGCGCTACGCCAAAAAATTGATGCGTTTGACGATCAGTTGCTCACGCTGATCAGCGCGCGCGCT
Source organism: Burkholderiales bacterium (assembly GCA_025354165.1). Taxonomy (GTDB): domain Bacteria; phylum Pseudomonadota; class Gammaproteobacteria; order Burkholderiales; family Casimicrobiaceae; genus Casimicrobium. Next base: position 21,958 of record JANXNI010000038.1, on the reverse strand, counting down.
GCGACGGCGCAAGAAGTCGGACATACCAAAGCGCCGGGCTCCCCGCTGTATCGCCCAGAACGCGAAGCGAACATCCTGCGCCGCATGCAGGCCGCGAACCCCGGCCCGTTGTCTAACGAAGCCGTCGCACGAATTTTTCGTGAAGTGATCAGCAATTGCATGGCGCTGGAGCAGCCGCTGGTGATCGCTTTTTTGGGCCCGGAAGGCACGTTCAGCCACGCCGCTTCGGTTAAACATTTTGGCTCCGCGCCCACGTTTGAGCCGTGCCCTACGATTGACGAAGCGTTCCGCATGGTTGAGGCCACCACGGCCGACTACGCCGTGGTTCCGGTCGTGAATTCAACCGAAGGTTTCGTCGGTCGCACGCTTGATTTGTCGATCTCCAGCCCGCTCAAAGTCTGCGCGGAAATTGATTTCCGCGTGCAGCAAAATCTGATGAGCATGGAGACTGATCTGGCTCTGATTGCAAAGGTCTATTCGCATTCTCAATCGCTTGCGCAAACTGCGAACTGGCTGGCGCGACACCTGCCGCTCGCTGAGCGCATTCCCGTCGCCAGCAACGCTGAAGCCGCACGTCTGGCCTCGATGACGCCGGGCAGCGCCGCCATCGCTGGCGAGATGGCGGCGACGCGTTACAGCGTCCCGATTCGCTATCGCAATATCGAAGATTCGCCGAACAACACCACGCGCTTCTGGGTGCTCAGTCGACAGGATGTCGCCGCGTCCGGCAAAGACAAAACGAGCCTGATTCTGTCAGCGCCCAACCGCCCCGGCGCGGTGGTCGATCTGATCGAACCGCTGAAGCGTCATGGCGTGTCGATGACCCATTTCGAGTCACGTCCGTCGCCAGATCGCCTTTGGGAATACTATTTTTTCCTGGATGTCGAAGGTCATCTCAGCGACGCCAAAGTCGCGGCTGCATTGGCTGACGTCAAAGCGCAATCAAGCTATTTCAAAGTCGTCGGCAGCTATCCAGCTGCTGTCGTTTAGTCGATTGATATCGTGATGACTGAGCGTATCCACACGCTGGCGATCATCGGTGTTGGGCTTATCGGTGGATCGCTGTCGTTAGCGCTAAAAAAGCACAACGCGGTTGGCCGTGTGATCGGTGTTGGCCGCTCGCAAGCCAATCTCGATGAAGCCTTGCGTCTCGGCGTGATCGACGCCGTCGCCACGATTGAGGACGCAGCAGAAGCTGACATCATTTTTGTCGCGACGCCGGTCGCGCAAATGCCGCGCGTCTTCGCCGAACTCGCTGCGCATTTGGGTGAGCACAGCATCATCTCCGACGGCGGCAGCACCAAACAAGACGTCACCCGAGCGGCGCGCTTAGCACTCGGTGACAAATTCTCACAATTCATCCCTGCGCACCCCATCGCAGGCACTGAAAAAACCGGCGCAGCCGCTGCCTTCGCGACATTGTTCGAAAAGCGAAAAACTATCATTTGCGCCGAAGCAGAAACATCACCCGACGCCACCGAACGCGTCACGCAAATGTGGCACACCGCCGGTGCTGAAATTCATCGCATGAGCGCCGCCGAACATGACGACGTGTTCGCTGCCGTCAGCCACCTGCCGCATCTGCTCGCGTTCGCTTTGGTCGACATGCTGGCCGGGATGCCGCGATCGGCTGATTACTTCAACTACGCCGCCAGCGGATTCCGCGACTTCACGCGGATTGCGGCTGGCTCGCCAGAGATGTGGCGCGATATTTCGGTGGCAAATCGGGTGGCGCTGCGGCAGCAGCTGACGGCTTATCGCGCACGACTGGATGACTTTGATCGTTGGCTGTCGAACGCCGTCACCGAAGACGTCGCCGCCATTGAGCAAGCCTATACCCGCGCGGCCACTGCGCGGAGAGCCTGGCAGCGTCACGTCGAGCACGGCGAGCCGATGCCAAGATTCTCCACTGGGGGCCAGGTCGAATAGCTGGCGGGATGGTGCCATTCGGCGCATGTAACGTGGCGTAACGTCGGTGAGCGCTCCGTGCCGTCCTCTACGAATCGTGTTCGCGTCTATGAACATGTCGGCCTTGTGCCAAACGTTTATAGGAGTGCATCACCATGAGAATGATTCAAACCACACCCGGCGGTGGGGCGTTGAGCGGCCTCGGCACACAATCGCTGCGCAACTTTGCGCGATCAAATAGGCGACGTCCCGCCATCTCGGGCGGGCTCGCAAGAGTCGGTAACGCGCTGTCCGGCGAATTTGCTGGTCTTGCGCAACAGCTGGTCGACGTTCCGACTGCGGCGGGACGTCGTGCCGTGATGGCGCGATGTGCGGCGCGAGCGCTAAATTCCAGGAGCACCATTGCCCAGCTGAACACACTGAAGGCACGCGACATTCAGTCTGCATTTGCCTACCTTGGGATGGCGCGACCGCCCGGTTACGCTGGGGCTGGGCTGGCAGCCATCGTTTTGCTAGCTCTGGCAGCACTCACAGGGGTCAACGTGCCCGATATCGGCGCGCTTGCGTCGATCGAGTTAGAGCTGCTCAAGCTATCACCCGAGGCAGTGGAGGCGCTCGGCGCAAACCTCGCGCCGGTAGTCGTTGACGCAGAGATCGTTGTGGAGACCGTGGAGGGCGCAAGTTTTCTGTCCGAAGTGATCGCGGCGTTGGTGGGCGTAGCGACGGCGATTGCCACGCTGCCACCGGCGATGCTCATCGGCGTGGTTGTGTTTGTCGGTGTTATCGGCGTTATTGCCGTGCGACACCTGATGGGTGGATAAGAGTTTGTGACGCGCCGCGCGTTGGCGGCACGCGAAAGGTGCCCGCTTAGAATGAGGCAATGATTTCGCTTCACTCGATTGATCTCTCCAAACACGTGGCGGCGCGCGGCATAGTCACGCTCCCCGGCTCCAAAAGTATCTCCAATCGAGCCCTTTTACTGGCTGCCCTGGCCAATGGCGAGACAAGACTGACCGGCTTGCTCGATTCCGACGACACACAAATCATGCGCGGCGCGCTGAAGGTGCTCGGCGTGGCGGCGAGCGATTTGACTGACGGCCAGATCTCTGTCGGCGGTTGTGCTGGTGTTTTCTCAGGACATGATGGCGACATTTTTGTGGGTAACGCGGGCACGGCTACGCGCTCTCTCGTCGCCACACTCGCGCTGACCGCTCAACCCGGCAGCGAGTACCGCATTGACGGTGTGGCGCGCATGCGTGAGCGCCCGATTGGTGACCTCGTCGATGCGTTGACGCAGATTGGTGCAGCAATTGAACACACCGGTAACCCTGGATTTCTGCCGCTGACGATTCGCAGTGGCAATATTCAGATTGATCGCCCGATTCCGATTCGCGGTGATGTGTCTTCGCAGTTTTTGACGGGGCTTTTGATGGCGCTGCCGCTGGTGACGGTGCGCGGCAGTAAATCCGCCGTCATTGAGGTCGTCGGCGACCTGACCTCTAAACCGTACGTTGAAATTACGCTCGCTATGATGCAGCAATTCGGCGTGATTGTTGAACGCGATGGCTGGCAGCGTTTTGTGGTTCCCGCAGGTGACGCTGCGCGCTATGTTTCACCGGGTAACTACGCAGTTGAAGGTGACGCATCGTCGGCCTCCTATTTCTTGGCAGCAGGCGCGATTGGCGGTGGCCCGATTCGCGTAGAAGGCGTTGGTAGAAATGCGCTTCAGGGCGATGTGAAATTCGCCGATGCGCTGGCGTCAATGGGCGCGCGGGTCACGATGGAAGATAACGCGATCATCGCGCAAACGCCGGTCGACAGGCATTTGCGCGCGATCGATGCTGACATGAATCACATTCCCGATGCGGCGATGACGCTAGCGGTCGTCGCGCTGTTTGCCGAGGGCACGACACGGCTCAGCAACATTGCAAGCTGGCGCGTGAAAGAGACCGATCGCATTGCGGCGATGGCCACTGAGTTGCGCAAATTGGGCGCAACGGTCGAAGAGGGCGCGGATTACATTGCCGTCACGCCTCCCGCAGCGCTCGCCGCGAATGCAGCGATTGACACTTACGATGATCATCGCATTGCCATGTGCTTCGCACTCGCAAGTATTGGCCCGCGCGGTGTTCCGATTCGAATCAACGATCCTGAGTGCGTGAACAAAACCTTTCCGCGATTTTTTGACGCATTGGGCGCGGTGGTTTCGGACGCGTAGTGGCCGAGTCGCGTGTACGGCGCCTGTAGTCCAAATCCTACACGCCAGAAGCGCGTTTGGCGCGCATGATTATCCGCGCGTCTGACACCGACAATCCTGCCACTACGTAGCATCTTTCAATCGCCTAAATTCAAATCTGAACCGTATGGATATGCCCGCTCCGGTCGCCGCACCCCTCCCGCTTAACGATGCGCTGATCGAGCCACCGCAAACGGCCGAAGCTGCAAGCGAGGCGCTGGTTGCACGCGTTACGAGCGAAACTGCTTCGCAGGCTGAGCCAGCATTTGCCAACAAGTTTCCCTATGTGGCCATCTGGATTTTGGCGACACTTTCACTGATTGCGGCGCTTCAATTTTCATACGCGTTCACTGTTCCACTGATTTCGGCAATCTTGCTGCACTACGCACTGGGCAAGCCCGTAAACTGGCTGGAGCACGTCGGTCTGCCGCGCAGCATCGGCGCGGCGCTGGTCATGTGCGCGGCATTAGCCGTGGCTGGGTCGCTGTTTTATGGGCTCTGGGGACAGGCAGAAAATCTGCTGGAATCATTGCCACGCAGCGCCAAACGCATTTCCAATGATTTCGTAAAAATGCGTCAGGCGCCGGGAGGAACGCTGCGTAAAGTGGGCGAGGCCGCCGCTGCGGTGACCGACATGGTGAACGGGCAACCGGCTAGCGCGAAGCCAAAGGCGGCTCCACCCGCGACCCCCGTCGCCGCGCCTGAAGTGGTCAATACATACTTGATCAAGGGTTCCGTTAGCGCGCTCGGCTCTTTGGCCACGGCGGCGGGCATCATCCTGCTCGCTTATTTTTTGCTGACCGCCGGTGATCATTTCCGGCGCAGAATTGTGAAGGCTGCCGGCAAGCGATTGGCGGATCGGCGCATAACAGTTGAAACGCTGGACGGCATCAATCAGGCGATTCAGCGCTACCTGGGCATGCTGGTCGTGACCAACGTGATTCTTGGCATTTTGACTTCGATTGTGTTGGTCATGCTGGGTGTGGAGAACGCAGCGGCATGGGGCTTGATGGCCGCGCTGTTTCACACGATTCCCTACTTCGGACCGCTCGCCATCGCCTTCGGCGTGTTTGTCTCTTCGTTCGAGCAGATTGGCACGTTGAGTGGCGCGGCGACGGCAGCTTTGAGCACCCTTGCCGTCGCAGCGATTGTTGGCACGGCTGCGCAGGCCTGGATGGCCAGCCGCATCGCTCGTATGAACTCGACCGCCACCTTTGTCGCGCTCCTGTTCTTCGGCTGGCTGTGGGGCACGGCGGGATTATTTCTGGCAATCCCGATTGCGGTGATTTGCAAGGTTATCGTGGACAAACTGCCCGGCACGACCGTCGTGTCTGAATTGATGAGCGTTTGACCTGTTTGCACGCGACGAGTAGTGGTTTCTACTGGTCACTGGCTAAATCAGCTTTTTTATGAAACCCTTACTTCACAAGGGTTAGCTTCGTATTTTCTTTAAAGTCGACTTGTGCTGTTTTACGCGTAGAGCCCCTGATTCCCCGTCATTTCAGGAGAATGTCAATCTTGAGCATCGCGCCCTAAAGTCACTTTTTCACTGTGTTGGTTTCAGCCACTTCGCAAATCCCATCATGGCAGCCCTTCGAGGCAGCGAGCGCCTTTTTTACTGCGCGGGCATGCAGCCGGTGCAACACCCATGTGATCACACTGGTTGCGCCGAGTTTTGACAGCAACATGCGGTTATCGGCAATCCACGGATAAACGACGCGCCAGAACGGTTGCAGGCGCGAGTTTCCCCACAAACTTGCGATTGAGGCGAAGCCGGACGCGCGATAAGCGGCGGCAAACACCGGCGCTCCCACGAGCCATTGGCCTGCGGCGTCGCGCGAGTGAATCAGGCGCATCATCGCAGTGCGTCCATAGCCTTCAACGGCTGCAAAATCGGTCGGCGAACAGTCAATCAGGCGAATCTGGTCGGCCTGATCGTAGCGCTTGAGAATCGTCACCTCGCGCGTGCACAACGGGCACGATGCGTCGTAATAAATCGTCATCGGATACTGGACTGTGGCTTCGGTGGTCATCATTTGCTGCTCTGAAAAAAACGTTGAATCTTTCCACCCAGACGGATTATCTTGACCAAAAGCGACGGCTCCAGTTTCAACATGTCGTCAGTCCAGCTTGAAAGGGATTGCATCAGCGCCTGCGTCTCCTTGATGCGCTTCTGCAAATCCGCTGGTTCGCTGGTGAAATTCGGGTCGGCGAGGGTGTCATTCAACAGTGCCACCGTTGGGTCAAACTCGCGCAACTTGCGCTCGCGGACAATGATGCGCATGAGCTCCCACACGTCCGACGACGTTTCAAAAAAATCACGTCGGTCCGCCATCACGTGCGTGATGCGTACCAGATTCCAGTTGCCTAGTTCGCGCAAACTATTGCTCACGTTCGAGCGCGCAACGCCTAGCGCGTCGGCAATGTCTTCTGCCGTGAGCGGTTTGCCCAGCACAAAGAGCAGGGCGTGAATCTGCGCCACTGTGCGGTTCACGCCCCAGCGCGAACCCATTTCCCCCCAGTGCAGCACGAAGCGTTCGGTGATCGGGGAGAGCGTCATGATTGTTTGTTTGAAATAGTCTTGACTTGATTCTCTATATTTCATACATTTCTGTCAAGACAGAAATAAAAGAAATGCGAGCCGTAAATGAAAGTGCTGGTGCTGGGTGGCAAAGGATTCATCGGACGCTACGTCGTTCGCGCATTGGCCGCTAACGGATCTGAAGTCAGCATAGGCACGCGCCACCCGAAAGAGCCAAACGAACACGCGCTCATCCTGCATCAACTCACTCGCAGCAGAGATTGGCAAGACGTCATCGCCCCGTTCGACGTCATCGTCAACTGCGTCGGCATTCTGCGCGAGCGCTGGGGCGAGCACTACGCCGACGTGTATCGCCACGCGCCAACCGCAATCGCCGAGGCCGCTGCCGCGCAAGGCAAGCGCTTCATTCACGTCACCGCGCTCGGCCTTCATGCCGACGCCAGCAGCGGATTTTTGAGGGAAAAACTTGCAGGCGAAGTGGCCATCGCGAAGCTCGCTGGCAGGGCGTGCATCGTTCGCCCCTCGCTGCTTGACGGCGTCGATGGTTTCGGCTCGCGCTGGCTGCGCCGCGTCGTGCAGTGGCCCGTTCACTTCGTGCCTGCCGACGCCAACGGCGCACTCGCTCCGCTGAATGTCAATGATCTGGGCGAAGCAATCGCCGCGCTCTGCGCCTGCCCGAGTGACGCATTGCCCGCGAGCGTCGAGTTGGGCGGAGAAACGCGCTACCCGCTGGGGCAATACCTGCAAGCGCTAAGAACCCGGCCCTCCGCAGCCTTGACGCTGCAAATGCCCGCATGGATGGTCCGCCTCGCAGCGCACTCGCTCGACGCGCTGCACTTGACACCGCTGTCGTGGGGCCACGTAGAACTCATGCGCCGCGACAACGCCCCGCGCGCGGAGGACACGTACGCGCTGCGTCATTGGCTGGGACGAGCGCCGACAAACGTTGGATCACACGTTGCCGATGCAGCGACGGCCGCAGCTACTGCTGACGCAGGCGCGGTTAACGCTTAAGCGCCAACACCAATACCCCACCCGCCACCATCGCGATCCCGACCCACTCCCGCGTATCCGGACGCTCGTCCAGAAACACCACCGCAAAGATCGCCACCAGCACGAGGCTCAGCTTGTCAATCGGCGCAACCTGCGTCGCATTCCCCACCTGAAGCGCGCGGAAATAACAAACCCATGACGCACCCGTCGCGAGCCCGGACAGCCCAAGAAAAAGCCACGTCTTAGAGGACAGCGTCAGCGGATTCGTCCACTTCCCCGTGAACCACACAAATGCCGAAAGCACCACCAGAATGATCCCGGTTCGAACCAGCGTCGCCAGATCAGAATCCACGCCGCGAATACCCACCTTCGCGAAGATCGCCGTCAACGCAGCAAACACCGCCGAAAGCAGCGCCCAGAAAAACCAGCCGTTTGAGAGTGTCATGTTGATCCTACCAATTCAAGGCGTAAACATCGCCTTTAACGTGTGTAACGCCAGTGCCAATGTCGGTGGCCGCAACGCCCCGAGCCGCGTGACGAGTCGCACGCCATCAAGCGCACGAATCTGGTCGAGCACGACGAGACCTCGTTTGCCCTGAAACGTTAGCGGCACGCGGAATGCGGCCGGGCGTGAACCCGTGGTCATGGGCGCAACGATGACGGTGCGCAGATGGTCGTTCATGTCGTCGGGCGAGATGACGACGCAAGGGCGGGTTTTCTGTATTTCGCTGCCCACGGTCGGGTCAAGCTGGACCAGCCAGATTTCGCCAGTTTTCAAGGCTCCGCTACCAGACCAGTTTGCTGTCGTCTGCATTTTTTGCGACCTCTGGCCAGACCAGCGAGTCGTCGCCGTCTGCTTTTAGGCGTGCGGCGTCTGCGGCCCAGCCTTCACGCAGGTTACGGCGAATGGGGCGGATTTCAATAACGCCGTCGTGCACCTGTAAATCGGCGGTGCCTTCGAGGCCCACTTGCGCAAGGATGGGCTTGGGGATGAGCACGCCGTGCGAGTTGCCCATTTTGCGGACTGCTACTTCCATAATTTGTCGCCCATTTTCCGTTAGCACAATGGTAGCACGACAAATTCAATGGATCGCTTGACCAATGGCGCGCCTAAACGTGTTTGCGAGTGATCAGGACGCAGCCTCCGGCAGCGGCCCCGTGCCATGACGGCTGACGACTCGCCAGGCATCGCCACGAACCACCCAGACGTCGGTAAGCATGAACACGCCGCTCCAGTCCTGACCGCCGACGGAGGCACGCTGGCGGGTGCGTGAGTGGACGATGGCGAATTCGCCGAACGGGCGCACGAGGATCTCCAGCCACTCAAACGATTCGCAATTGAACGGCCCCTTTGCGTTCACCAGCCAGTCGGCTTTCGGCATTAAATTGCCGCGCGCGCTGGAGAGCAGAAACTCGTCATCGAGAATGCGGTCGCAAGTTTCAATGTCCTTGCTCATCCAGGCGCTCATCCATTCGCGCTCCAGTTTCGGCAGTTCGGTCATGGGATCGGGATGCATTGCAGTCTCCGGTTGAGGGGCGTGGGCAAATGGCGCAATTGACGGACGTTGCGCTCAATCTCAATTGTTCATAGTCTCACGACTGGCATCGCGCGATTCGCGGTAAAACGGCTCCTATGAAGTTTGCTAGATTTGCAGATTAATTTTGAGGAAACCGAAATGCCCACGCTAAAAGTAGAAATGTACGAAGGCCGCACGATTGAGCAGAAACGGGCGTTTGCCGAGAAGGTGACGGTGCTGGTGTCGGAGACTTTAGGCGGAGCGCCCGAGGCGGTACAGGTGATTTTTGATGAGATCAAGAAAGAGAACTGGGCGACGGGCGGCAAGCTGGCGTCTGATCCAAAAGTTTGAGAGGCATTCATCCACCGTTGTCTGCTCGTTGCCAAAGGCAGTTGAGCTGGGCGGATTCCAGCACTATTTACCCGTCAGATTCGTTGCTGAAGGGCTGGTTCCGTTGAATTTTCTGTGGACTGACTGGCGTCGTCGGGATCGCCACGGAGACACTTAAACCGGAGCGGGCTGTCTCGTCGCCGTACGTCAGTTGAACGTCGGCGCCGATCCGCTCGCAAATCGCCTTGACGATTGAAAGCCCCAGTCCAGAACCGTGCTCTTCGTTCCCCAGCGTCCGATAGAAGGGATCGAACACGCGGTCTCGTTCGCTGACGGCAATGCCGGGGCCGGAATCCGTGAAACGCAGCGTTACCTGTTGCTCATCTTGACTGACTGCAAGGTCAACCTTGCCGCCGTGCTGTGTGTACCGAATCGCGTTGTCGACGAGATTTCTGACCACGGCGAGCAAGTCGAGTTCGGCAACCAGAACCTGCGCGTCTTGCTCTCCGACCACGCCAATATCGATGTCCCTGGCCGAGGCCAGCGGCATCAAGTCTTGCAGCACGCGGCGATAGATGGCGTGCACCGAAACGGCGGTGCGCGGCAGTTCTGCGGTCGCCTGAACTTTGGCCAGCGCGAGGAGTTGATTCATCAAATTTCGGCCGCGTTCGATGCCGCGCTGCAGGGTGGCCAGGCGTTCGCGAGCCTCTGCCGACATCGGTGCGTCAGCCAGTCGCTCCGCTTGCAGCGACATTGCGGTGAGTGGCGAGCGCAGCTCGTGCGCAGCGTCGGCGACGAACCGGCGATGCGCATCCATCGACTGTGTCACGCGGCTTAGCAGGCGATTGATCGCCACCGAAAACGGGCGCACCTCGACCGGTAAATTTCCGCTGTCGACAGGGCGTAAATCCTGATCGCTTCGCTGATCAATCTCCTCTGATAGTTCGATAACCGGGCGGAACATTTTGCGCACCAGATCGGCGACGATTACGATGAGGATTGGCACCAGAATCAATAGCGGCATCAAAGTACGCAGCGCACTGTCGCGCGCCACTTCGTCGCGCACACCTGTTTCTTGTGCCACTGCGATCCGTTCGCCGCTAGCGGTAGTTTTAACGAGTACGCGGAACGGCTCGCCGCCAAGCTCAAGCGTGTGCAGGCCATCAGCGAGGGTGTCTGGGATGGGCAGCGGGGCCACCGCATTCGGCGGACTGATCGCTCCACTTACGCCGCTCGCGCCGCTAAGGCGCTGGACGATAACGCGTGACTCTTCGTCGCTGGTATCACCGCCTGTAGTGGCGCTGCTGGCGCTAGCCAGCGCCGTTGATGCAATGTGACGCGAATCAACAAGCGCCGCAATTTGCCGTAGCGTGTCGTCTTGCAGGTCATGCGCTTCGCCAAACGCCGAGAAAAACGAGAAACCGCCCGCTAGCACCGCCACCAGCAGTATGGCCAGCGACAAGAAGAATGAAAGTTTGAACTGAATCGAGGCGTTCAGACGCTCTTTGAAACCATCCATCCGACCCCCCGTACATTTTTAATGACATCACCACCGAGCTTTCGCCGTAGTGCATGAATCAGGAATTCGACGGCATTGCTTTCGACCTCATTGCCCCATCCGTAGATGCGATCCTCCAGTTCCCCTCGGGAGAGGATCGCTCCCGGTCGCACCAGCAAGGCTTGTAACAAAGAAAATTCACGGCTGGACAGCGCCACGGCGGCGGTGTTGCTGACAGCGGCTTCGCGCGTGACCGGATCGAGCGACACAATGCCGTTACTGAGCAGCGGCACCGCATGTCCGCCTTTGCGACGCAACACAGCGCGCATTCGTGCGAGCAGCTCCGCCATTTCGAAAGGTTTGAGCAGGTAGTCATCGGCTCCGCCGTCCAGACCGCGCAGCCGATCATCCAGGCCATCGCGGGCGATGATGATGAGTAGCGGAACCGGGTTATCTTTGGCACGGATGGTCGCCAGCACCTCCAGCCCGTCCTTGCCGGGAAGTCCCAGGTCAAGCAACACCAGATCATAGTGCTGGCAGGAGAGAGCCGTCAGCGCGGTTTGCCCGTTTTTTACCCAGTCAGCGGCATAGGCGGCGTCTTGCAATGAAGCCTGAATGGCAGCCCCAATCATGACGTCGTCTTCGACCAGCAGTACCCGCACGCTCCCTCCGTATCACGTCAATCAGTTAATGGGCCGTTCTGGCGGCGCGCTGTTTGAACATCAGCATGCAGACCAGCATGAATGTGAGCAGCGCCGCCGACGCCGCGTAGCAGCCTAACGCTTGCCTTGAAAGGCGTCAATCACGTTCATTAGCTCGCTGATTTTCATTTTGCAATCTGCCTGAGTGGGCGCGTCGGCACGAAGCGCGGTCAATGCGCGATCAATGGATTTGTCTACGACGTGCCAGTCGTCGGCGGCACGCGGTTTCAGTCCGGCCTCTGCCGAATCCCACGCCACTTCTAGGTCTTTGATTCGCGCCTTGGCCGCTGGCAGATCGCCTTTGTCCACGAGGCTCGATACATCCATAACGATGATTCGAAACGCTGACAAGTCTCCCAGTTTGGAAATCGCTGGCGCAGCGGAAACTGCGGCGACGCTGTTGGTAACGACGGCCTGCGCGGTGTTATCGGCAGGCTTTGAACATCCTGACGTCAGCGATGCAAGCGCAATCGCGGAAAGCGTGGATGCCACGACGAGGAGTGAAACGGGTTTGCGCATGATGATTCCTTTAAAAATTGAAAGCAAGATTGAAGTGATTTATTGAATGGCCGACGATTTAGCCGACGAGTTCATGCCAAATTGCGCCACGGCAACCAGCAAGACGATGACCGTTAGAAACAGCGCACTGGTCCACATCGCACCCATGCCGAGGCCGCCGTAGGTTTTGGCCTGCGTGAGCAGGTCACCCAGTGCCGCACCGAAGGGCCGCGTGAGGATGTAGCCAATCCAGAAGGTGAGCACGGCGTTGCCGCCTAAACGCCAGGCGGCGTAAGTGGCGGCAATCAATGCGCCAAACGCCAACGCGCCCCACGTAAAGCCAAGCGCGAGCGCTTCGGTCGCAAGATCACCTGCGGCTGTGCCCAATGCGAATGTGCAAAGGATCGCTGACCAATAAAACAGCTCCCGACGGCGGGTGACAATCTGGTGGATGGAGAGACTGCGCTCCACGGCGTACCACACGGCAAAAATGATCGCGAGCACCGTCGCAAAAATCGCCGTGCTGACATACAAACTTACCCCGAGCTTATCCGTAAGCAGGTCGGTAATCTGTGTGCCGACCACGCTGACTAACACCACGGTGAGCCAGTAAATCCAGGGCGTGTAGCGTCGGGTGCGTAGCTGAATGAAAAGCGCCGCCGCCAGCAGCGCCGCCATCACTGTGCGCGTGATGCCCTGTCCGAAACCGGCATTCACAGCCAGAAAATCAGCACCGGTTTCGCCCACGGTGGTGGACATGATTTTGATGATCCAGAACGAAATAGTAATTTCCGGGACTTTGTTGAGCCAATGCTGCGATGACGGGGTGGGCAGTTGATTCACGATAGGTTCTCCACGTTTGGTCTTGGTGTGTGTCAGTGGGTGCAATTTTTTATGGCGAACCTTAGCCCAGCCATAGGCCGCTAACTTGCCCATCGCCAAGCGAAGAAGCGAGTCATAGCGTGCCTCCAAGTGTTTTGCGCAGGAATTTGCGCAGTTTAGAGATTACGCAGACACACTTAGCTGGCACTGAGGCAGGAAAATATCGGCTGCGTGCGGCAACGTGGTTTAGGCGCGATGTGCTGCGCATGGGTAGTTCCAAATTTAAGCGGCTATAGCTGTTATCAGCTTTTTCATAGAAAGCTCAGTCAAGTGGGGGCTACCGCTTCATAACGGTGGAAGTCGGCTTATTTACTTTTACGCGCTTAGCCCATGTAAATTATGGATTTTGCGAAAAAGCTGATGGCAATCGAACCGCTGACGACGACTGTGGACTACAGCCGCTAAACTGCGGCGAGTGTTGCTTGGCCAAACGTGGGCCGGGCGTGGCGAATTCGGGGGAATTGATTACATGACGGGCTACCGCATCATTGCGTTGTTGCTGATCGCTGCCGGGCTGACGCTCGTGCCGTGGTACGCGCTGCAGGACAGTTTTTACGCGTTTAAATGGATCGCAAATTTCGGCGGCAAGGATTTCGCCCCGGCGCTGATCCAGATTACGACTTATGGCAAGGTGTGGCTGATTGTGCTGCCCGCGTTGTTGCTCGCAACCGTCGGGCTTTACGCGCGGCCGGTGAACGCGGCTACTGCGGTCGAAGGCGCGGTGCGCTCGTGGGCGAAAGCGGTGGCCTTCATCGGCGCGGCGGGCGCGCTCTACATTCTGGCGCAGGGTTTTGCGATTTCTTCGCAGGGCTATGCCTTTGAATCGTTGAAGGCGATGATGCCCGAGATCAGTAGCGGCCAGTTCGGCATGGGCGCTGGCGCGCTGTTGGTGGGGATCGGGTTCATCCTGATAAGCGCTGACGGCATTGCCACGATGGGCTATTTCCGGGGCGATCGCTTCATTGCGTCGGCGCTGTTGTGCATCGTGGTGCTGATCGTGATGTTTGTGTTTTTCCCGGTGATGCGGATTCTGTACGAGGGCATTCTTGATCAGGATCGCGGCTGGTCGATCATGGCGCTTTGGGAGCGATTCGGGCAGCGCAAATTGTGGAATCTGGTGCCCGGCTGCTTGTGGGGCGGCAGCGGTTGTGGCGTGGCGTGGAACACGTTGTGGCTGGCGCTGTTGTGTGCGACGGGCACGACGTTTATGGGCCTGATGCTGGCGCTGATCGTGACGCGCTCGAACTTTCGCGGCAAGAAGATTTTGCGTCTGTTGACCGTGTTGCCGATCATCACGCCGCCGTTTATCGTCGGTCTGTCGCTGATCATGCTGTTTGGTCGGGCAGGGGTGGTCAATCAGTTTCTGGAATTCGCCTTCGGCATTCCGCAAACGCGCTGGATTTATGGCTTGCCTGGCGTATTGCTGGCGCAACTATTTGCGTTTACGCCGGTTGCATTTCTGGTTTTGATTGGTGTGGTCGAAGGCGTGAGCCCGACGCTGGAAGAGGCAAGCCAGTCGCTGCACGCGAGCAAATGGCAGACGTTTCGCTATGTGACCTTGCCGCTGATGGCGCCGGGGTTGGCGAATGCCTTCCTCGTGGGCTTCATCGAGTCGATTGCGGACTTCGGGAATCCCGTGGTGTTGGGAGGCAATTTCGGCGTGATGGCGACCGAGATTTACTTCGCGATTGTGGGCGCGCAGCTCGATCAGGGCAAAGCGGCGGTTTACTCGCTGATATTGCTCGCGTTTGCGCTGTTTGCGTTCTGGTTGCAGCGAAAAGCGACGGCGAGGAAGAGCTTCGTTACGGTGACCGGCAAGGGCGATACCGGTTTGCCGAGCCCGTTGCCGGATGGGGTTCGCCGTGCGGCCATTGGTGTCGGCGTGCCGTGGTTGACGTTGACCGTGGTGCTTTACGGGATGAGCATTTTTGGCGCGTTCGTGAAAGTCTGGGGGCGCGACAATACGCTGACGCTGGACCATTTCGCGAAGGCGTTTTCGATTGATCATGGGCCGCATGGCTGGCTGTTTACGGGCGCGGCGTGGCACTCTTTGTCGAACACGCTTCAGTTCTCTCTGGCCGCCGCACCGCTCACCGCGATCATCGGTATTTTGTCGGCATATCTGATTGCACGAACCACGTTCAAAGGGCAGCGCGCGTTTGAGTTTTTGACGCTGTTGTCGTTTGCGATTCCAGGCACGGTAATCGGCGTGGCATATATCTTCGCGTTCAACGTGCCGCCGATTGAGTTGACGGGAACAGGGCTCATCATCGTGCTCTGCTTCGTGTTCCGCAACTTGCCGGTGGGTGTGCGGGGAGGTATCGCCGCGTTGTCACAGCTCGACAAGTCGCTCGATGAGGCGAGCACGACGCTTGGCGCGAACGGCGCAACGACGTTCCGCCGCGTGTTAATGCCGCTCATGAAGCCTGCCATTGTTGGCGCGCTGATCTACGGGTTTGTGCGCTCGATGACGACCGTGAGCGCCATTGTGTTCCTCGTATCAGGTGACACCGAAGTGGCGACGACTTACATCATTGGCCGCGTGATCAACGGCGATTACGGAGTGGCGATTGCGTACTGCTCGGTGCTGATCCTGATCATGGTGGTTGCGATTGTGCTGGTGCAATGGCTGGTCGGATCGAGGAAGCTCGGGCGACGCGGAGCAGTCGCTGCGCCCGCGATAGCACCTGTGGCGGTGGCGGGATGAGGCCGGTTCTGCGACCTATTTCGGTCGGACTGGCTCGGCCCCCTCTCCCCTTGCGGGAGAGGGCTGGGGTGTGGGGTAAGCGAGGAGAGCCGTGGTCGCGCTTTTTCTCAATGCCACCGCCACCTCACCCTAACCCTGTCCCGCGAGGAGAGAGGGGACAAATTCATGGCTCTGCAGCGAACGGCGCGGAGATTACACAACGCATTTACGGACGTACAGTATGAGCATCGCTACCACCAAAGGCACTCTCGAATTCATCAACGTGGTCAAGGACTACGGAACGGGTGAGCCTGCTGTTAAGGGCATTTCATTCCGCATTGAAGACGGCCAGCTCGTCACTCTGCTTGGACCTTCCGGGTGCGGAAAAACTACGACGCTGCGCATGGTCGCTGGTCTTGAACTGCCGAATGCCGGCCAAATTCTGCTCGGCGGCAAAGACGTCACCGCGCAATCCGCCTCGCAGCGCAACGTGTCGCTGGTGTTTCAGAGTTATGCGTTGTTCCCGCACATGAGCGTGATGGAAAACGTGGGTTACGGGCCAACGGTGCGCGGCACGAAAAAGGCAGAGGTCGAATCGAAGGTAAACGATGTGTTGAAGCTTATCGGCCTCACAGGATTTGAGAAGCGTCTCCCATCAGAACTCTCAGGCGGCCAGCAGCAACGCGTGGCCATTGCGCGTGCACTGGTGCTTGAGCCCGCTGTTCTGCTGTTTGACGAGCCTCTTTCGAATCTCGACACCAAGCTGCGCCGTCATGTGCGTGAAGAAATTCGCGAGCTGCAACAGCGCCTGCAAATCACTTGCGTGTATGTCACGCATGACCGCGAAGAGGCGATGGCGGTGTCCGATCACATTATCGTGATGGATCGCGGGAATATCGCTGAAGCCGGAACGCCGCAACAGTTGTTCTTCCAGCCGCGCACGGCGTTTGTCGCGGACTTTTTGTCAGAAGCTAACGTAGCCAAAGGCCATGTCGTCGCGTTCGAAAACGGCAAGGCAACGCTCACGCTCGGTGATTCACGCTTCGACATCGCGACTGATTCTGCAACGGTCGGCGAAGCAAAAATCGCGCTGCGCCCGGATGTGTTCGAGGTCACGACCGATGCCAATGTGTCGCCAGCGCTCGAGGCAACCGTGCAAAAGTGTGCGTTCATCGGCAAGGGCGTTGAGATGGTGGTCGACACCGCTGGCGGTGAGCTGTTTGTATTTCTGCCCAAGGAAAAGACGGTGCGCGCGATTGGCAGCAAAGTGCGCCTCGCGTTCCCGGCCGACGAAGCACGCCTGATCGTTTAATGGGCTGGACAGAGCGTTGTTAAGCTGCATACCTACCGTTGAGTGCGCCTGCGGAGCCCCTCTCAGTATGGGCTAATAACCCTCTCAATTATGATTACGTCATATTTCATCTTGAATAATTCGTAAAAGTACCTGTAAATCAGCACAGGCGGGAGACGTGCTAAATCCCCGCAAAAAGCGGTTTATCAGCGAAGAGTTCTGTATGCACACCTATCTGAATAGCCGTTTGCCTGCCCCGTTAAGCGCCGTTTTTTTCGCGCAAACCGCACGCGCTGCGGTCGCAGCGCTCGCACTTTTTGCTGCCCATTCGTCCACGTTCGCGCAGGACATCGTGCTCGGGCAATCCGTTGCACTGAGTGGCCCGGCCGCCGAGCTCGGTCGCGAAATGCAGTTTGGCGCGCAGCTTTACTTTGACACCATCAATGCGGCTGGCGGCATTCGCGGTCGCAAGATCGTGCTCAAGACGCTGGACGATGGCTACGAGCCTTCTCGCGCTGAGGCCAATACGCGCCAACTGATCGACCAGGATGTGCTGGCGTTGTTTGGCTATGTCGGCACGCCAACGTCAGCGGCTTCCATTCCGCTGGCAACTAACGCCAAAGTACCGTTCTTTGGTGCATTCACCGGGGCGGAGCTACTGCGGACACCGTTTAACCGGTACATATTCAACGTTCGCGCCAGTTACTTCGACGAAACAGAGCTGATCGTCAAGCAATTGGCGGCTGAAGGACTGACGCGCATAGCCGTGTTTCACCAGAACGATTCGTACGGTCAGGCCGGTCTGGCGGGCGTGGAGCGTGCGCTGGCCGCGCGTAAGATGGTGATTGCCAGCAAGGCAACCGTCGAGCGCAACAGCAATGACGTGCGCGCTGCTGTTGATGCGATGTTGGAGGCAAAACCGGAAGCCATCGTGATGATCAGCACCTACGCTTCCTGTGCCGAATTCATCAAACAGTCGAAGGCCCGTGGTCTGCTTGCCCGCTATGCGAATGTGTCGTTCGTCGGCACCAAGTCGCTGGCTAAAGCGCTCGGTCCAATCGGTTCCGGCGTCATGATCTCGCAGGTAGTGCCATCGCCGACCAGCGAAAAATACCCCTGGATAAATGAATATCGTCGGTTGGTCACCGCCAAAGGAGGCGAACTGTCGTATACAAGCCTTGAAGGATTCATCGCTGCCCGCATATTTGTGGAAGCCCTCAAACGCGGCGGCGATAGTTCGCGCGAGAATCTGATTCGTGCCATTGAAGGCATGCGCGACATCAGTCTGGGTGGTTTTCCGGTGTTTTTCTCGGCGGATAACCACAGCGCATCGCGCTTTGTCGAACTGACTGTGCTCAACCGCGATGGACAGGTGCGATATTAGGCTGCGTAAGAAGTCCCGTCTGTAGCGTCGCTGTTTTGTTGGATCGTTTTAAGGTTTTTGCATTGTGATTGTTTACAACCTCGCCTGTGACCAGCTGCACCCGTTTGAGGGCTGGTTTACGTCGCCCGCCGATTTCGAAAATCAGCGTGATCGCGGGTTGGTTGAATGTCCCGTTTGTGCCTCGAAACTGATTGAGCGCAAGCTACATGCGCCGCGTATTAATACCGGGGCACCACCGTCAACGAAGGTAGAAGCAGTGGAATCGGCGACGCAGTCTGACGGTGAGATCGATCATGTCAAATTGCGCGAAGCGATGCTGTGCTTCGCCAATCATGTTCGCGAAAACACAGAATATGTGGGTGAGCAGTTTGCCGACGAAGCGCGCGCCATGCACTACGGCGATAAGGAGCACCGAGGTATTCGCGGACGTGCAGATCGTGACACGGCAGAGGCTTTGCGCGAAGAGGGCATCGAGTTTGCCTCGCTGCCGTTTCCAGTCGATTTTCCAAATGCGCACTAATCCCGCTATAATTTAAGAGTTGCAGAGACATAGCTCAGTTGGTTAGAGCACCACCTTGACATGGTGGGGGTCGTTGGTTCGAATCCAATTGTCTCTACCAGAATTCAACACACGTTTAGCTTAACTAGGCGTTAGCAAACTTTATAAGGGATGCCGAAGAATGCCGCGAACTCGCACCAGCACTGGAATTTATTCTCGCTGAGGCTAGGGCTTTTTCGCGTCCGTTGACGTGTGTTTCAAAAGCAGCTTCGGCTGCTTTTTTATTTTCTACGACAGAAAAAATCATGATTCAAGTACAACTCCCGGACGGCTCAAAGCGCCCATTTGAAAATCCCGTTTCAGTTTTCGAGGTCGCCGCCAGCATCGGCGCGGGCCTCGCCAAAGCAGCACTTGCGGGCAAGGTTGACGGCAAGCTGGTCGATACCTCATTCGTGATCGACAAAGATTCCGAGCTGGCGATCATCACGGAGAAAGACGCCGACGGCCTCGAAGTGATTCGGCATTCGACGGCGCACTTGCTGGCCTATGCCGTCAAGGAGTTATTCCCCGACGCTCAGGTCACAATTGGCCCAGTGATTGAAGACGGCTTTTTCTACGACTTCTCATACAAGCGCCCGTTCACGCCGGATGATCTGGTGACGATCGAGGCAAAGATGACTGAACTCGCCAAAAAGGACGACAAGGTCGGACGCAAGGTGTTGCCACGTGATGAAGCGGTTGAATATTTCAAAGGCATCGGTGAGGCCTACAAAGCGGAAATCATTTCAAGCATCCCGGCTGGCGAAGACGTCTCGCTGTATTCCGAAGGCGCGTTCACAGACTTGTGTCGCGGCCCGCACGTCCCGTCGACGGGCAAGCTCAAGCACTTCAAGCTGATGAAAGTCGCTGGTGCCTATTGGCGTGGCGATCACCGCAACGAAATGCTGACGCGCATATACGGCACGGCGTGGGCGAAAAAAGAAGAGCTTGATCAATACCTGTTCCGACTGGAAGAGGCGGAGAAGCGCGACCATAGGAAGATTGGCCGCCTGCTCGACCTGTTTCATCTGCAGGAAGAAGCGCCCGGTATGGTGTTCTGGCATCCAAACGGCTGGCGCATCTGGCAGATCGTCGAGCAATACATGCGTAAGGTTTACGAGAACAACGGCTATCAGGAGGTGCGTGCGCCGATGATTTTGGACCGCACGCTATGGGAGAAATCGGGCCACTGGGAGAACTACAAGGACGCGATGTTCACGACGGAGTCCGAGAAGCGTACGTACGCCGTGAAGCCGATGAATTGCCCCGGTCACATCCAGATTTACAACGCGGGGCTGCATTCGTACAAAGAGCTGCCGCTGCGCTATGGCGAGTTCGGTTCCTGTCATCGCAATGAGTCGTCCGGCTCGCTACACGGCATCATGCGCGTGCGTGGATTTGTGCAGGACGACGGTCATATTTTCTGCACCGAAGATCAGATTCAGATGGAATGTGTAGCCTTCAACGAACTGCTCAAAGAGGTTTACGCCGATTTTGGTTTCACGGACATCATCTACAAGATTTCTACGCGACCTGAAAAGCGTGTCGGCTCCGATGAAGTTTGGGACAAAGCGGAAGCTGCGCTCAAGAATGCGCTCGATTCAGTGAATGCGCCGTGGGAAGAATTGAAGGGCGAGGGCGCGTTCTACGGACCCAAGATCGAATACTCGCTAAAGGATGCTTTGGGCCGTGTCTGGCAGTGCGGAACCATGCAGGTGGACTTCAATATGCCGGTCCGGCTGGGCTCGGAATACGTCGGTGAGGACAACGGCCGCCGTCCGCCAGTGATGCTGCACCGCGCGATTCTGGGTTCGCTGGAGCGATTCATCGGAATTCTGATTGAAAACTACGCCGGCGCGCTCCCGCTCTGGCTGGCCCCGCGCCAGTTAGCGGTTGCTTCAATCACGTCGGAATTCAACGATTTCGCCGAAAGCGTTGTAAATCGGTGCAAGGCCGCAGGGCTCCGTGCCGAGGCGGACTTGAGGGGAGACAAAATATCCTATAAAATCCGTGAGTTAAGCATTCAGAAGCTTCCCTACATCGCTGTAGTCGGAGCCAAAGAGGCGGAACAGGGCGCAGTGGCTGTTCGTGGTCGCGGCAACGTGGATTTGGGTGTGATGCCCGTTGAAAAATTCATTGAATTAGCCGTTGCACAGAACCGACCGGGCGCTCATTTAACTAATTAACGACGGAGTTGTCACATAGCCGATAAAGATACCCGAATCAATCGAGAGATCACCGCTCTTGAGGTTCGACTGATAGATAAAGACGGTGAGCAGGCTGGCATCAAATCGCTTCGCGAAGCGATGATGATGGCAGAAGAGGCTGATCTGGACCTGGTGGAAATTGCGCCGACTGCGCAACCGCCGGTTTGCCGAATCATGGATTACGGCAAATTCAAGTTCCAGGAAGCCAAGCGCCTGCACGAATCGAAGGGCAAGCAGCGTCAGATTGAGATCAAAGAGATCAAACTGCGCCCGCAAACCGACGAGAACGACTTTAATATCAAGATGCGCAAGCTTCGCGAGTTCATCGCCGAGGGCGACAAGGTCAAAGTGACTTTGCGCTTCCGGGGACGTGAAATGGCGCATCAAGAATTCGGCGTGAGACAACTTGATCGAATCAAGCTCGAAACCGAGGATATCTGCGTAGTTGAGCAGTTTCCGAGGATGGAAGGCCGCCTCATGGTGATGATGGTGGCTCCGAAGAAAAAGGTGGTGCCGGTTGCAAAGCCAGCAGCGCCGAAACCTGCGGCATCAGCGCCAGCAGCTGCACCAGCGAAACCCGCTGTAGCAGTTGTCGGTGACGCAGCAGGAACGCCAGCACCCGCTGGGGCTCCCAAGATTGCGGCGTAATGCTGCAACGCCTCACTAGGTGACATTGAAGAGAAAGAGGCAATCATGCCCAAAATGAAGACTAAAAAGGCCGCGTCAAAGCGCCTTAAAGCCAGAAAG
>JANXNI010000033.1 GCA_025354165.1 Burkholderiales bacterium | reverse complement strand
CAGCATGCGGCCCACGTCGATAGTGCTAGAAGACCGAATCCAGTCGAGGGTCAGTAGCGGATTTGGCAAACGCCCCGACTGAGCGGCGTTCGCAGCATCGGCCCAGCTCTGCGCTAGCAGTGCTTGCATCGCGGGACTGTTGATCAGCGCCAGATGCACTGCGTCGTCGGCGCTCAATGGTTTGGCGAGGATCACTGCGGCGGTGCTTTGCAACTCGTCACGTTCACGACCCGTCTGGGCAAGCACGAGTTTGCCGCCCGTGGGACTACCTGCGTCCTGATTGGCGCGCGCTATGGACTGCTTAATGTCGACCGTAGCGCATCCGGCCAGCAGTAGTGTTCCCACGCCTATGAACGCGAGCGCAAGACGCATGGGTCTAAATCGATACGTTGTCGCGCATTTGGCTTGTTCCTGATTGAAGGTCATGGTTTGGCTCCGTGACCTGCGTGAGGATTCGGTGTGACAGGGGTCACTGGCTGCGCGGGCTTGGCGGACGTAGCAGGTGAGGCAGGCGCTGCAACTTCTGGGGTTTGCGACTCTTTTAGGTAGGCACGCCAGCCGCCAATTCGGGTGACCGTATCGTTGGCTTCACGCCATGAGCCGAGCTTTTGGTCGGTCATCGGTTTGTAGCAGGACAATACGGACTCAAATTGCAACGGTATTGGAACGCTAGTGGCGACAGGCGGGGCGCTGGTCACTGTTGCGCTCGCAGAGGGTAGAAGCGGCGCTACGGGCATAGCGTGATCGTGCTGGGCCTGTGCGCGGCCAACAAACAGCACTACTGCGGTAACACCTACCGCGAGAGGCATGCGTACACGACGCTCGCCCCTACGAAGGGAAGAAAACAAAAACATAAATAGTCTCGAAATGCGCTGCCCGCCCTAAGTTCAGAGGCAAACAGATTTATCGAAGGACACGCTGCAATCAATGCAACGTGGACGAGCACCTATCCCAGTTGTGATGCAATCACAGCCGGGATGGAGTGGCTAGGCTCGTGGAGGTCGTTCTAAACCGCTCGCGACATTGCGTACGCGAGGCACTGCTGGCTGAGGGAATGACACCGATCCATCTGCGGGAATATCAGCAAGTACAGTTTGTGTCGTGAGCACGACACTGCAAACATGGCAGGCCTCACATGCCGCACATTTGACCCGGCTGCCGTCGTTCAGCGGGCGATCACCCGCATCGTTGTCGTTCGCAACGGCGGCAACATGCTTGCCATGACCATGGTCGGCTTCGTGGTGCGCAGCTGCTTCCCCGTGATGTGCATGAGTCAGTGAAATTGGACTCGCTTGCGCAAATGCAAGCGCCTTCACCTGATGGCAGGAGCCAAGTGACGCCACGGCCATAGACTGCGCGCTGATCGTCAGGCTCAGAAGCAGAAAGAGGACGCGACGAAATTGGCGAAGTGATTTCATATCGATAGCAACAAAGTTTAGCTGAGATCAAATTTGCATTGCTAAGTTCCCGCTATTGCAGAAGGCTTGGGGCGTCGATGCTTTGTATGCGACGCGTCATCGTTCGATGGCGGTCGGCGCACAGATACCGATTTGGCTGAGGTACGTATCCGCGACTGTCAACAGCTTTTACGTTAATCTCAATACTCGTTGGGGCTACATGACCATATTTTGCTTAGTCGACTTTATCAAAAATTCGAGTTAAGCCCAAACTCGATGGCAATTAACGAACAAAGCTGATCAAGCTATTTATGACCTTAACGGAACACGACGGCCAAAAGATTCACGACGTCATGCATCTAAATCAATGAAATCATCCAAAACAGAATAAATCCAGCAAACAGCACCAGCATCGAATACGATTTTTCTTCATGCACATGCGCTTCGATCAACAGCTCCTCAGTAACCAGATACAAAAGCGCGGCAGCGCTAAAAGCCAGCGCCAAGGCAATCGCCGTCGTCGACGAGGCTGACAAAAAGTAGTAGCCCAGTACCGCAAACACGAAAATCGCCACACTCAAACCGGCGGATAGCCAAAGAATGCGCGCGCCATTGATCGTGTCAGAGATCATGGACATACTCAAAAACAGCATTTCTATCGACAAACCGAGGGCAAGCGCGAATCCCACTTTGTCGCCAGCAGCGAAGCCAGCTCCAATGGTTACGCCATCCAACGCGGCATCGATAAAGACCGTAATGATCAGACCGTAGTTAAATCGTTGCAGTGCAGCGTTAGATTCGTCGCGCCTCTCCAAATAAGCGCCAAGTAATTTAACGCCATACATAAACATTACACCGACAGCGAAGCTGATGATGAGCCCCAACTGTTCGGTAGCCCCGCGCCGCATCTCAGGAAAAACTTCAATTGTCAACGCGGCGAGAATGATGCCTGCCGCAAGATGTTGAATGAGTCCAATAAGCGTTTTGCTCGGCTGCCAAAACAGAGCTAGTAGGCCGCCCAATAT
>JANXNI010000008.1 GCA_025354165.1 Burkholderiales bacterium | reverse complement strand
TTGACCGACAGTTTTTCCATGGCTTGCGCGTTTCTGATACGAGTCAACATATCAGCGATAGGATCGGACATACTCATAACCGAACCTCCTTACCAGCTAGCTTTGGTGAGACCTGGGATCTCACCTCTGAATGCAAGCTCACGCACCTTGTGGCGCGCGAGACCGAATTTGCTGAACACGCCACGCGGACGGCCCGTCAACTGGCAGCGATTGCGCAGGCGGGTCGGGTTAGCGTTACGTGGGAAGGCCTGCAATTTGGCGCGTGCATCGGCATGCGCTTCTTCACCGGCCTTGCTGTCAGCGATGATTGCCTCAAGTGCTGCACGCTTTTTTGCGTACTTGGCGACGAGGCCTTCGCGTTTCTTTTCGCGATTGATAGTAGCTAGTTTTGCCATTTTATTGTTCTCGCTTTCCTACTAAGCCTGCTGTGGGGCGCGGAATGGGAAACGGAACGCAGCCAGCAGTGCTTTCGCTTCGTCGTCGGTTTTGGCGGTGGTTGCGAACGTGATGTTCATGCCACGCAGTACGTCAATCTTGTCGTACTCGATCTCAGGGAAAATGATCTGCTCTTTCACACCGAGATTGAAGTTGCCACGACCATCGAAACCGCGGGGCGAGATGCCACGGAAGTCACGAACGCGGGGCAGCGCAACGTTCACGAAACGATCGAGAAACTCGAACATTTGCTTGTTGCGCAGGGTCACCATCGTACCGACAGGATAGCCTTCGCGAATCTTGTAGTTCGCGATTGCTTTTTTCGCCTTGGTCACGACGGGCTTTTGACCGACGATGGCGGTTAAATCTTTAGTCGCGTGCTCAAGGACTTTTTTGTCACCGACCGCTTCGCCCACACCCATGTTGACCACAATCTTGGTCAAACGCGGCACTTGCATTACGGATTTGTAGCCGAACTGCTTGACCAATGCGGGTACGATTTCTTTGCGGTATTGCTCTTGTAAACGGGCCATATTTTTCTCCCCGCCTAGACCGGCAGGCCGGTCGATTTGAAGACACGCTGCTTGCGGCCATCATCAAGTGACTTGATGGTGACGGCGTCAGCTTTTTGCGTGCCTGCGTTGTAGATTGCGACGTTTGACGATGAAATCGCCATTTCTTTCGTCATGAGGCCGCCCACTTCGTTCTTCATGGGGTTTGGCTTCACAGCGCGCTTGACCTGATTGATACCCGTAACGAGCATCGAACTGTCGAACACGCGCACGACTTCGCCGCGCTTGCCTTTATCGCGACCGGTTGTCACTACAACCGTATCGCCTTTGCGAATTTTTTGCATTTTGTCTCGCCCCGGCTTAAAGAACTTCGGGCGCCAGCGACACGATCTTCATGAACTTTTCAGTGCGCAATTCGCGCGTCACTGGTCCAAAGATGCGGGTGCCAATCGGCTCGAGCTTTGCGTTGAGAATCACGACGGCGTTGTTGTCAAACTTGACCAACGAACCATCACTACGACGAATGCCCTTAGCAGTGCGAACAACCACAGCGTTATAGACCTCGCCTTTTTTGACGCGACCGCGCGGCTGCGCATCCTTGATGCTGACTTTAATCACATCACCAATGCTGGCATAGCGTCGCTTCGACCCGCCCAGCACCTTGAAACACATGACGCGACGAGCACCTGTGTTATCGGCGACGTCGAGCATCGACTGCATTTGAATCATATTTTCTTTCTTTCCAACTTACCTCAAAACCTGATTCATTCCGGTTCCGAGAAGTCTTGGGGCCCCGCTAAAGCTTTGATCTTGTTGATCAAGTCCGTAACGAATGGGCGCTGTTTTCAACGCTGCGCAGTGACTGAAAGGGAACAGTCGCCTAACTTTCACAACGCTCAGCCAAACATTATAGCATAACCAAAGTAGTTAGTCAAACGCTATTAGGAGCCTCAATGTATTCGTTCGTAGATTGAGTGCCTCGCATGCTCCGATACTGATGAATAGGCGGATCGCTGGTGGGCGCGGACATTCACCCGATCATGGGAGGAACAGCATCGCCGAATCGCTGCCGCTTCACCCTCTGCGCGACCGTACGACGCCGCCCTGAACAGCCGTGCTCAGGGGCCGGACTCGATCCGTGCCTCGCCGGAAATCGCCGAGCCAATTGCGCGGATGCAACCGTCGTTCGGCGGCGGAAGAGTATACGGAGCTGCATTTCGTCGCCAGTGTGGCGAGCGCGTGTAATGGTGCCTTCAGTCGACCGGGAGCATCACGTTCCGACCGCGTCGGCAATTGTCCAGGGCCAGCCCGCCGACACCTACAACCGAAATGCACGGGCGCGACGAATCAGATCAAGAACAAGGCCAGCAAACGCGGCGGTCCACGCGACCAGCGCGATGCAGAAAAAAACTTGTGGCACGAAGCCGAGGAAATTGAATCCCAACGCTTCGCCCATCCGTTCAGTGCCAACGGCGTACATACCGAGCGGAAAAACCGCCCCCCAGTAAAGCGGGTCGTATTTCATGGGGAACCGCTTGTACACGTGGCGCCAAAGGGCGAGTATTACCAGCATGGGGATCCACCAGGTGCCCGTCGCCCAATAGAAGACCGTGAACCCCTTGATGAAGGGCAGCAACGAGGTCAGAAAGGGGGCGTCGGACACGTTGATAATGAGCAGCGATCCGGCCAGAGTGGAAATCGCCATTGCACCCATGTTGATCCAGTACGGCGGCGACAGGTCGCCGGGAGACAGCGGGAAGAACGTGTAGCGGTAAAAGATGAGCGACATCATCCAGATGTACAACATACCGCCCCACAGCCACATTGACAGCGCCAGAAAGTTCAATTCCAGCTTCCCGGGCTGGCCTACGTGGGTCGCGAGTAGCGTGCTAAGAACGGCAATCGATTGTGTCGCCACGACCGCAAGCAGCCAGGCACCACTGATTCCCCTGTCAAGGGACGGCTTCTGTTCCTTGACGGTGAACGCTGTAAATATCGTGTAGGTCAGTGCGACCCAGAGCAGTAACGCCACCACCCAAAGCACAGTGCCCGTGCGATAGTCCGCCTCGAGCAACACGAACTGAGCCCCCAGGATGCAGGTCGCTGCGACAAGGGTGAAAAATCCGGGTCCGCGCAAATGATCGACCATATCGCCAAAAAACCGGCGCGGATATCGAACCACGCGCAGCATAGTCAAGCACCACAGCACCATGTAGACGACGATGTTGAGCTGGAACAACGCGCTCGCAAGCCACGGCATGCCCTGCAGCTGAGCGGCGAGCGAGACGATGCCCGTCGCCATGACCATTCCGAAATACCCGGGTGATAACTCGGCCAGAAGGTGGAGCGCCTGCCCGCCCGGCAACTCGCGCCGCAGCGACGTATCTAGCTTTTCTGGGGCCGTACTCATTTCGCGGGCAATGATAGAACCAATGTCGAAGCCTGAATATTGCAAATTCGCAATGGAAAAAACACAATGATTCGTTGGCGGGAAGCTGCGAAAGTACCCGATGCCACGTCCAGTGAGCGGCTAAAGCGTGCCACCTGCCAGCTATGCAACCGCAGACGTTCCGGAATTTACAGCTTTTTCGTGAAAATCATACAGCATAGGGGCTCCATCGACAATTCATAGATTCTCGACTGTGCTTTAAACACGGAGCTAGCCCCTGTCTAATGGGTGTTTCAGCGCAAAGCTGAATTTGGCCGGTAGTTGATTGTGAGAAAAGCGGGCTACAAAACAAAAAAGGCAGCCGAAGCTGCCTTTTTATATATGCGAGAAAAAACTTATGCTTTTTCCAACACACGCGACACGGTCCAAGACTTGGTCTTGGAGAACGGGCGGCACGCTTTGATTTCGACCAAGTCGCCCATTTTGGCGGTGCTGGTTTCGTCGTGGGCGTGGTATTTCTGTGACTTGGTCACGACCTTGCCGTAGAGCGGGTGCTTGACGCGACGCTCGACGAGTACGGTGATGGTTTTGGTCATTTTGTCGCTGACAACGCGACCGGTTTCGATCGCGATAATCGGCGCTTTTGCAACGGCCGGTGGCGTTGCAGATTTAGCTACGGTTGCTGCTTCGCTCATTTGCTTGCTGCCTTCTGATTGAGCACTGTCTTGACGCGAGCGATATCACGACGGGTACGGCTTAGTTGGCTCGTATTTGTCAGCTGCTGCGTCGCCTTTTGCATGCGAAGGCCGAAGTGCGACTTGTACAACGAGGTGAGCTCAGTGTTGAGCTCGGCCTCAGACTTTGCGGTCAGTTCTTTGGTATTCATGGATTAGCCCACCAAACGTTGTACGAACGTGGTGGCGATTGGGAGCTTGGCAGCCGCGAGCAGGAAAGCTTCGCGCGCCAACGTCTCTTCAACGCCGTCCATTTCGTAGAGCACTTTGCCAGGCTGGATCTCAGCGACGTAGTACTCAGGATTACCTTTGCCGTTACCCATGCGGACTTCGGCTGGTTTTTTGGAGATCGGTTTGTCCGGGAAAATCCGGATCCAGATACGTCCACCGCGTTTGATGTGACGGCTAATCGCGCGGCGTGCCGCCTCGATCTGACGTGCAGTCAAACGACCACGGCTCGTCGCCTTGAGGCCGAACTCGCCGAAGCTTACTTTGTTGCCGCGAGTTGCGAGGCCTTTGTTGCGGCCTTTTTGCTCTTTACGGTATTTTCTTCTAGCCGGCTGTAGCATTTCTCACTCCTGCAGGGCGACGGGGACGACGCTGCTCTCTTGGCTCTTCGGCTGGTGCGCCCGCTGCGTTATCCGCTGCGGCCATTCCCAGATTTTCGCCTTT
>JANXNI010000065.1 GCA_025354165.1 Burkholderiales bacterium | reverse complement strand
CGTATCGCGTCGAATGGCAATGTGATTGGGGCGTCGTCGCAAGGCTACGTGACTCCAAAAGATTGTAGAAACAACGCGATCCTGAACGGCTTTCCAGTACCGCCGCCTCCGGCCGCCGCCTAGCCTCGCTAGACCGGTTCGGATGCGGTGACTGAATCAGCTTTATCAGTGACGTATTTGACGTATGTGACGTAAGTTTTTCGTATTTCGCCACCGCAGGTACCCACCCGCGCGATCCACCCGCCGACAATTTTTTTCTAGCAATAGAAAAAGTTTTCGGCGGTTTTTCAGAGCGCATTGATTATTTTTATAGTTGTATCCGACGATTGTTTCAGCAATATGTCGCAGCTAAATCTCTCAGTGCCCTGTGAAAAATCCAGCAGAGAAGTAAACCATTGCAAAACCTGAATGATCTACGTGACGCGAACCCGCAGCTGAGCTTGGCCCGCCATATGGGCGACTATCAGATGTGGCTTCAATTCACAGACGGTCGCGCAGGCATTGTTGATTTCTCTGACGATCTTTGGGGCGAAGATCTGGAGCCGCTGCGCGACCCGATCACCTTTGCCGAGCTCGCGCTTGATGAAGGCCTGGCGACCCTTTCATGGGAGCGCGGCGGCATCGATATTTCTCCCACGTACTTGTATTCCAAACTGGAGTCAGTGCAGTAGTTAGGTTAGGAAATGCTGAGCAAGTGAGCGAGACGGATGCAGTACGAGGCGTGTGGCGCACAGGAACCGGAATGTACGCCCTGGTACATGAGGATTCCGAGCACCACACAACGAAGTAATGCGCCGTCGCAGCCACTTGATCAGCATTTCCTCAGTAGTGTCCGGCAGTTTCTTTGTGTAAGTGCCACCTATAAATAACGAAACGATCCGCGCTATCTCGCGAGGATCAAAAGGCATAGAGGTAATTTAAATGCTAAATTTTGATGATGATGTTGTTGCGCCTGTCGCTGCACCCGCCACCCCCGCTAAACCAGCAGTCGCGCCAGTCGCCGCCCACGCAGCACAACCGGGCACCCCATTAAGCGGCTATCACGCCCAAATGAACGAGCAACCGCAAACCGTTACCGAGCCACCGGTCGAGGTCGCCAAAGCGAGCCGCGTGCGCGCCGAAGACAAACGCGTCATCAACGGCGGCGCCGACGTGAATCAGCTCGTCCCGTTCAAATACACTTGGGCGTGGGACAAATATCTTGCCGGTTGCGCCAACCACTGGATGCCGCAAGAGATCAACATGCAGCGCGATATCGAGCTATGGAAACGCGCTGATGGCCTCACCGATGATGAGCGTTTGATCATCAAGCGAAACCTCGGCTTCTTCGTCACCGCCGACAGCCTTGCCGCCAACAACATCGTGCTCGGCACCTATCGCCACATCACCGCGCCCGAGTGCCGCCAGTACCTGCTGCGTCAGGCGTTTGAAGAGGCGATCCACACCCACGCCTATCAATACATCGTGCAATCGCTCGGCCTTGACGAGAGCGAGATTTTCAACGCGTATCACGAAGTCAAATGCATCCGCGACAAGGATGATTTCCTCATCCCGTTCATCAACACGCTGACCGACCCGAACTTCAAAACCGGCACACCGCAAGCCGATCAGGATCTGCTCAAGAGCCTCATCGTGTTCAGCTGCATCATGGAAGGCCTGTTCTTCTACGTCGGCTTTGTGCAGATTCTCTCGATGGGCCGTCAGAACAAAATGACCGGCGCCGCCGAGCAGTATCAATACATCCTGCGCGACGAATCGATGCACTGCAACTTCGGCATCGATCTGGTCAACACCATCAAGATGGAAAATCCGCACCTGTGGACTGAGTCGTTCAAGGACGAAATTCGCGGCCTCATGCGGCGCGGCGTCGAGCTCGAATACGCCTACGCCGAAGACACCATGCCGCGCGGCGTACTCGGCCTCAACGCCACCCAGTTCAAGGAATACCTGCGCTTCATCGCCAACAGAAGATGCCAACAAATCGGCATCGACCCGCTGTTCGACAAAGCCGAAAACCCGTTCCCCTGGATGTCAGAAGTCATGGACCTCAAGAAAGAGAAAAACTTTTTTGAGACGCGGGTGACGGAGTATCAGACGGGTGGGGCTTTGAGTTGGGAGTAGCTCGCAAGTCGTGAAATAACATTAAAAACTACACAAATAACGTTAACTCATAAACTGGTAACACTAACTTATAAACTGAGAGTAACAGTAATGCACAAAATTTGGTAGGCTGGTGTCGAACAGCGGCGAGATGCCGACCGTTGAACGACACTTGGCCTGATATCTACGACCCAAAAGTGATACCCAGCGACAAACGTCGTTATTTCTTAGAACGTGGAACTACCGCAACACTCCCAAACGGCCCATTCGTGGGCCTTTTTTTTGCCCTCCACGCGCATAAAATCGTGTCCTCGAGGGCTTCGTTACTTCGTTATTGTTACTGAATGAGTGCCTGCAAATACGCTTCTACGAACTCTGCAGTCTTACGACTGGCGTTTCCAGCGACTGCGCCATCGATCAGCGCAGTGCCCCGAAGTCCAAGTAAATATCCGTGCTTTTGTCGACGGCGTTGCTTCGGCGTGGCCTCCGCTGGCTCAACGGCTTCGGTTGTAGCGGGAGGGTGAGGCCTGACAACGGGCTGTCTGGGCGATACTGATTTAGGCGGCCCCGATTTGTGTTCGAAATGGGACCAAAGGTTCTCTTCACAAAAACCGATACGTTTGGGGCCCGATTACGCACGCACTACTTGGCACACGATCGCCAGTGCAATCTCATTTGTCTTGCGTTGACAAGTCTGCATCAGCTAGGATAGCAACAGGGGGATGTGCACTTGACCTTTATTTTCCAGCAACCGGGTGGGGCCGACCTACTAGCAGCGATACACACCGCATCAGCAGGTGCCCAGCGCGGGGGAGGAATGTTCGCATTTGCTTCGCAAAGCGGTGTAGCCGCTTTGTTCAGTCGCGATGGAATCGGACAATTTCTTAAGCGAAACAAGAAATTCCAACTAATAGTTGGAGTGGACGCCATTACAAACGCGGAGGCGTTGCTCTGCATAGGTGATGAAATTACAAGATTTCCCTCGCTATCCGCCGAGGCTTTTTTACACGAGCACAACCAGAGTACTTTTCATCCAAAGTTCGCGTGGTTTGAATCTCATGCCGGTTTGACTGTTGTCACCGGCTCTGGAAATTTGACGGCGAGGGGCATTGGAAAGGCATCTATCCACACGCCCGCGCCAGGGAACTGGGAAGCCTTTGGCGTACATAAGCTTATAAACCCAAGCGCCAGGGAGACCCTTGACTTGATAACAAAGTGGGTCAAGTCGCAGCAAATCGACGGTCGTCTTCTTCCACTCAACAATGATCGAGTCCGACAACGTGCCATGCGAAATGGGCTGGTTCGCTATCCGACGCCAGTTGTGGTAGTGCCTGGACAAGCCGACGAGCTGTTGGACGTGCACGGCACACCCATCGATGATCCTAGTTTTGATGAACATGATATTTTGATCAGGGAACTCCCCAGGAACCGCCCCGGCCAAGCGGATGTTGGAAAGGATGCACTCGAATTTCTCGGCTACCACGATACGCCGATTGACATATTAATCCAGTACGTGAAAGAAAATAACGCTCTTGGCACAGTTGAAAGTCAGAGATTGTTCGTCAATTCGAGCCAGAACTATCGCTTCGAATTAAGCCCTTTAGCGCGGCTTCCGTACGAAATTGCTCACGACGATGGCCGGATGATAGTCGTGGCTGCCAAGCTGGATCGTCGATCATTTCGCTACACGTTGGTTCCCGTTACTTCTTCAAATCATGTACAGTTGAGCACGTTACTTGGATCCATAAAGACCAAGGCCAATAGGCGTTTGATGAGAGAGGCGCGCATGACGAGTGCGCAGTTGCGCCTAAAATGGCCTTCGGCTCCACTACATTTGATGCCCACGCCAAACTCCTCAGCCGCACCCTAATTGCAGCGATTTTCGTTGGTCACCGATGACACTTGACTAAAATTTCGGCGTGGTCGCGTAGTTTCAATTTCAGTTCAGTCCGATTAAGGATGTTATGCGTCGATCCGAAAATAGTCGCAACTTCGACTTTCGGATAGTGGTGGTTTGCGATTTCTAGTATCTGCTCGGTAGCCACGACTCTCGGGTGTGTACCATCGCCGGACTCGTGTGGCGAATAGGAAAGCACCAACGGCAGATCGTGAGCTCGCGCCGCCTTAAACAGCGAATTAAATGCACCGGGCGCGGCAGACCTGATGCAAAAGTCCGATTGGTGGCGATCCTCTCGATACAGACCGCGGCTCACCGAAGATATGCCGCGCTTAACCGATTGCGCAAACGGTGGATTGTCGCGCAGGCACATCGTTTCTAGCACGTGGTAGAAACGACTGTAGTGGTCTCTGGTGTACGGTGGGTCCGCGTATAAAATCGAGCAAGATGATGCTTGTTGAGCGATGCCATCTAGGAAGTCGCCTCGGATTGCTATTGGATTGCCTACAGCGGGAACAACGGCGCTATATTTGCGTAGCCACAGTTCGTAAAGTTTGGGAGCGCTCATCGCGCGGTCACGCTGAACCACTCTCGCGACGTCTGCTTTGACTTGGCCCGATTTGTTGCGCGGCCGCAGAGGCTGAGCAAATTGTTTTCCCACGGTATTGACTAGGACACTCGCGCAGCTCAGTGCGGCTGCTAGTAATGTATCCCGATTTCGCTCGCCACCCGTAGCAGCGACTGTCAGCATCGCGTCCAGCTGGGCAGCCTGCTCATACGAAAAATAGACGCCACCAAAAAGACGGGAAACCGTACTGTCGCTGCTTCCCCAAAAATCGTTTTGCTTGAGTCGACTGATTACTCGGCCCGATAGGTCTTGTAACTGGGAGCTCGCGTTCGATCTTTCCGCTTCGCGCACGGCAATTGGCGGGGCCTCTAAGAGTGCAACCAAGGCGTCGACATCACCGCTACTTGCGTCCACTATGCATTCCTGCTCGTACGTGATTAACGGCTCGAGGCACCAGCGAAGTAACTTCGATGCTCCAGAGTTCGAAGCGGTATCCACCGTTGCGGCAATTTCGCGTGCGGTAAAGCGCGCGGGCCTAAGCACGGCTGAACACAGCACCCGCGAATATTCTTGAATATCTATCGTCGTCACGTCGCGTTCACGTCCGATCAAAGCTGCGACGGCTCCGGTTCCCGCGAACAGGTCTCCTAATCGCCCCCCGTTGGGATCCAATTCGTCGACTGCCGCCTTGATGGCTTGCGCAAAATCATTTTTGCAACCAAGATAATAAATAGGACGAAATGCACTCAACGTAGCGCTAATCTGTCACGGTTAGTCGGTAAAAGTCGAAGCCGCCGCCACCACTCCAACTGAGCAGACGGGAAACACCGCCCGATTCTCCCGCGATAACACTCCGCATACGGCTTGAACTGTGCGTCTTGATGTGATCGCCAATCTCAATACCGATATACGCGCGATTCATCTTGTGCGCGACGGCAGTCGTGGTGCCGGAACCAAGATACGGGTCAAGTACGAGGTCACCGGGGTTGGTGCTGATTTGCAAAATCCGATGAATCAACGCTTCGGGCTTTGGCGTGTCGAACAACGTTTCCTCCTGAAAGATGGCGAGTAGCTGCTTCTTCGCGTCGCTCGTGGTTCCAACCTCGTCCGCACGCCATAGCGTGTTAGGCGTAAGCCCCGTCTTTCGTTCCGAAAGGAAACGCTTCAATCGCGGAACTGACGTGCCCGCAACACCAAACCAAACATTGCCCTTGGCAATTTCATCCATCATCTTTTGCTTTGTGTAAACCCAGCAGCGGCCTTTTGGAACCTCGTGAATTCTGCCGTTAGGCGCTTTGAGCGCGTAGAACTGCTGAGGTGTGGCATGCCCGGCTTGTACGTTTGCAGACACCGACTGCCAGGGACCTCGAGGGTCAGCGTCAGGGTTTCGATAACGATTTGCAACCTCGGGCGTAATCGGCAATGGATTCCTAAACCGCTCCCATTTCGACAGATCCTTGGCGTATGCCAAAAGATATTCGTGGTTTCTTGATAGGACGCGACGATTCTCTCGCGATGTTCTTCGCTCCCACACGATAGTGCCAATAAAGTTGTCGCGACCGAAGATTTCGTCGGCGGCAACTTTCAGGTAATGGACTTCAGAGTCATCGATCGAGATCCAGACGCTGCCATCCGCTGTTAACAGCGTGCGTATTTTGCGCAGCCGTTCCGCCACAGAATGCAACCACTCTGCGTGGCCCATGTTGTCGAAATAATGCTGGTAGGTTTCGCCATTGTTGTAAGGCGGATCGAGGTACGCACACCGCACGGAATCAACATATTGAGTGCTAAGAGCCTCCAATACGCGGAGATTGTCGCCTTGGATCAAACGATTGCCTGTCGCAGACAGCCCCGCTGACCACTTATCAACACGAACTATTGGCATGCAGCGATGCACTCGTGCATGGCGAGTTTCACTTTTCGAGCTTCCGCTCGCCACATCGTGACCTGGTCTGCCAAGATTAAGTGTCATATTTCGTCACTTTCTGCAGAACCTTGCCCAGTAATGAGCCAGTTCAGATCAATTCGTTTGCCACTAGGTGTCCGGAGCGCGGCTAACAATCTCAGTCGATCTACATCGACAAAAGCCTCGCCTTGCTTGAGCTTGGCAATAGTGTTGGAGTTGCAGTAACCCAGCTCTCTGGAAATTTCGGCTGTCGTCATGTTCAGCTTCGACATCGCAATCACGAAGCGACTACACATCTGCTTCCTGATCTCCGAGTCTTTTCTGCGCCGCGTCATCCTGACGATAATAACACAACCATAAATACGTCACTATAATATAGTAACGATATTATAGTTGATGCGTCTCGCGCTCGCCGTGATTCGATGGAGCCGTTCTCGTTGTATCGGCCGGGGTTGCAGCGTGTGGCGGGCAGCCCGTAGTGGCGGCAGAGCTCTGCATAGCGCTGGGTCAATGCCTCCTGCTCTGCCAAGTTGTTGAACGCTGCCGAGAGGCTGTCGGCACGGCGTTGTTCGGGGACGCCCCCAGCGCCCAGAGCGCTGCCTGTAACCCCGTGGACAGAGCCATGAAGCTCTCGCCAGAGTCCATGACCGTGACGTGGCGCCAACCGGAGTAGGCCAAGGCAAATTGGTACAGGCGAGGAGTAAACATCACGCCCGCAATCTCCACGTTCAGATCGTCCTCTACTTTAATTGTCTGAAAGACCTGAAACTCGCGAGAGAAACACGCGTCGACGCGCCAATACTGTACAACTTGACAGTTGCATTTATATACAGTTATATTCCGCGCGTCTTCTTCATTGCGAGCTAAAGTCATGGAACCCTATCGACTAGTTTCACGTGATTTCGAACCTCAGCCCGCGCGCCTACTTAAGCGCGGCAGGTATGGCACTCACATTGTCCACTTCCCATCGCTCAAAAATGGTCGCGTGATCGTCTGCGAAAGCCGACTTGAAGCGGACTTCGCACTTGGGCTTGAGTTTGATCGCTCGGTCAGTTCGTACCTGCCGCAACCTAAAACCATCGATGTAGCGGTGGGAAGTGCGCTGCACAGTTACACCTGCGATTTTGAAGCGATCCACCTAGCGGCACCGACCAAATACTGGGAAGTCAAGCCCGACGGCGTGCAGCAGAATTTGGGCCTTCAGCGTCTGTTCGACGCAGTCCGCACACATCATGAATCCCTCGGTAACCGTTTCGAAGTGATATGCAACAAGGACATTCGCCGGGAACCTTGCCTCGGCAATATGAAACTGCTTTATGCCAAGGCTCACGTCGTCCCGACGCGCACAGTTATGTATCTGCGCGAACGAATTAATGGCTACGATGGGCCAATACACTGGGTAGTCATTCGCACACGCACAAATTGATCCTGTCAACATTTCGTTGAGTGATTAAGCGAATCATTAAAGGCTGATTCGCGGAGCCTGTTCAGGTGACATCTCTGCACTCATCGACGACAGGCGAACGCGTTGATTGGCGGACATTGACTCAGTCATGTCCTCGCC
>JANXNI010000051.1 GCA_025354165.1 Burkholderiales bacterium | reverse complement strand
GTTCAAGGGCACCGCCTGGGACCAATCGCCGATCTTCAAAAAGCTGTATGAAGAAGAATATGGTCAGTTCGGCGGCGAGCCTTACGGCTGCCTCGTAGGTGACTATCACTTTGACCACACGGCACCAGATGTGGAATTGCTTGGCGAAATGGCCCGGGTCGCTGCAGCGGCACATGCCCCGTTCATTGCAGGTGCGTCACCGAACATTATGCAAATGACCTCGTGGCAGGAACTCTCCAATCCACGTGACCTGACCAAAATATTCAGCAATACCGAGTACGCCGCCTGGCGAGGTCTGCGCGAGTCTGACGACTCCAAGTATGTAGGCTTAACAATGCCTCGCTATCTCTCGCGCATGCCTTATGGCGCGACCACTAATCCGGTAGAAGAGTTTGCGTTTGAGGAAGATACGGAAGGTGGCTCGCACGCCAAATACACGTGGAGCAATTCGGCTTACGCGATGGCGACCAACATCAATCGCTCCTTTAAAGAGTACGGTTGGTGTACCTCAATCCGCGGCGTGGAATCTGGTGGCGCTGTCATGGATTTGCCCGCTCACACCTTCCCGACCGACGATGGTGGCGTAGATTTGAAGTGTCCAACTGAAATCGCGATTAGTGATCGTCGCGAAGCTGAACTTGCGAAGAACGGTTTCATGCCGTTGGTTCATCGCAAGAATACCGATCTGGCCGCGTTCATCGGTGCGCAATCGTTGAACAAACCCGCTGAGTATTACGATGCCGATGCCACCGCCAACGCCAATCTGGCCGCACGTCTGCCCTACATGTTCGCATGTTGTCGCTTTGCGCACTACCTGAAGTGCATCGTGCGAGACAAGATCGGTTCGTTTCAGGAGCGTGCCGACATGGAGCGCTGGTTGAACGACTGGATCAAAAACTACGTAGACGGCAACCCTCTCACTTCGTCGCAGGAAACGAAAGCACGCCGTCCGTTGGCTGCTGCGGAGATTACTGTCGAAGAAGTGGAAGGCAATCCTGGCTACTACACCTCGAAATTCTTCCTGCGCCCGCACTACCAATTGGAAGGTCTGACCGTATCTTTGCGTCTGGTCTCCAAATTGCCGTCCACGAAAGGAAAAGCAGCGTAAGCGTATCGCTCGTATATTTTTTTGCGAGATGTCACTTTAGAGAGTATGGCTTCGTCTATACATGTAGGAGGTTCATTCAGTCACATCGCTCCGATACGACGAATGAACCCACCCCTTACCTTTTTCTTACGATCTTAAGGAGATCTCCATGTCAATTGATGCATTTCTCAAAGTAACCGGTGTTGACGGCGAAAGCAAAGCTACTGGCCACGAAAAGTGGATCCAGCTGCAGTCGTACTCCTTCGGTGGTTCCAACATCGGTAGCGCTGCGCTCGGTGGCGGTATGGGTACGGGCAAGGCCGACCTGCAAGACTTTCATTTCACCACCAGTATGGACAAGTCTGTTCCTGATCTTATGGTCAAGTGTCTGACCGGCGAACACGTCCCGAAGGCTGAGCTTCATCAAGTTAAGTCCGGCGGAACGAACCTGACCTTTCTCAAAGTAACGATGGAAGAGGTTCTTATCTCCAGCGTTCAGTTTGCTGGCTCTGGCGACATCCCGAACTGTTCGGTGTCGTTTAACTTCACGAAAATCAAAACTGAGTACACCGCGCAGAACGCTCAAGGCGGTGCCGATGGCACTTCGACGCAAGGCTTCGATATCAAGCAGAACAAAAAAGTCTAGTCGCAAATACGACAAAGGCTTGCGCGTGAGATCCAAACGGACTCACGCGCTTTCCGCATTTTCGACTGATCAAAGTTTGCTGTTTGGTGATCGGGTAGTTCTAAAAGCCGAGGTGAAGCGCCTCAATCCGTAGTTTGCGTATTTCGTTTATTTGCAGGAATTCGTATGTCCAATAGCCTCACCGGCGATCTTGCTAGTCAACTCGCTGAGCTGCAAAGTCAGATCAAAGCGAATGCGAGCAATGTCAAATTAAGAATTCACCTGTTCCAATTGCTTTGTGTCATGGGCAATTGGACGCGCGCGCTGAGTCAGCTGCAGCTGTGTGGCCAAATGGAGGCCAAATCGCTTCCGATGGCGCAAACTTATCGCGAGGCGATTCGTTGCGAAGTCTTTCGCAAGCAAGTATTTTCGGGGCAACGCACCCCGCAGATCATGGGAACGCCACCTGCGTGGATAGGTTCGCTCATTGAGGCCCTTAAACACGACGGCCGTGGCGACAAGTCGGCCGCAGCAGAACTCCGTGCTAAAGCCATGGACGAAGCAGAACCGAAGGCGTGCACCTTAGACGGAGTCGCTTGCGAATGGATCGCTGACGGTGACTCTCGGTTCGGGCCCGTGTGCGAAGTCATTGCGAATGGCCAGTATTACTGGTTGCCTTTCGAATCGTGCAGTGGCATCAGTATTGAGGCGCCGAGTGATTTGCGGGACTTGGTGTGGGCTCCAGCTGAGCTTTTGTTGCCGAATGAAGGACGCGTACCCGCACTGATTCCCGCCCGCTATCCGGGCACGGCCGAATCTACTGCGCACAACGCGGATCAACTCAAACAATCACGGGTTACCGAATGGATGGAGCAGGGCACGGATGTATGGTTCGGTTTGGGCCAACGCCTGTGGACCAGTGACGTTGGTGAGCATCCTTTGCTCAACACCCGAATTCTGTCAATGGCTCCGCCCGTTGTAGCTGCATGACCTTCATCAAATCTGCGGACGTCAGGTCTTAACTGCGTGCAGCCATCTGAATCGACCTAGATATGGAAGCACGAACGATACTGCGCTCCGAGGGTGATCGACTTCAACCGGCTCTGCTCGACCGTCTGTGTGACGACGAACCGGAGAAGCGGCAAGAAACGCTGCAATTTTCTGTTGTCTCAAAAGGGCGCCTCAAGCGCACGGTCTTGCGTGATATCAACTGGCTGCTCAACACGACGGCGCACCACACTGATCATCAGCTAGACGATCATCCGGAAGTTAAGCGGTCAGTCATTAACTTCGGAATACCGGTGCTATCCGGCAAAAATTTTTCGTCAGTCGATTGGGCCGAACTAGAGCGTGGCATTCAGGAAGCAATTACTTTTTTTGAACCGCGAATCCTGCCAGACACATTAAAAGTCACGATGATCAGGCCGCTAGATAGCCTGGGTCACCACAACCTGCTGCAATTCGAACTGCGTGGCGAATTGTGGTCAATTCCGTTTCCCGTCGAACTCTTGATCCGCTCGGAGTTGGATCTTGAAACGGGTCAAGTTATGCTCACAGATCAATTGAGCACCGGGACTGCTTGACGTGGATCCACGTTTACTTGACTACTACAACCGCGAGCTTGGCTATGTGCGCGAGCAGGGTGCCGAGTTTGCTGAGCAGTTTCCAAAAGTGGCAGCCCGGCTGGGCATGCGCGGCATCGAAGTCGCAGATCCGTACGTGGAGCGCTTGCTTGAAGGTTTTGCGTTTATGTCAGCCCGCATCCAGCTCAAAATGGATGCTGAGTTTCCCAAATTTTCGCAACGGCTTTTAGACCTGGTCTATCCCGGGTATCTCGCTCCGACTCCTTCAATGGGAATCGCCAAATTCGAGCCTTCTCGATCCGAAGGCGGGTCACCTGACGGCTTCTCGTTGCCACGGCATTCGCGGCTTAGAGCGCGTTTGCCCGCGCATGAGCAGACGGCGTGCGAGTTCCGTACGGCGCATGAAGTAACGCTGTGGCCTCTCAGGCTGGCGGAGGCCCGTTTGACCGCAGCCCCCCCGGACCTCCCGATAGCGGGTTACCGCTGGGGGGCACCGGTGCGCGGCGCATTGCGCCTGACTTTTGAGACAACTAATCAGGTCGAAGTTGCATCGCTCAAACTTGACTCGTTGCCCATCTTTATTAATGGTACGCCAGACACGGCGTCGCGCCTGCAGGAACTGTTACACACGCAGTGCGTTGGTGTCCTGATTCATGCGGGTGGGCTACCAATCCGGAACCTCGTACCCTATCCGCCAGAAGTGCTCCAGCCGGAGGGTTTTTCAACCGAACAGGCGATGCTTCCGCATGAATCGCGTGCGTTCGATGGGCACCGCCTTTTGCATGAGTATTTCTCGTTTCCAGAGCGATACCGCTTTTTTTCAATTAGTGACTTGAATCGGGCGCTGCGGCAGATCAGTGGCATCAAATTTGAAATCGTCCTCTTGTTGAAACAGGCCAATAGTGCTCTGGAGCCGCTCGTTGACGCAGCTAACTTCGCGCTCTACTGCGCTCCGGTCGTCAATCTATTTCAACGCACGTCTGATCGCATTCCGATCACGTCGACGCGCTTTGAATACCACGCAGTAATTGAGCGCACCCGCCCGCTCGACTTCGAGATTCATAGCATTCATAGGGTGATTGGTCACCACAACGAATCTGATCGTGAACTGACTTTCCACCCGTTTTATGCTGCTGCGGATGTCGATCGTCGCGGCGCGGGGGCCTATTTTTCGGTACGCCGTGAACCACGTGTGCTTTCCGAGCAGTCCAGACGGCAGGGGCCACGTACGGGCTACATTGGCTCAGAATGCTTCTTGTCGCTGGTCGATTCGAAAGAGGCACCGTTCTCGTCTGAGCTTCGTCAGGTCACCGTTGAAGCGCTATGTACCAATCGTGATTTGTCGTTACTGACTCCGATTGGCAATTCAAGCTCGGACCTTACGCTGATGTCATCGGCGCCGATTGAGGCAATCCAATTCATTGTCAGTCCCACGCGACCGTCTCCTGCGTTAGCCGAGCGCGAAATGACGTGGCGACTGATCTCGCATCTTGGGCTCAACTTTTTGACGATGACAGATCTCAACGCTGAGCAGGGCGCAAGCGCGCTTCGCGAGCTGTTGGGGCTTTACGCGCGATTAGGGGCACCGGGCGCGGAGGCGCAGATTGCCAGTGTTCAAAAGATGGCCGTTCGCGCGGTTGACCGACGTGTTCCCAATCGCGGTCCGATTGTGTTTGGCCGCGGTGTATCGATCGACCTGGAAGTCGATGAAATTCCGTTCGCTGGCGTAAGCCCGTGGTTGTTGGGGGCGGTACTTGAGCAGTTTTTTACCCGACATGTCGCTATCAACGCGTTCACCGAACTTTCGCTGCGAAGCATCCAGCGCGGCCACATCGGTAGTTGGAAGCCGCGCATCGGACGCCGTCCAATGGCATGAAGATGCAAGAGGACGACTTGCCCAGCAGTAGCGGCGTAGGGGCGCGGAGCAATCGCCTTGACCGTCTGTTTTCTGGACTTGCTGGTGACGCTACCCGCTTTGATTTCTATTACGCGCTACGCCACATCGATGCCAACATGGTAAGCGATACGCCGTTAGGGCGATCACCGCGTCCGCGCAACGAACCGCTTCGACTGACACAACACCCTTCGTTGATGTTTGCTCCGTCAACACTGTATCAATACCGTGAGGGAGTCGCAGCCAATGGGCTCGGACGACTTTCGGTGCATCACTTTGGACTCTTTGGCCCGAATGGCGCTTTGCCGCAGCACTTAACGGAGTACGTGCAGGAGCGAATACTGCACTACAAAGACGAATCGATGGCGCGCTTTTGCGACATCTTTCAGCATCGCATGATCTTGCTGTTCTACCGGGCGTGGGCCGATTGCCAGGCGGCCGCTAGTCTGGATCGACCCGGGCGCGATAACTTTAGCCGGTACGCCTCAAGTCTCGTCGGGCTCGGCCAGCCGAGCCTGCAAAATCGCGATACTGTGCCTGATCACTTGAAGCTGCATCACGCCGGTCATCTGGTACGGTTGACTCGCAATCCTGAAGGCCTCACGCGTGCCCTGGCTGCGCTACTGCGCGTGCCAGTGGCGTTACAGGAATATTGCATTCAATGGCTGCGACTGGCCGAAGAAGATCGGACTCGCTTGACTTCCGTGGCAACTGCGGGCGATGGCGGTCAGCATCGCATCGAACTGGGTACGGCCTCATCTCGCCTTGGTCAAGGTGCAATTGCCGGCGCAAAGGTACCTGATGTCCAGCATAAGTTTCGCTTGCGTCTTGGTGCCATGTCTTTAACTGAGTTTGAGCGCTACCTGCCGGGCGGCGTTCGCTTCACGCAGGTGCGTGACTGGGTGCGCAACTACATCGGCGTCGAGCTGGCTTGGGATGCGCAAATTGTGTTGAAACGAGAAGAAGTGCCAGCGGTGCGGCTCGGCTCCTTTGGCCAGTTGGGCTGGACGAGTTGGCTCGGGATGCCCGCTGCGAGGCGCAATCGCGACGTCGATGACGTCATTCTCGATGCAGAGAGATTAACCAACGTGCGAGTCACTTAGGCTGGCCGTTTAATTGTCGAGGGGAATATCACATGTCTGAGATCAGTCGTACCGCGTTGTTCGGAAAACTCAACCCGTTGCTCTACAAGGCAATTGAAGGGGCCACTGTATTTTGTAAGTTAAGGGGAAATCCCTACGTCGAGCTGGTGCACTGGATGCACCAGATACTGAGCACCAACGACAGTGACGTGCATCGTATCTTGCGCCACTTTGAAGTCGATTCATCCAAACTCGCAGCCGATTTGACACGCTCGCTCGACCGACTACCGCGCGGCGCAACAGCGATTTCTGATCTGTCAGAGCACATCGAAAACGCAGTAGAGCGCGCGTGGGTGTACGGCACCCTCAAGTACGACGATGCTCAGGTTCGTAGTGGATACATCATGGTCGGTCTGGTCAAAACCATGGGGCTGCGGAACATTCTGTACGGAATTTCCAAAGAGTTCGAGAAGCTCGGCATTGACGCGCTCTCGGACAAACTGCCTGATATCGTCAAAGGGTCACCCGAGGATGGACTCACAGCGAGTGATGGCAGTGGTATCAGTGGTGAGCCTGGCGAGGCTAGTGGCGCTATGGCGCCCGCTCAAATGGGTAAGCAGGAGGCGCTCAAAAAATACACCGTTGACCTGACTGAAAAAGCCAAAAAAGGCGAGCTCGACCCAGTCACGGGGCGCGATGAGGAGATCCGTCAGATTGTCGACATTCTCATGCGCCGCCGGCAAAATAACCCCATCCTCACTGGCGAGGCGGGCGTCGGCAAGACCGCAGTGGTCGAAGGGTTCGCGTTGCGTCTGGCGAAGGGCGACGTGCCACCACAGCTAAAAGATGTGTCGTTGTTGACGCTTGATCTTGGCTTGCTCCAAGCGGGTGCCAGCATGAAGGGCGAGTTCGAGCAACGGTTGCGCCAAGTCATCGA
This sequence comes from Burkholderiales bacterium, assembly GCA_025354165.1. GTDB lineage: Bacteria > Pseudomonadota > Gammaproteobacteria > Burkholderiales > Casimicrobiaceae > Casimicrobium. Next base: position 50,294 of record JANXNI010000051.1, on the reverse strand, counting down.
CGAAGTGCAGGCAAGCCCGAAGCCCATCATCCTCTTCGTTGACGAGGTGCACACGTTGGTCGGTGCCGGTGGCGCTGCGGGTACGGGCGATGCGGCGAACCTGCTGAAGCCCGCACTGGCGCGCGGCACGCTACGCACGATCGGTGCTACGACGTGGGCAGAATACAAAAAATATATTGAGAAAGACCCGGCGCTCACCCGCCGTTTCCAGGTTGTTCAAGTGGACGAACCTGACGAGGCAAAAGCTATAGCTATGCTGCGCGGCGTCGCCACGGTACTCGAGAAACATCATAAAGTCTTGTTGCTGGACGAGGCTATCGCCTCGGCGGTCAATCTTTCGCATCGCTATATTCCGGCGCGGCAGTTACCCGACAAAGCAGTGAGCCTCTTGGACACTAGCTGCGCCCGAGTCGCGGTGAGTCAGCACGCTACGCCGCCTGCAGTTGAGGATGTGTTGCGCAAGATTGAGATGCTCGACGTCGAAATCGGCATCATCGACCGCGAGGCTGCGGTCGGCATTAACGTCGGAGAGCGACTGAATGAAGCGGCCGCCAAACGTGTGGAGGCGTCAGAAAAGCTCGCGATGCTGGATGTACGGTGGAAAGATGAGAAAGTGCTCGTCGAGCAAATCCTCGATCTGCGCGGCAAGCTGCGAGGCAGTGGCGATGGCAAAGTCGATACCGCTGTGCCACTTGGCGATGATGCGCGTGCTGCGATGCTCAGGGAATTGAGCGAGTTGCAAGGCAAGTTAGCTGCAATGCAAGGCGAGTCACCACTGATTCTGCCCGCGGTTGACGCCCAAGCGGTCGCATCGGTTGTTGCGGACTGGACCGGTATTCCTGTTGGTCGTATGGTTAAAAACGAAGTCGAGGCGATTCTCAAAATCGCGGACACCTTGAATCAGCGCGTGATCGGTCAGCGTCATGGTCTCGACATGATTGCCAAACGCATTCAGACGAGCCGTGCCAAGCTTGACAACCCTAACAAACCAATCGGCGTGTTCATGCTGGTTGGGCCGTCGGGTGTTGGCAAGACCGAAACAGCACTCACGCTCGCTGAACAGTTGTATGGCGGTGAGCAAAACATGATCACCATCAACATGAGTGAGTTTCAGGAGGCCCACACCGTCTCAACACTCAAAGGCGCGCCACCGGGCTACGTCGGCTACGGTGAGGGCGGTGTTTTGACTGAGGCCGTGCGGCGCAAACCCTACAGTGTGGTGCTACTTGATGAAGTCGAAAAAGCGCATCCAGATGTACATGAAATTTTCTTTCAGGTGTTCGATAAGGGCGTCATGGAAGACGGCGAGGGCCGCACCATTGACTTCAAGAACTGCGTCATCATTTTGACGAGTAACGTCGGCAGTGAGCTCATCATGAGCATGACGCGCGATCCTGAGTTGATGCCACAGCCCGACGATATTGCAAAGGCCCTACGCGAGCCGCTGTTGAAAGTCTTCCCGGCTGCATTGCTCGGGCGTATTCAGACGGTTCCGTACTACCCACTATCAGACGAAATGCTCGGCAACATCATCCGTCTGCAACTGGGGCGAATAAAAAAACGCATCGCCGAAAACCACAAAGCGGAATTCGCGTTTACGGATGAAGTGGTGCAACTGATCGCATCGCGTTGCACCGAAATTGAGAGCGGCGGCCGCATGATTGACGCGATTTTGACGAATACGATCCTGCCGAAATTGTCCGAAGAATATTTGAAGCGAACCATTGAAGGCAAGGCCATGCAAAAGATTGCCCTGTCTGTCGCTTCTGGGGACTTCGAATACGTCTTTGATTGATACCCGTCACTCCGGGCGACTTGATCGCCCGCTCAATCATGTCGCGTACAAACCCCGTAAAAAAGGCTAAGGCCAAAACCGACCGTCCTGGCTCGCGTGCCCCGGTTCCCGCGCAACGGGAGGTTGACCTTTCGCTGCCGCAGGCGCTCGAGTTGGTGCGAGGGTTATTGGCGAATGGCAAACTGGATAGCGCGGAGCACCTGCTTGATGCAGTGTTAGCCGCGTTACCGGATGAGCCTGATGCGCTACACCTAGCTGGCGCGCTGCGAGATTTGCAGGGGCGCACGACGGATGCGCTTTCGCTGATCGATCGATCCATTGTTTTGAAGCCAGATGATCCGGGCCGCTGGAATGATCTTGGCAATGTGCTGGCGAAACTTAAGCGCAGGGACGATGCAATGCTGGCATACAACAAAAGCGTTGCGCTCGCTGGTGACACTGCGGCTGCTGCGGCTGCGTACAACAATCTTGGATCGATGCATGTGTTCGACGATTTGCTCGCGGCGGAGCGTTGTTTTCGTCGGGCCACGGAGGTGCAGCCCGACTTCGCGCACGCGCTCTACAACCTGTCGCAAACGCTCATCGAACTGGGGCGCGTCGAGGAGGGTGTTGACGTTTGTGGCCGTGCGATTATTTTGATGCCGCAAAACGCGTCCAGAGAACATGTTGCCCGCGCCTACATCCATTTGGGACGTACGGAAGAAGCCATTGCGCACTACCAAAAATGGCTCTCTGAAGACCCCGACAATCCGGTACTCCAGCACCATCTCGCCGCATTAATGCGACCAGAGCATGCCGAGCGGGCGAGTGATGCGTACGTCGAATCGGTGTTCGATCGTTTTGCATCGTCATTCGACGCCAAGCTTGCCGACCTTGATTACCATGCGCCGGAGCATGTGCGCGATGCGATGGTGGCGCTCTACCCGAATCCAAATGGCGATCTTGATATTGCCGATGCCGGTTGTGGCACAGGTCTCTGTGGGCCGCTCGTTAGACCGTGGGCGAAGCGCCTCAGTGGTTTCGACTTGTCGGGCGGCATGCTGGGCGGTGCCGAGGCTCGTAATGTGTATAGCGATCTTCACAAGGCTGAATTGGTCGCATTCTTAAACGAACATCACGAAGCGTTTGACGTCATCATCTCGGCCGATACGCTCTGCTACTTCGGCCAACTCAACGACGCGATGCACGCGTCGGCAAGAGCGTTGCGTGCCAACGGTCATGTCATTTTTACGGTCGAAGTGCTGGATGATGACAGCCAGCCACACCGCCTATTGACGAGTGGTCGATATTCGCACAGCCTTCCACATGTGTCGATGGCAGCGACTACATCCGGTCTGCGCGTGGTGGCGATAAGGCGCGTTAAATTGAGAGCCGAAGCGGGGCGACCGGTGATGGGCTGGCTGGTGACTCTGCATCGTCCGTGACCGCTGTTGGCGTAAGCTGAAGAGCGTTTGTGTCGAACGAATTTGCCTCGGCAGATGTTGAGGAAGAAGCTCGCTTGAGAGGCGTGCTCAAAGCAGCGCCAGAGCACGCCAGCGCGATGCTCGCACTGGGCGGATTTTTGGCTGCGCATTCGCATGACCGTGAAGCAGCTAGCTTGTATCGCCGAGCCTTACGAACTGACCCAACGGACGTCGATGCGCGATTTTGCCTCGGTGCGTTGCTGCATTCTTACGAAGAGAATCGCGACGAAGCCGTGACTCTGTTGCGCGAGGTAATCACGCTCGATCCTGATCGCGTTGTCACGTATCGACTGCTGGCGTGGTCACTGTTGAAGCAGGAGAAACGCAGTGAGGCTGTCACTGTGCTGCGGGCGTGGGTGAAACGAGCGCCTGCCGATCCGACGGCTCAACATTTGCTTGCTGCGTATTCACATGACGCTGTACCTACGCGTGCTCCGGATGCGTTTGTACGAAAAACATTTGACGACGGTGCCGATCATTTTGATGCACTGCTGCGCGACACGCTGCACTATTGCGCTCCGGAAGTATTGATGGCAGCCCTGAAGCCCAGCTTGCCTCTGACGGTTGAATCAGTGTGTGATTTCGGTTGTGGCACGGGGCTGTGTGCGTCGTTACTACGACCGGTCACGAAAAAACTGGTGGGCGTTGATCTGTCCGTACGCATGATCGAAAAAGCGAGAGCGCTTTCACTTTATGACGCGTTGGTTGTCGAGGAAGGCACATTTTTTTTGCGCACGTGTATTCATGCTCACGATCTGATCTTTGCAGCTGACACGCTGGAATACTTTGGCGCGCTGGACGAAGTTCTGGCGGCTGCATTTGCGGCATTGCGCGGTGCAGGCATCATTGCTTTTACGGTTGAACAACAGCCCGATGAACTGGTCTCGGGGTATGAACTTGGTGACACTGGGCGTTACCGTCACAGTGCGGCCTACGTACTCAAGTGTTTGTCGGAAGCAGGATTTGTGTTTGTGGATGCTGATTTGACTGTGGCCACCGTGCGCATCGAAGCCGGACGGGCGGTCACCGCCCTCGTTGTCATCGCTCAAAAACCGCCTGACGCTCGATGATGCGCCGCATGCGCTAAGCTCGCAGGACAATCATGGCCTTAGGTACCATTATCTATTCTGCGCTGTCCCAACAGCCGGGCACCGCGCGTGCTTTGGTGCTGATGGGCGGAGGCGCTCGTACGGCCTATCAGGTCGGAGTTCTGAAGGCGACGGCCAGTATGCTCGCGCAAACCGGCAAGTTGCCAGCCGACCAGTTTCCGTTCTCGGTATTGGTTGGCACCTCGGCTGGCGCAATCAATGCGGCTTGCCTGGCCGGGGAAGCCGAGGTCGGTTTTCGGGCTTTCGATGACCTGGCGATCTTCTGGCAAAAGCTTCGATCAAACGACGTTTACCAGCTGAACAAAACGTCGGCCAGCTCATGGCTCCCGGGCAGCAACAAGTATCTCGCGGCGCTGAATCTGTCTCGTGGCGCACTGGCGCATGGAGCGATTCTCGACAACGCGCCGCTGGCTGACACCCTGAAAAAGGCGGTTTCGTTTGCAGGGATAGACCGGGCGCTCGGAAACAACGTGCTCTCGAGCGTAGCGGTCACCGCGTCGAGCTATTCAAGCGGCGTGCACTGGACGTTCTGTCATGGCAAAGACGACGACGAATCGCAAACCTGGAGTCGTCCCGGACGCCGCGCCGAATTTCAGAACATCGGCGTGGATCACCTGATGGCATCGAGCGCGATTCCGTTCGTGTTCCCGGCGATCCCGGTCACTGTAGATGGTCAAATTGAATATTTTGGTGACGGCTCAATGCGCCAGATTTCGCCGCTTTCACCGGCGATGCATTTGGGGGCGGATCGCATCATGGTGATCGGGGTGGGACAGCCTAAGCGCTCCGGGTTGGCGGGGGATGCACCGACGCAGGTGAGGCCAGGTTTGAGTGCGGTCGCTGCGCACGCAATGGCGAGCGTGTTCCACGATACTCTGCAAGCCGATGTAGAGCAGGCACAGCGTGTTACTGAAACGTTAAAGCAGCTGCCGCCATCGGTTGCCTCTGTGTTGCCCTATCGGCCCATTCGCGTGTTTGCGATGCAGCCATCGCAGTCGCTTGACGCGCTCGCGCTCAAACACGCTCAAGATATGCCGCTGGCCACGCGCAAGGCGCTGGGTGGGTTGATCAGCGATGCCGGAGGCGCTTCGCTAGCAAGCTATCTGTTGTTTGAACCTGATTTCATCAATGCGCTGATCGGACTGGGGCAGCGCGATGCGTATTCACGTGCGGCCGAATTGCTGGAGTTTTTTTCGTAAGGCGACGGTCTCACCCGCGATCAGCTGATCAATAACCGGCGAGGCGTGCGGTCCGGGCGGCGCGGTCATACGCCCGCTTGAATTGCGCCATCTCTCGTTCCGAAACTTCGGACCCGTAGGCACGATCTGCGCGCAGCATTGATGCATACATTCGCTCGCAGCTGATTTCATCGCCGCCCTGGCAATAGCTCACGGCCAGATTGTTGTACGCAATCGCTTTGGATCGACCAGTGGCATCCGGATGAGTGACCAGCTCGTTCCATGCGCTGCGGGCGGCGGCGACGTCGCCACGCTTGAACGCTGCAGAACCTGCTGCCGACAATTCATCAACCGTGCGGCGTACGGGCGTCACCACCAGCCCGCTACCGGCAACAGAAACACTTGACGCCGCCTTGACGCGATCAGCCTCCTGCTTAGCGCGGGCTGCGGCCTGACGTTCCTCCTCTTCCCGCGCCCGACGTGCTTTTTCATCCTGCTCAGCGCGCAGTGCGGCGGCTCGTTCTTCGGCGTCGACGCGAAGCTTTTTTGCGCGATCTTCAGCGTCTGATTTGGCTTTTGCGGTTTTTTCCTGCGCTTCCAGCTTGGCTTTGTCTCGGGCATCCTGTTTCGCCTTGGCCAGCCGCTCTTCTTCTGCTGCGTTGCTGGCGGCCGGAGCGACAGCGGGCGGCGGCGCGACGACCACAGCCGGTTTGACTGGCGGCGGAGAGGCTGTTGGAGCGGGCGGAGTTGGCGCGGGTATCGGTGCGGCAGCCGCGGGGGCGACAGCTGGCGGCGCAACAGCGGGAGGAGGAGGCGCCACCGTCGGCGCAACCACAGCAGGCACGACGGGCGCGGGCGTCGCTGACGGGGTGCGGTTGAGCGCAAAATAGCCGCCAACCGCTGCCACTAGGGCGGCGAGAACGACGAATATCCAGGTTTTGTTCGCTGCGGCCGGAGCATCGCCATAGGCCTTGGGTCGAGCGACCTCGGCGGGTGGCACCGGCGCTCTGGCGGGCGCGGGAGGAGGTGCAGCCTTTGGAGCGGTGACGGCAGGTCCTTTCCAGATGACAGTTTTGTCGTTGTCATCAGGCGCGTTGACCGGCGGACTAACCGGCATACTCGTCGCTGCCGTAACCGGCGGCTGCGTCATCGGTGGCATCACCGCAGCCGCTGCAACGTAGGGCGCGGGCGTCGGTGCCGGCGGTATCGTCGGCGTTTTTGCAGCAGCCGCGGGCAATACTGGCGCTACGACAGAAACTGCAACGGGGGCCGCAGTGACTGGCCCGGCAACGTTGACCGCTGGTGACGACGACTTGCCGCGAACGGCGTATTCGGTGCGTGCGTATTGGGTACGCGGTTCAGCGGGCAGTGGGTCCGTCCAGCCAAGCGCATCGCGCAAGTCGTCTACTGACTGAAAGCGATTTTCCGGGCGGACAGCTAGCGCCTTGACGACGGCTTCGAGAAACGTCGCTGGCACTGGCACACGTACGACGTTGGCGATATTGCGCAGCGGATCGGTGATCATGCGCGCGACGGCCTGCGGGGGTGCGACGCCGGTGAGCATGTAATAGAGCACCGCACCGAGTCCGTAAACGTCGGTCCACGGACCTTGCGGCATTGTGCCGTCATCGACATACTGCTCAATCGGTGCGTAGCCCGGTTTGAGGATTGTGGTTAACGCCTGCGTCATGCCGCCAATTACCAGCCTTGCCGCCCCCAGATCAAGCAATACCGGTGTGCCGGATCCGCGCATCAAAATATTGTCGGGCGATACGTCGCGGTGAATCACGTTTTGCGCATGCAACAACGATAGCGCGTCGAACACGGGCTCCAGCAAACGGCGAATGCGCGTCTCATCGAAGTCTTCGTTGATCAATCGCCATTCGCGCAGCGTCTTACCGTCATAGAAACGCATCGCCATGTAGGCGGTGGAGTTTTGCTCCCAAACGCGATGGACTTCGACCAGCGCGGCATGTGAAAACTTGGCCAGCATCTGCGCTTCGCGCAGAAAATTTTTGAGACCCGAGGCGTATGCGTTGTTGTTCAACTGCGAGCGCACCATCACCGACTGGTTACCGGTGCGGCCCGCGATAGACGAGGGCAGATATTCCTTTATCGCGACAACACGATCCAGCGCTGCCTCGTACGCTAGGTACACAATGCCGAAACCGCCTTCTCCGACAATGCCGGTGATGGTGAAGTCGCCCAGCGTTGAGCCGATGGGCAATTGGTTAAGGTTTTGCTGGGACGGTGTATCCATCAGGGCCGAGTCGCGGAAAACCTGCTTATTATGGCGTCTAAGCCGACAAATATAAAGACGCAATGGGCTGCCAAATCGTGACGCAGCCTCAATGTCGCGTGTTTGTCGACACTTTGTCACACCGTGACGCGATTTCACGTCCTGTCAGTAGCTGGCATGTTCGGTGCGGCGTTGTTTTTCGATAACCTTATTGCCCATGAGCCAGTCTGCACCCACCACCATCGATGCGCTACCTACGGGGACGGCGCTTTCTCATTACGCGATCACCGGGCTGATCGGTCAGGGCGGATTTGGCGTGGTTTATCTGGCGCGGGACACGCGAACCAACCGTACCCTTGCGATCAAGGAGTTTCTTCCGACCGCCATTGCCGGCCGTATCGCAGACGGGCGCGTGGTGCCGCTGTCGACCGAGATGGCCAATGCCTATTCGTACGGGTTGAAAGGTTTTCTGCGCGAGGCCAATCTGCTGGCCGAGTTCGCGCATCCGGCGCTGGTAGCGGTGCATCAGGCGTGGGAGCAAAACGACACCGCCTATATGGCGATGCAGTACTACCCGGGCAAGACATTACGCGAGGTGCGCGTGCGCATGACCGCGCGACCGACTGAAGCCCAGATTCAGCAATGGATGTCGCCGGTGTTTGATGCCGTCGCGGAGCTGCATGCGCATCGCGTCATTCATCGCGATATTTCTCCCGACAACATTCTGGTCATGGCTGCGGGCGAGACCGTGCTGCTTGACTTAGGCGCGGCGCGGCAAGTGCTGGGCGGCATGACTCAGGCGCTAACCACGATTCTCAAACCCGGCTTCGCGCCGATCGAGCAATATGTTGAAGATGGCAGTATGGAGCAGGGCCGATGGACTGATGTTTATGGCCTCGCGGCGGTTATCTATTTCCTGGTCACAGGTAAGCCGCCAACGCCCGCCACCAGCCGCATCGTGCGCGATTCGATGCCGCCACTTGCCACTCTGGCGCCGCAAAATATGTATTCCGCCGCGTTTTCTGCGGCGGTCGCCAAAGCGTTGTCCCTGCGCGCGATTGATCGCTTCAAGAGCATGGCCGAGTTCCGCACGGCGCTTGGCTGGGTGCCTCAACGCAAACCGCAAGCCGCGCCGACGGAGCGTACGTCGCAAGCCGTCGCACTTAGCGCCGACGAAGTCGGTGCGCTGCTAACTCCGTCTTCGGGTGCCTCTGACCTGTCAGATGTCCTGCCAGCGTCTATGGCGGAGCGGCGCGGCACGGAACAGGAGTACAAGAACGCGGCATCGAAAAGCACCGGCGTCAAAATCGTCGCGGCGATCGGGGTGGCTCTGATTGTGATTGCGGTATTCATACTTTTCCGGCGGTGAGTAACCCCGGTGACTCATATACAGCTTTTGTTTGTAACGGCGTTTTCATGGGGGATACAAGCGAATATCAGCAATTGTCGACTATGCGACTAATGTGTCATGAGGCCCTATAAAATAGTCGTTTCAGCAAAAAGCTGTTATTAAAAAAAGGCTCGTGAACATCTGCAAAATCGCCAATAATGGGGACATCGTAAATGGTGTCGATTCCGACGCCGGACTACTTTGTCTTGACTCGGATTTGGCTGATAATGCCAGTGAACTTGATAAGCGAGGGGTACATGTCAGTCATCTCAGAAAAGCGCTGTTCGATCAGCCTTATCGTCAACGGTCAACGCTGGCAGCAGGACGCCGCAGCCTTCGCCGACCTCGCGCCGATTGAGCGGCCCTGGTCGCTGGGCGGATTGCAAGATTACGCACGGCTCATCGTCGGATCGCAACTCGGCTTCACGCTCGAACAGACCGATCTGGTCGACCAGCGCTGGTGTCGTGCGAAGGCAAATCCCGGGGACGGTGAAGCGGTGGTCGCAGGGTTCACCGTTTCCACCACGCCGCACATCAATGCCGAGGACATGGGCGCTGGTTTGGCGCTCGACGCCGCTGAATCCGCAGCGATGTCCGGCCCGGACGTCGTCGTGACGGTCGGCTCGCAACTGCAATGGCAGCCACTGCGCCTGAAGCTCGAATCGCGCTCGCTGCAACTTTTTGAGCTGTTGTTGCCCGCAGCAGGCAAGGTCGTGGTGTCGGGCGACCGGGTGATTGACCTGCGAGATCGGGCGCGACGTGAATATCAGGTCTCCCCCGTGTCCGCGCTGTTCAAGCCGATGCCTGTCGTGGCAGGCGATGACCCCAAAACCGCTTCGCAATCGAGCTCGGCGAACGATGATTCTTTTGCCGCAAACGCTATTTCCGGAACCGTGAAATCACTCGCCAATGGCTACGGCATGATCACCCGAAAAGATGGTCGCGGCGACGTGCAGTTTCTCGCTGGTCACGTCGTCCCGCCGGGATTTGATTTTGTGGAAATCGGCGACACCATGCGCTTTGACGTGGTGCGCTTGCCGTCCGGAAAATGGCTGGCGCAACGGGTGGTGCGGGCCTGATTTTCTGGTCGCGAGTGCTGCGGTAATTGCCGCAGCAAATGTTGTTTTCATTGTCCGCGTAAATGTCGTGTTTGCTGCCCGCACTCCGTCCTTAGTGTTGCATGGCAACGTTTTCGCCTGCGACCCTGTTAACCGCGTTTTGCGCACATCGTCATATGGTCACACTTCGAATCTGGCACCCTTCACGAACCAACGGGCACGGGCCGGGCTTTGCATCGCTCAACATCTTGAGCCCGTCCGGTGGCGCCTACTTGAGTGTGCGGGCCTTCAAACCGGGCGAGGCACGCCCGATCGGTTCAAAGACCGCCACGCTGGCTGATGATATTAAAGCCGAAGGCGGAGACACGCCGCACATCTGGAGTTTTGCCAACCTCGATGAAGAGCGCATGATGCGGGTGTGGGATCAACTCAAAGGTTTAGCCGCTGCGCAGTGGAAAGCCGACACCACCCAAAACAGCTTTCACTTTTGCGACATGGTGCTCGCCGCTGGACAGGGTTATGTCGTCGAGGCGATCTCTCCAGATTCGCTGTCTGATCGCGCTAAAGGTGCGCTGCATCTGGCCACGCTCGCCTTCACTTTCTCCGCATTGACGGCAAACGCCGAAAACTATCTCAAGGTCAAGCACTGGTGAAAACGAATTCACCCCTGCGCGCCCTGACACCTATTATGAAGAGGACACTTTAAATGGCAAATGAACGCCTGGTCGACATCATTACACCGCTAGGCGACGCGGTGTGGTTCCGCCAAATGACTGGCACCGAAGCGCTGTCGATCCCGTTCGAGCTCGACGTCGTACTGCACAGCAAAACATCGGGCCTTCAGGCCAAAGCCGTATTGGGCAAGGACTTCACGCTCAAAGTAGAGACCGAAAAAGGTGGTGGCGTGCGTCCCTTCAACGGCATATGCACCCGTTTCGCCAGCGCGGGACGTGAGGGCGAACACCTTGTCTACACAGCAAAACTCCGCCCCTGGTTGTGGATCGCGAGCCGTCGTAGCGATTGCAAAATTTTTCAGTTCAAGTCGGTGCCGACGATCGTCAGCGATGTGTTAAAGAAATACGGCTTTCAACTCACCAAGAAACTCACACGCAAGTATCGCGAATGGGATTACTGTGTGCAGTATCAGGAAACCGACATGAATTTCGTCATGCGGCTCATGGAAGAGGAAGGCATCTACTTCTACTTCCAGCATGCGGAGGGCTCGCATACGATGGTGATGATCGACGACATGTCGCAGCACCCTCCGTTAGCCGGAAAACCGTCAATCAAATATTTTGGTGCCGACGCCGCAACGGTGGCTAATGAAGAGCACTTCAATAGCTGGTTGTTACGTGAAGAAATCGACACTGGCGAGTATTTTTCGGACGACTACGACTTCGAGCATCCGAAGGCAGATTTAGCGGTTAAGCGTACAGGCCCGATGGGACACACGCACGACGGTTACCAGCATTACGAATGGCCGGGAGGCTATATCAAAGTAGCCGATGGTGACGAATACGCTACGACAGGCTTGCAAGGCCTACAGTCCGAATTCGAACGCTGTCAGGGCCACACCACTGTGCGCACAATGGCGCCAGGCTACCTTTTCTCCCTTGAGCGTTGCCCGAGGGCAGACCAAAACCGCGAATATCTGTCGGTCGCGGCGACCTATTTTTTCCGAAATAACGCGCGTATGTCGTCGGGCAGCGGAGAGGGCGATGCGGACTGGGGAATCACTGTTACGTCGCAGCCGACCACTCTACCGTATCGACCACAACTTTTGACGAAAAAGCCGCGTACGCTGGGTCCACAAACCGCCGTCGTCGTGGGCCCACCCGGCGATGAAATTTACACCGACAAATACAGTCGGGTGAAGGTGCAGTTCCACTGGGATCGCGTAGGCGAAAAAAATGAAAACAGTAGCTGCTGGATTCGCGTCAGCACGCCGTGGGCTGGCGAGAAGTGGGGCATGATTCACATCCCGCGCATCGGGCATGAGGTCGTCGTCGACTTTTTGAACGGTGACCCCGATCATCCGCTCATTACTGGTAGCGTTTACAACGCGGACATGATGCCGCCGTATGCGCTCCCTGACAACAAGACTGCGAGTGGAATCAAATCTCGCTCGACCAAAGGTGGCAGTGCCACCGACTTCAATGAAATCCGCATGGAGGATTTGAAGGGCAAAGAGCAGCTCTATGTTCATGCCCAGAAGAATCTCGACGGCGTTGTTGAAAACGATGAGTCACGCATGGTCGGGCACGATCGCTCGACGCGTATTGAGCACGATGATGATCGCTTCGTCAATCACGATGATCGTCATGTCGTTACCAATAATCAGAGCGTTCAGATCAACAATAATCAAACCGTTACTGTCAAGGCCAATCAGGACAACACGGTTAACGGCGACCAGAGCAATATGGTCGACGGAATGCGTACCCAGAACATCGGCAAAGATCTCAAGGAAAAAACCGGAGCTAATCATACGGAAACGATTGGCAGCAACCACACATTTTCTACGGGCGGCGATGAGAAAATAAAAATTGGCGGCAAGCAAACGAATCTGATCCAAGGCTCGCGTAAAACTACGATCGTTGGGGCAGACAAAACCTTGGTGGTCGGTAGCGCATCTTTTTCCGCGCAGAATTACCGGGTGATGGGTGCCATGAAGTATTCAGAAACCTGTATGACTCGCAAGGCCGTGATTATGGGCACGGATGACACGAAGATTGTTGGCATGCAGACCGAGAAAATCGGCGGGATGCGTGACACTACCATCGGTGGAATCGACAAAACAACCGTCACCGGCGCACAAACCACGTCCATTGGTGGCATGCAGAGCACATCCGTGGCTGGCATGATCACAACTTCGGCCGGTGCCGCTATCAGCGTATCGTCCGGTGCAGCGATTACCATTTCGGCCGGAGGTGCGGTCATGATTTCGTCGGCTTCAGTGACGATTACAGCAGGTGTAATTAATCTGATTGGCGTGGTGAATGTTGTCGGGATGCTGAATGTGGCAGGCGTAATCACGACGACGTCGATCGTGTCGCCCCTGTACACGCCCGGTGTCGGTAACCTGTTTTAGGCAGAATTGGGATGAGCGACTTGTCACCTGTACCCGCGTCCGACGCGCCACCCGCACCGTCCATATCGATATGGTCAGCAGAGACATTGCGCGAGCAGTTAGGTTCGGACGAGGCACCGGCGCGGCTTCGCGCGCTGGCGATGGCGGTGCAACCCGCAGCGCCACTTGATGCCTGCGTTGAGGACGTCGTCAAGTGTGTTGCCATTTCAGCTGACGATCCGCTAGCCCAAAAAATTGCAGCGATTGCGCTTGGCGGGACGAACGTCAGCCCTGTGCCACCCTCAGTGCTGGAATGTTTGTCTCGATTGGCCGCTCCTGATCACGATGTGCAAGTGCGCATCGCCGCCGCCCATTCGTTGTACAGACTGAAGCAAGTACCACAGAGTGCATTGCCCGGCTTGAGTGATTTGCTGCTCGATCCGGATTCGTCGGCACGAAAGGTCGCGGCGCTCGCATTAAGCATCGCCGGCATTGATTCCGCCAGCGAGATCGCAAAAAAAATGGCTGCGGTAAGTCCGGATCAATGGTCGACCGAAGGCATTGCTGCTTTGGCCCATAGCGCCGGAGACACGACTGAGCGCAAACGCTCTGTCGAGCAATTTATCGTACGCGGTATGGCCGCGCAACCATTGCTCCCGACTGGAATTGCCGCTTTCGCAGCGCTGGCAAAGCTTAACCCCGGCGGGCCTTCGCTCAACGCATTGGTAACTGTCGCGGTCCAGTCGACCGACGCTTTGCACCGGCAGGCTGCGTTAGACGCACTGTCTTCGCTGGGTGAAAATGCCCGAAGCGCGATCCCAGACTTGGTGAAATCACTCGTCGCTACCGATGAACCGGAGCGAGAAGAGGGCATCTGCCGCGTGCTGCTGCCGCTTAGGCTGCAAGCTAATGACGTTCCCCTGCCGCGTGTGTTGAATCGCATTGAGCGCGCTCCGGATCGCGCGGTTGCTGCGCACTGTTTACTGCTTTCATTGCACGCAAAATCGTTCACATCCGCCGCCAAAGTGGTGGCGGCACGCTTCGCGACATCCGGCGAAGCGCTGCAACGGGTGCTGGACGAAGTGCACCATCAGCTTGTTGGCAAACGTCTGGTGGCGCTTCAGCCACTTGCTGCAACATCACAAACCCCTTAGTCCGGAGTGCTTTTATGGCTGATCCCACCGACAAACTTGCCAAGACCATTGAAGACACGAAAGCCTTCGTTGATAAAGCCAACGAGAAAATGGACAAAGCCAGGGACCTTCTTGACGAGAATATCAAGACACTAAATCAGGCCCGAAAGGATTATGAAGAGATTCGCGAACTCGTTGAACAAGCGAAGGCAGATTTAGCCGAGGCAGTCGAGACCATTTCTGACGGCGCTGACGAGGCGTCAGACGGAAATCTGCCAGCCTTGATCGCGACCATTGCGCAAGCGGTCCCCAAAGTCACTTCGGCGATTTCGCGTTACACAAAAGTAGTCGCAGAACTCAAAGAAAAGGCCGAGAATTACAAGAAGGCCGTTGAGAAGAATATAGAAGTTATCAAGTCGTTTTAGTAATCGCGCCACAGACCGAGGAAGAGCAAGATGGGTGATCGCAGTCGAGTTGTCTGGTCAGAGGGTATGTTCCTTCGGCCACAACACTTTCAGCAGGGTGAGCGCCATCGCGAACACTCACAGCATCAGCGCGGGCTAGCGAGCGAGGGACATTTCTGGGGATTTCACAGCTTACAGCTTGATGAGACCTCGCTGGCGATTGGCAAAGTGGCAATTTCGCGTGCGTCTGGCGTTCTGCCTGATGGCACGACGTTTTCGTTCCCGGAGCAAAACGCGCCACCGAAGGCCATCGATATTCCTGACACGCTAAAAGGCAAACGCATCTCACTGTGCCTGCCGATGTATCGCACGGGCAGCGAAGAAGTGTCGTTCGACGACGATGCCCGATCTCTCGCGCGCTACAGCGTGATTGATGAAGATGTCGCCGATCAGAACTCGGTCGGTGGTGAACCCGCGCCGATCCAGAACGCTCAGCTTCGGATGCGCCTGCTGCCGGACGGTGAGGTGCCGGAAGGCTGGATGACAATTGGCGTTTGTCATGTCACCGAACGACGCAATGATTTGTCCGTCGCGTTGGGTGAATCATTCATTCCAACGATTGTCGTGGTCCATGAAAGCGGCGTGCTTGCTGGTTTCTTGCGCGAACTTGCGGGTCTCATGCATCACCGTGGTGAAGCACTTGCAGCGCGACTTTCGGCCCCTGGCAAGGGCGGTGTGTCTGAAGTGGCTGACTTTTTGATGCTGCAACTGGTGAATCGCGCTGAACCGCTAGTGGTGCACTTATCGCAATTGCGCACGCTGCATCCCGAGCGACTTTACGCCGAGTTGCTTGCCTTGGCGGGCGATTTCACAACGTTCACCCGCGACTCACGGCGTCCCGGCGATTACCCCACCTACAGCCACGACGACCTGGCGGGTTGCTTCACGCCCGTGATGCAGGATTTGCGCCGCTCGCTGTCGATGGTGCTTGAACAAAATGCGTTCCAGATTGAATTGCTGGAACGCGCGTATGGCGTGCGCGTCGCCGTGATCGCCGACAAGTCGCTCATCACGAGCGCCGTGTTTGTGCTCGCAGTCGCGTCTGAACTGCCGGGTGAGCAGGTACGCAAATTGTTCCCGACTCAGGTGAAGATTGGCCCGGTCGAGAAGATTCGCGATCTGGTGAACTTGCACTTGCCCGGCGTCGGATTGCGTCCGCTGCCAGTGGCTCCGCGACAGATTCCGTATCACGCAGGCAATAACTATTTCGAGCTTGATACGTCCAGTGAATTCTGGCGCGGTCTCGAGCGCTCCGGCGGACTTGCGATGCATATCGCGGGTGACTGGCCCGGCCTGAAACTTGAATTCTGGGCGATTCGCGCATGACAACTCCGGCCAACCTAGATCCATTCGCGATACTCGCGAATCCACAAGGGGCTGTGCCTCTGAGCGCCAATCCGACGATGGCGATGCCCGCAATGCCTGGTCCCGGCCCGGGTATCGGTGCTGCGCAAGTCGCCGCCGACTTGCCCGAAGTATTAAGCGGCGCGAACTCTCTGGCGGTTGCCGCAAATCCGCTACTCAACCTGATTCCGCAAATTCGCGTCACCGCGCATCATCCCGACCCCGCACAACTTCGCGACTATCTGGTCGAACAAGTGCAGCTATTTGAGCGCCGCGCGCGCGAATCGCAAGTGCCCCCGGAAACTGTCATTGCCGCCCGTTACGCTTTGTGTACGGCGCTCGATGAGACTGCAGCAAAAACACCTTGGGGCGGTGGCGGTCAATGGTCTCGCCATTCTCTTTTGGTCACGTTCCACAACGAGACCTGGGGCGGCGAAAAGTTCTACCAGGTGCTTGCGCGTCTGGTTCAGGATCCGAAAAAACACATTGACCTGATCGAACTGATGGCGGTTTGTATCGCGCTTGGATTCGAAGGGCGATTTGGCGTCGTCGACAACGGTCGCTCGCAACTCGACACATTGCGTCGTCGTCTCGTCGAAATCATGGACGGTGCGCGCGGTGAGTACTCAAAGGCGCTGTCGCTCAATTGGCGTGGCGCCATCGCCGATGGCAAATCCAAATGGGGCTTCATGCCGCTGTGGATCACGGTCGGTGCCGTGTTAGCGCTTTTGACAGGTATTTTTTTCCTTTACTACTTTCTCATTTCGGACAAGTCGAGCCCGGTGTTTAGCGCGATCAATTCCATTCGTCCCCCCAAGACTCAGCAGCTGAAGCCGACGCCTGCGGCAGTGGCTCGCCTCGGCAAGTTTTTGCAGCCTGAAATTGATGAGAAGCTTGTGACCGTCGATGATCAGGCTGATCGAAGCATCATCGTCTTGCTGGGCGACGGTATGTTTGATAGCGGTTCAACCGACGTCAAGGCGCGCTACGTCAGGGTAATTGATCGGGTCGCTAACGCGCTCAATTCGGTGCCCGGTGCCGTGCGTATCGTTGGTCATACGGACAACCAGCCGATTCGCAGTCTGCGCTTTCCTTCAAACTACGAACTGTCGCAAGCGCGTGCCGCTGTCGTACGTGGCATGATTGACTCGAAGCTCGTCGTGCGCGACCGCACCAATGCTCAGGGTATGGGTGACGCCGAACCCATCGATGACAACAAGAAACCCGAAGGTCGATCACGCAATCGTCGCGTAGAGGTCACGCTGCTAGTGCCACCCGCTGAGCGAGATCGCGAGTTTGCAGCCTCATCGGCGGCAGCGGGCACGACGCCCGCACCGGTCGCACCCGCTCCAGCAGGTCAGGGGAAACAATGATGTACTACCTGCGCATGATCTTCCGCAAGCTGTTTAACCGGACGACATTGACGATCCTGCTGCTGCTGTTGCTGTCAGCCGTGATCTGGTTCGTGGGACCGCTAATTGAAATTGCAGGTTACCCGCCGCTAGCCCCCGCCTGGATACGCTGGACGTTGATTGGCATCGTCTGGACGCTCTGGTTTATCAAGCTATTCGTGCGCTGGTGGCGCGAACGCAACGTCAATGCAGCGTTGCTCGGTCAGCTCGCAAAAATGCAAAGCTCGGCAAAACCGGGCGACGGTCCTGCGGCTGGTTCGGAGGAGGTTGCGGAACTCAACAAGCGGTTCAAAGACGCCTCTGAAATCCTCAAGAAAACGCGCTTTTCGAGTAATGAAAAGGGCGGTTTTCTTTCTGGTTTGTCGAAGCAATATGTTTACCAATTGCCGTGGTACGCCTTCATCGGCGCACCGGGCTCCGGTAAGACAACCGCGCTCATTAACGCGGGGTTAACTTTCCCGTTGGCGGAGCAATTCGGCAAGGCCGCGATTCGTGGCATTGGCGGTACGCGCAATTGCGATTGGTGGTTCACCAACGAGGCGGTCCTGATTGATACAGCCGGTCGCTATACGACGCAGGAAAGTAACGAATCAGTTGACAAAGCCGAGTGGCAGGGTTTTCTCACACTACTAAAGAAATTCCGTCCGCGACAACCGCTTAACGGTGTCTTGCTGACAGTTTCGGTCGCTGATCTATTACAAATGTCGGCGCAAGAGCGTGAGGTTCACGCAGCAACGCTAAAGGCGCGATTGCAGGAATTGCGTGACGGGCTGGGCGTGCAGTTTCCAGTTTATGTCCTGGTCACCAAGACCGATTTGTTGTCGGGCTTCACTGAATATTTTCTGAATTTTTCGCGCGAAGATCGCGCACAGGTGTGGGGATTTACGCTGCCGTACGCGCCCAATTCGACCGAGCCCATCGCTGTTCGAGAGTCATTTGGCCGTGAGTTTGATTTGCTCTATCGGCGATTGAATGACGGCATGCATCAGCGCCTGCTAGATGAGCCGGATTTGTCACGGCGGGCGTTGACTTACACGCTGCCGCAGCAATTGGCCGGTATTCGCGATGTACTATCCCGCTTGCTCGGTGCAGTATTCAGCGACTCAAAATTTGGCGAACAACCGATGTTGCGTGGAGTGTATTTCACTTCGGGCACGCAGGAGGGTACGCCGTTCGACCGTGTGCTCGGGGCCATGCAGCGCACGTTCCGCGTCGACAGTAAAGTCCAGGCAGCGGGGATTGCAGCGGGCAGTGGGCGAAGCTTCTTCCTTCAGGATTTGCTGCAAAAAGTCATCTTCCCGGAGCACTTTATTGCGGGTCGAAACCTTGCGACCGAGCGCAGGATGCGCTGGCTCCGCTGGGGCGGTATCGCTGCATGTGGGCTTGCTTTCGTAGGTGCAAATATCGCGTGGTGGGTCAGTTACGGCAACAACAGTAGCTACATCGCGGAGGTCTCGACAAAGACTGATGGACTGCGTGAAAGTGTTGGCGCGATCCCACCAGCCAATAGCGAAGACGCGCCGGGCTTGCTGGTGCCGCTAAATCAGGCGCGCGATGTTTCGCACAGCTCCAAGTTTGATTTCAACAGTCCTCCGTGGAGTTATCGCTACGGCCTGTTTCAGGGGCCAAAGCTCGACAGCGCGGCGCAAAATGTTTATACCCGCCTGCTTGAAGACAGCCTGATGCCGCGCATTGCGGCGCGTGTGCAAGCGCGATTGCGTGCGGCCGCTGGTGGCAAGTCCGAAGCCAGCTACGAAGCGTTGAAGGCCTATCTGATGATGTTTGACACGGGCAAGGTCAAAGACGAATTCATCAAGAACTATGTAGGTGCAGACTGGATGGCGGCCTTGCCGTCGGACGTGCCCACCGAAACTCGCAAGCAATTGTTGGCGCATCTCGAAGAGCTGCTGCGTATTGGTGGCTACCGGTCTCCGTTCCAGCAAGACACCGTACTGGTGCAACAGGTGCGCGATTACCTGCTGCAACAAGCGCCAGAAAAGCGCACTTATAACTTCATCAAATCGCAACTCATTGCCGTGGATCTGCCTGAGTTCACGGTGGTTAGTGCTGCCGGTGAGCGTGCGCCGCAAGTGTTCGAGCGCAGGAGCGGGAAATCTTTAAGTACCGCCGGAATTCCCGGTTTTTACAGTGAGCGTGGCTACAACGAGTACTTTGTGAAGGCGCTCGCGCAGTGGGGCTCCGGGCTGGCGCTTGAAGAGGCTTGGATTCTTGGGCGCAGCGGCACCGGTAGCGGTGCTGGTGCTACCAAGGCGCTTACTGGAGCCAGCGATATGCAGCGCTTCGAACGCCGCGTCCGCGAGCTATACCTGCAGGACTTTGCCAACGAATGGCAGAACTTCCTGCTCGACATTCGGTTGAAGGCACCCCGCAATTTGGGTGAAACGATTGAAGCAGCGAACGTTCTCGCGGCTGCCGATTCGCCGTTGACGTTGTTAGTACGGAAAGTCGCCGAACAAACGACGTTGATAAACACCGAGTCTGGCCCAGGCAACCGTGTCAATCAGATCAAGGAGTCGGTCAAGCGGGGTGTTGACGAAATCACTGCGGCCACTGCGGCACTGGCGAATGCGCCAATTACCGCTGATCGTGTGGAGATGATCGTTCAGGACAGGTTCAAGGAATTCAAAGCGCTTGCACTACCAACGGGTAAAGCCAAGATTGATGATTTAGCCAAGGAAATTCAAGGCTACGCAGTCAGTTTGAGGAATGACCAAATAGCCATGAGTAACGGCAGCACGCGCCGTTCGCAGGAGGCAGATACACGCCTCGCCTCAACGGCGGCGCAGTTGCCCACGCCAGCGCGCGAAATAGTAGAAGGACTGACGGGCATGGCCGCCAAACTCGCGAAAACGGGATTGCAGGCGAATGCAGCCGCAGCGGTCAAAGGCGCGGTCGGGCAGGGATGCTCTGCGGTGGCCCGTGGCTATCCGTTTGACCGGCGCGCTTCGCAGGACGCATTCCCCGCTGACTTCGCGCAGGTATTCGGCCCTCAGGGCACGCTCAAGGTCGCCTTCGACGCCATCGCGCCGTCGGTCGACATGTCGCGCGACCCGTGGCAACCTCGGCCTGGTCCGGACGGTGCTGCGGCGGGCTCGCCTGGCGACCTGCGCGCCTTCAAACAGGCAGCCGACATTCGCGACGTGTTCTTCGCCGGTCGGAGTACTCCCGGTTTTGAACTGGATGTTCGCGTCATTGCTCCAGCCGGTGAGAAAGCGGAGCTAGACGTTGACGGCACTGTCGTGTCATCGACCGAGGACAGCAAGCGAATCACGTGGCCTGGGCCGAAAAATAGTGAAAAGGTTCGCCTGAGTGTCGGCGGACGTCCGCCAGCAGTATCGACCGATGGATTCTGGGCACTGCACCGGCTGGTTGATCGTGGCACCGTTCAGCCGGCAACCTCGCCAACTGTTGTCACCGTTGCGTTTAACGTAGAAGGAAAGGAAATTCGAGTCGAGTTGCGCGCGCGATCGTTCCGTCATCCGTTGACGCTGGCGGCCATGCAGCGCTTTGGTTGTCCTGGCGGCCGCTAGTATGGACGGCGTTGCAGACGTTTCGAAAACGTCCGAATCAACTGCGCTAAGCCTCGCCTGGTTCGGGAAATTGCCGAGCGCTGGGGACTTTATATCGCGCCGAATGCCTTATGCCGTGCAACAGTATTGGGATCGTTGGTGCGCCAGCAGCATGGAATCCCTCAAGGAACGAAACCCCGTGAGCGGATGGGCGCTATGGGGCAACATGCCGAAATGGGCATTTTTGTTGCCAGCTCAACCCGGCTTGCCTTTTGGTCAACTTGGCGTGCTAGCGCCGTCGTGTGATCGTGTAGGGCGAAATTTTCCGTTTCTGGTAACAACCACACTTAGCGACGACAGTATTGCCGACATTGTCCCGCGGGCAGCTATGATCGGCCTGGCTTGGGCGGCAGCGATCACCGAAGCTCAGATGTCACGCAGCCAAATCGATGCGCTGGATGCCAAATTGGCTGATGCGCTTACGCAGCAGATGGTCCGGGAGATTCCCGAGGGCGACGGTGATATGACGCTACCTCCCGGCGTCAGCCCGCTGACACTGCCATGGCCTGAATTGGCGCGAAGCTTTGATTTGCGCGGCTCTGACAGCTATTGGTGGAGCGTGCCACCGGCTAGCACTGGTTTTCGAGCCAGAACGCACACCGGACAACTCACTGCGTCGCACTTTGGAGCGCTGTGTTCGTGAATGCAGGTGTCGGCTTGAAAATCGCCAATCGCTAAAGGATACCTCTAAAGCTAGGCGCTGTGCGGTAGTGAAGATCGACGTAAAGTCGGCGCCAAAATCCGTGCGCTGATAGAGTCGCGACATGACATCTGACCATCGAGTTCGTTATCTCTGCCCAAGCGACCGTGCCGCCCGCGCGTTTCAGCGGCGCCTTGCACAGGACAATGTTTCGCCGCCAACCTGCACCGATTTCGAGCGGTTTTGTGCCGACTTGTGGCGGCGTGGACAGTTATTTGGGCTGATTACTGATCCGCGAGAGCTGCTGGACGCGGATGCCAGCGCTGCGTTGTGGCATTCCGTCATTGCTGACGAAACGAGTTTAATCGCAGGGGAGTCAGCGCTCGTTGCTTCGCTGGCAGATGACGCATGGACGCTCGCCAATCGCTACGGGTTGTCAGTGCGCCAAATCGCAGCGCTGGCGTCAGGGCATGACAACATCGCCTTGTTTGCACGTTGCGCTGTCCGAATGGAAGCCGTGTTACGCCGGGTCGGCGCGATCACGCAATCCGAGCTTTACGCACAGTTGTTGCTGCAGTTAGACGCAATTCAATCGCTGTTACCCGAAGCGGTGATTCTGACCCCGTCGTTCACAGTACACGCGGGGCAAAAGCTGCTGCTTGAAGCCTTTGGCGAGCGCGGCATTGGCGTGACGCACTGGGCCTCTTCGCCGAGTCCCAACAGTTCGTGTCGTGCTTACGAAATCACTGACGAGCAACTTGAAATGCGCTCTGCCATCGCGTGGGCCAAATCGCTTGCTACGAACAACGATAAAGTCGTTGCGATCATCGTGCCAAACCTCTCGCAATGCCGCGCGCATTGGCTGACGGCTTTGCGTGAACAATTGAATCCGGATCAATGGTGGCTCAACCCGGAAACAGATCGCGCGCGATTTAATCTTTCAATCGGCGAATCGATCTCTGCTTATCCGTGGGTTGCCAGTCTGATGACTGTGCTAGACGCAACCGTTGGCAGTGTTGACACGGAGGTGCTTGCGCAGGCACTCATGCATCCGAGATGGGGGCGAGCGCCGAGGTCGCTGCAGCGGGCGCAGGGCCAGCTCTGGCGGTTACTCAAGCTTGGTACGGATCGATGCACTTTGCGCGATTGGCTCGATGGGCTGCCGCCCATGTTGCCTGCCACGTTGGACGCCACGTCTGGCGCAAAAAAGCAGACGCGCGAGCGGCACCACATAACGATTCTGGCGCTCGTGAACGCGCTCACTGAGCATCCGTGGATTGCGCAAAGCAATCTGTTTCAACTCGAAGAAGCGTGGTCCAAGGCGCTGCAGCGGTGGACATTGATGGATCGATGGTTGCCGCCCGTTTCCTGGCGTGAAGCGGTGAGCGAGATTACTCGTCTGGCGGGGCAGCAAACGTTTCAGCCGCAGTCGGGACGTGCGCGCATTCAAGTCATGGGCTTGCTCGAATCGGCAGGCGTGCCGCTCGACGCCGCATGGATCGTAGGTTTCACGGATCGCGTCTTGCCCGAGGCATACAAGCCGCATCCGATGTTGGCGCGCGCGTGGCAGGCGGCAGAGCGGGTTGGTCTGGGTTCGCGCGATGAAGTCCGACGTCGCGCGGATGCGTTGTGGGCGAACTGGAATTTGCTTTGTGAAGAGCTTCACGTTTCGTACGCTGGCGAGGTCGAGGGCAGCGCCCAACGAATCAGTCCGCTTGCCGCCGGTCTGACGCGGCAAATGGCACCTTCTTTTGTTGCATTGCCGAATGCTCCGCGCAGTGTAGATTCAGTATTGACCAGCGATGAATCGCTGCCGAATATTGTTGTAGCAACAACGCGTCCGCCCCTTACGGCGGGCATGCTCGAACTACAGTCGCACTGCCCACGAAAAGCGGCCGCAGCGCGACTGAATTTGCGCGAATGGCCAGAGTATGCGGTGGGCATTCCGGCGCGACTGCGTGGGCAAGTGGTGCATGAGGTGATGCACGCGGTCGGCGAAGTGCGCATTCAGCAAACGCGCGACAACGGCGATGAGCCCACGATTGAAATGTTGCGGAATATCGCGTCCGAAGCTTTCGAATTCGCGGTGCGTGACGCCAAACTAGAGCGGCCAAGAATTCCCGCATCCGTGTGGGCCATTGAGCGTGATCGTTTGTTACCGCTGATCGATAAAGTGCTTGAGCTGGATGCCGCGCGTCACGGATTTACAGTCGTCGCGGTTGAACAGGACGTGAAAACGGAGGTGCTCGGTACCGCGTTCAAATTACGCCTGGATCGGCGCGATGCGTACACCGCTGCGGGCCATGATGACGCCCGCTACGGCGTGGTATTCGACTACAAAACAGGCAGTGTATCGCGCGCGGATTGGTTTGCTGAGAACAGCTCGGGGCGTCTGGCCGCGCCCCAGTTGCCGCTCTACCTGTTTGCTTTGCATGCAGTTTTCCCGGTCGACGAGCCGCGTATCGGTGCGATTGGCTACATCGTGATTTCAGATGAGGATGTGAAGTTTGTTGGCGTTGGCGCGGATGCAGCGTTGAATCCTAAAAAAGCCAGTCCCAACGACCCCAGGTGGCCAGAACTGACACAGGTATGGCAAGACCAGCTCGGCGTGTTGATTGAAGAGCATCGCGCAGGGGTTGCCGATGTCGCGCCGCTCAAAGGAGCCGCGACGTGTCGGTACTGTTCGTTCTCGGGCTTCTGTCGTGAGCCGTGGTCGCTGGCGGGGGGACAAGAGGCGAGTGACGTTGAAGACTCGACAGTTGCGAGCACGCAATCGTGAACAGCACGTTGTTGGCGGATCAAATTGCGCGCGAAATGGCGTTGGATGCCTCGCATTCGTTCGTCGTGCAAGCTCCCGCTGGCTCCGGAAAAACCGAGCTGTTGATTCAGCGATTGTTGACGGTTCTGGCGACGGCTGACAGTCCGTCCGAGGTCCTCGCAATCACCTTTACCAACAAAGCAGCCGGTGAAATGCGCGAGCGCCTTCATTCGGCACTGCTCTCCGCCATCGCTCCAGAAGCGCCAGACGGTAGCGCCCTTGCAACGCATCGGCGTGCCTTGGCACTACGCGTTCTGGAACGTGATCGCGCACTCGGGTGGCACCTGATCGATGGTTTGAACAGCGTCACGATCGACACCTTCGACGCGTTTTGTGCACGCATCACGGGCAGCGCACCGGTCTTGAGCGTTGCGGCGTCGAGCGCACTGGCGAATGTGTCGGAATCGGTCGGACCGCTGTACCGTCAGGCCGCGCAAGACGCGTTGTTTGACGATGACGCAGAAGTAGTCGAGGCATCAAGAACGCTGTTGAGTCTGGCCGCCAATCGTGTGGACGGCGTGATTGATTTGATCGCCAATCTGCTGGGGCGGCGCTCGCAGTGGTTGGGCGAAGCAGTGGACACGACGGACGCTGGCGTCGCCCGAATCAACGAGCGTCTGCAGGCGGAGATTGATGCGGAACTGGCGAGGATTGCAGGGCGATTCAATCGGCTGCATCAGACGGATATTGGCGCGATGTTGGCTTTCACGGCGGAAACGTTTTCGCTGCTCGGAAAAACTGAAGTTGCCGCTGAACGTGAAGCCGCCCTTGCGGACTGGACGTCGGGCGCTTTGAGCTTCACCGTGAGCACGTGGAAGTGCATCGCT
Organism: Burkholderiales bacterium; assembly: GCA_025354165.1. Taxonomy (GTDB): domain Bacteria; phylum Pseudomonadota; class Gammaproteobacteria; order Burkholderiales; family Casimicrobiaceae; genus Casimicrobium. The sequence goes on along the minus strand of JANXNI010000051.1, from coordinate 24,767 downwards.
GACCTGCTTTTGACAGGCAGCCGCGAGTTGCGAAAGAGCGCTGGAATTAATAAATCGGCCGGATTTCCGCTCGGCACGGACACTGATTTTTCGAGCCTGACAAAGTCCGAGCGCGACGAGGCAAAAGCGCGTATGAAAGCGCTGCTCGATGAACTCACCAACGAGTCTGCATGGATATCGGCCTTGGCCAAAGTCGACCATTTACCGACCGCAACCGCGATTGCCGAACACGCACACACGCTTCAGGCCACGCTCATCATTCTGAAGCGGGCAGCCGCGCACTTGTCGATCCTGTTGCGCGAACGAGGCGTTACCGACTTTGCTGGCGTCGCAAGCGCTGCGCTCCAGGTGCTACAGGAAGAACGTGAGACGGTGCTCGGCGCGCTGGATGCACGCCTTCGGCATATATTGGTGGACGAGGTGCAGGACACCAATCCAGCGCAGTTTGTGCTTTTGTTGGCAATCACAAGCGATTGGTCGCCGGGCGATGGGCGAACGCTGTTTCTGGTCGGCGATCCGATGCAGTCGATTTATGGCTTTCGTGATGCTGACGTTTCTCTGTTTGCGCTTGCACAATCGCAGGGTATTGGTGATATTCGATTAACGCCACTGACGCTTACGGCCAACTACCGATCGCAACCGGGCATAGTCGATTGGGTGAACGATCGGCTCTCTGTTGTGTTCGAAAAAGTGGGCGCTTGGGAAACCACCCCAGTGACGTTTGCCGCCGCAGTCGCGACGCGACCGGTCGTCGAACGAGCAGCGAAGATTGTTGAGCGTCAGGCGTTTGCTGGTGACGACGACGAGGGCGAACACATTGCAGAGGCGATTCAGACCATCAGACGCGACTACCCGGCGGAAAACATCGCAATACTGGTGCGCACGCGACCGCATGCTCAAGCGACGATAGCCGCACTGATTGCGCGCGGTGTCCCGTTCACGGCGCGAGAATTTGCGCGATGGGAACAGCGCGAAACAATTCGCGACCTGCTGGCGCTAACGTTTGCCATCGCGCATCCGTCCGATCGAACGGCCTTCTTTTCGGTGCTCCGCTCCCCTTGGGTGGGTCTGACGTTGGCAACGCTATCTGCGTTGGCGCAATACCTCGATAACGCGGGTCGTGACGCGCCGTCCTGGCACGCACTTGCAGCGAATACGCCCTGGTTGTCGCAGATTCAACTAGATGAGGCGCACCGCGTTGCGCACGCCTTTGCAGGTTTCAGCACAGCTCAGGCTCGGGCGTGGTTGTCGCCGCTCGCCGAGCAGGTGCGCGCCACATGGCAGCAGCTAGGCGGGCCTTCATGGTGCGCCGACGACGATGCACGTGACGATGCCGAAACATTCTTTGCCTGGTTGCATGTGAATGCGCCCGGCGGGTTGCTTCCACCGCGACACGTCGTTCACGATTTGCTGGATCGGCAGCATCGCTCTTTTGCCGCTGCGTCGGCGACAGGCAGCTTGGGTGTGGGATCGGTGGAAATTCTGACCATTCACAAGGCGAAAGGGCTGGAATGGGATCACGTATTTCTGGTGGGTATTGATCGCAAACAGCGTGGTGACGCGCGGGAGCTGGCGCGCTGGCGATTCGTTCCGGCCGAGGACGGCTCAGGTGAGCGTCGGGTGCTGGTCGCCGCGCGAGACTCGCGCAAGAAACTCGTTGGCAGCGTGTTTGATTACGTGAGTCAGCATACGAATGCAGCGCGCGCCGCAGAGGCAAAACGTCTTCTCTATGTGGCAGCGACGCGCGCCAAAGTCACGTTGACGCTCACCCGATGCAACGCCGCATTTGATCCGCCCGTCGATAGTTTTTCTGCGCTGCTGGGCGATGTTGCCGATAGTCGATTCGAGGTGCCGGAGCGCTCAAGCGACAAACGGCTGCTGCTGTCGAAATCACTGATTCGAAGTACAAACCCGCATCCTTTTTTTGATATGGCACTGATCATCAATCCGGCGTATCCAGCGGCGCTCGACGACGCAGAGGTCGCCGTCGCGCAAAGACAGTTCGATGCACGAGCCGAGGGTGTGGTTGGTCATTTGCTGTTTGAAGGTTTGGCGGTTGCGATAGCCTCCGACGGTGCCAGATCGTTTTCGCCGAACTCGGCGGTGGTCGCTCGCATGTTGCGCGAGGAGGGCGCTGCGCCGGATCTGTTGCCGGTGATCGCGAAGCGATTGGTCGCGTGGTTTGCGCAAGCCGATCAGTTGAAGCACGTCAAGTTTCTATTCTCGCCGGATCATCTAGAAGCCGCCAACGAACTCAGTCTTGCGCCGGAACCGTCCGGGACGCAGGTGGAAACGCTACGCCTTGACCGCACATTCGTCACGGCGGGTGGTGAGCGCTGGGTCGTGGACTTCAAATTCAGCGAACCGCCTGCGTTATCGGGCCAATCAGGCGAGTGGATCGCCGCCGAGGTTGCGCGCTATCTGGCGCAATTGCGCGGATACGTGCAAGCGCTTCGAGCGTGGGACGAATTGCGGGGAACGGTGCGTCCTGTGATCGCTGCGCTGTACTTTCCGTGGCTTGATCAGTTGGTGCGAGTTGAGTTATAGCTTTTTTCTGAAAGCCCCACTGCACAGGGGCTGAAGGTCGTTTTCATCAAAAGTCGATGCTCATATCGCGTTTTTAGACAAAACGACGTCAAACTCGGTGCATGCCCGGGAGATTGACAGCACCGAGGTGCGAACATGGTTCTTAAAATTTTCCGAATAAAATCAATACTTTCGCGCACTTGCCCACTGAATGACCGCTTCCGCTCCACGACCAACGCTATCCCGCGACCTGCATGCGGAAGCGTTTGCATCACGACCCACCGCAGTGACCATAGGAAATTTCGACGGCGTCCATCGTGGCCATCAAGCGATGCTGGAGGTGGTGTGCCAGGCGGCGCGGCAAAGGAATCTGGTGCCGGTCGCGCTGACTTTTGCTCCCGCGCCAGGCGAATTCTTCGCTCATAACGCGGGCAAAACGCCGCCCGCGCGCCTGCAACGCCTTCGCGACAAGCTGGCCTGCATTTGGGCTGTCGGCATCCATCATGTTCAACTGGCCCGCTTCAACTCGACGATGGCCGCGATGTCACCGGACGAGTTTTGCGACAAAGTATTGAAGGCGGGACTCAACGCGAAATGGGTCATCGTTGGCGATGACTTTCGCTATGGCAGGGGGCGCGCCGGGGATGTGAAAACGCTGCACGCATGGTGCGCGGCCAATGGCGTCGAGTGCTATGTCGTGCCCGCGATCAAGGCGATGGATGTGCGTTTTTCGTCCTCGCTGGTGCGCGATGCACTCCGCGACGGCGACACCGTGATCGCCGCCGCAATCCTCGGTCGCCCATACCGTATTTCCGGCAAAGTGGCGCATGGCGAAAAATTAGGCCGAACCATCGGCTTCCCTACGATCAACCTGCCGCTGTGGGCGCCGCTGCCGCTTTCTGGCATCTTCGCCGTTCGCGTGTATGGCATTGACGTGGCCGGCGGACAACCCGTTGCTGGGGCTGCGAACGTTGGCGTACGACCGACAGTCAAAGAAAATGGTAAGCCGTTGCTAGAGGTCTTTCTGCTTGATTTCAAAGGTGATCTCTACGGAAAGCGTGTCGTCGTGGAATTTGTGAAACGCATCCGGGCCGAGGAAAAGTTTGAATCTCTCGAAGTGATGACGACGCAGATGCATCGAGACATTGCTGATGTTCGCGCTGTGTTCAAACACGGTGCCAGTTAACGAAAGACAAAAGGATCAAGTGCCACAGCCCATCGCCCCGCTCCCCGCCAACGTATCGCCCGACGTTGCGTCGCTGTTGAACGAGGCGGTCGATTGCGCGGCGCTAGCCGATGGGCTCGTTTTCGCTGAGCGCGCATTTGCACTTGCGCAACACCGAACCCCGCTCGACCGAGCCGCCGCCGCACATGTCACCTGTTTTTTCCTCTACCGAACGGGTGCAACCGATCGCACGATAACGTTTGGCGAATCGATGCTGCCGTTGGTCAAAGCGGAACCGATGCCAGCTGCTTACGCCGAGATGCTGCGTTGGATCGGCGTGTGCGCCTGTGATTCGGGCTTGTTTGGGGTAGCGATCAAGCACGCCACCGAGGGCTATCGCCTCGCAGATCAAACGAATGATCAGCGCGGTCGGGTGCTTGCGTTTAGTCTGCTGGGCGGCTGCTTCGAGCGCTCTGGCGATCCGTGGCAGGGCGAGCGTCTCTTGCGCGACGGTCTGGCGCTCGCGCGTGAGTTGGACGAGCCCTATCCGTTGATTACGACGCTCAATAATCTGGCGGCCGTTTTGATCGGAAAGTTTTACTCGTTGCGCGACGGTTGGGCCGCCACCGAAGGGCGTACGGCGCTGGAGGATTGTCTGCCTCTGGCGCGCGAAGTGTTGCATATGGCTCCGATCATCGGCGACCCCTACCTCGATGCCTTCGCTCACGGAAATCTGGGCGAGGTACTTGTCCATCTCGGCCAACTGGAGGAGGCAAACACGCTGTTGCGCGCCGCGCTAGCGCTTGCTGATATCGGCGGCTATCACGCAGTGTCGCCCCGCGTTCGGTGTTCGATGGGTGAGCTCAATCTCGCGCGGGGTGATTTCAGCACAGCGAGGATTGAGCTCAGCGCGCTGCTCGCTGAACGAAACCATCTGCCGACGGTGTCCACCCAGATGCGCGTGCACTACGCCTTGTATCTTGCGCATCGTGGCGAAGGCAACGCAGCCGCTGCGCTCGCCCAACTCGAGGCTTTCCGAAAAATCGAGAGCCAGCGCTCCATGCAGCAGTTGAAAGCGAAATCCGAGCACATGGTGATGCGCCTGGAGGCTGACGAGACACAGCGCAAAGGGCTGGAGCAGGCGTACGGAGTTGCGCAGGCGCATGCTTCGCGCGCCAGCGAGCTGGAGCGGATCACGCTTGAGGACGAGTTGACCGGACTTGGCAATCGCCGCGCGCTGGATATGAAATTGGCGGACATGGTGGCCAGCGCTCGGACAACCAGTGCGCCACTGGTCGTGGTGCTGCTCGATCTGGATCACTTCAAGCAAATCAACGACCGCTTCGGACACACTGTCGGCGACCGCGTTCTCGTGCAAGTAGCCAGGCTCCTTGGTGAACACACGCGTTCAAGCGACGTCGTGGTGCGCAGCGGCGGTGAAGAATTCGTGCTCGTGATGCCAGGCACCAGTGCGCCGGACGCATTCGATATTTGCGAGCGGCTGCGGCAGCGCGTCTCTGATTATCCGTGGGCGACAATAGCTTCCGAGCTGCGCGTCGCGGTGAGCGCAGGTATCGCCTCCGCGCCCGACTATGACGCCGGCACGCTGGTGGAGCGAGCCGATCTGGCCATGTATCGCGCCAAGCGGGCAGGCCGAAACCGAATTGCGGTGGCGGCGTAGTTTTTTGGGGCGTGCCTGAGCCGCACAGCCTTGCACAAGACATTCCAGCGCAAAGTGCGAGACAATACGCAAATGGTTACTTTGCTCCTCACCCTCTGCGTCACCAAGACGCTTGCCCGGCAAACGCGGCACTACCGAATTAGCGGCTGATCTGCCCGCGCTTGCATGCATTCGTACGATTTGCATGCTCGCGCCCGCCGTCGCGCAGTGACTCTTTGTTGCAACCGAAGACGCTGGCTCCCCGCTCTCGCAGGGACGACGATTTGAATCCTGATTGCCGCCAGAAACTAAAAAAATGGAAAACAAGCCCACCAAACCGGACACCCAGTCCACCAAAGCCACGCTGAACCTGCCGGACACGCCGTTCCCGATGCGCGGTGATCTCGCCAAACGTGAACCCAAATGGGTCGCCGACTGGACAGAGAAGAAGCTCTATCACGCGATTCGCGCCAAAGCGGCCGGTCGGCCGAAATGGGTGTTGCATGATGGGCCACCGTACGCCAACGGCGACATCCACATCGGTCACGCCGTCAACAAAGTGTTGAAGGATATTGTCGTCAAATCCAAGCTGATGGCGGGCTATGACGCTCCGTACGTGCCGGGCTGGGATTGTCACGGCATGCCGATCGAAATCCAGATCGAGAAGAAGTACGGCAAGGGCTTGCCGCCACAGGAAGTGCAGGCGAAAAGCCGCGCTTACGCCACCGAGCAGATCGAGAAGCAGAAGAAAGATTTCATGCGCCTCGGCGTGCTCGGCGAATGGGAGAACCCGTACACCACGATGAATCCGCGCAACGAGGCGGACGAAATCCGTGCGCTGCGCAAGATCTACGACGCGGGCTATGTGTTCCGTGGGCTGAAGCCAGTGAACTGGTGTTTCGATTGTGGCTCGGCGCTGGCTGAGGCTGAGGTTGAGTATCAGGACAAGACCGATATCGCCGTTGATGTGGGTTTCGCATTTGCCGAGAACGATAGGCTGGCGAAGGCATTCGGTCTGCTCAAACTGCCGCATGACACCGGCTATCTCGTCATCTGGACGACCACGCCGTGGACGCTGCCAGCCAATCAGGCGCTGAACCTGCATCCGGAATTCGAATACGCTTTGGTCGAAACGACCGATGTCGCGCGACCCTTGCTGATCCTCGCGAAAGAGCGCGTTGAGACGTGCCTTGCGTCGTGGGGCATGCAAGGCAAGGTGATCGCCACCTGCCCCGGACAAGCGCTCGATCACATCAACTTCAGGCATCCGTTCTATGACCGTTTGAGCCCCGTTTACCTGGGTGATTACGTTACGCTCGATACCGGTACCGGCATCGTGCATTCGTCACCCGCTTACGGCATCGAAGACTTTTTGTCATGCCGTGCGAATGGTTTGAAAGACGCGGATGTGTTGACGCCTGTCATGGGCGATGGCAAATACGCCGAGTCGCTGCCTGAGTTTGGCGGCATGATGATCTGGGACGCCAATCCAAAAATCGTCGAGCATATGCGCGAAAAAGGCTCGTTGTTCAAAGCTGAAAAGTTCACGCACAGCTACATGCATTGCTGGCGGCATCGCACGCCGATCATCTATCGCGCGACGAATCAGTGGTTCGCGGGGATGGACATCGCGCCGAAGTCCGACGCGGATTCGCTGCGCAAAACCGCGCTCGCCGCCATCGACGCCACGCAATTTTTCCCCGGTTGGGGCAAAGCGCGCCTGCACGCGATGATCGCCAATCGCCCCGACTGGACGCTCTCGCGGCAGCGACAATGGGGCGTGCCGATGGCGTTCTTCGTGCATCGCGAAACGGGTGCGTTGCATCCGCGGACCGGAGAGTTGCTTGAGGCCGTCGCCAAGCGCGTGGAGCAGGGCGGTATCGAAGCCTGGCAAACGCTTTCCGTCGAGGACTTCCTCGGCGCTGAGGCGAAAGATTACGTTAAAAATCCAGACACACTGGACGTGTGGTTTGACTCCGGAACCACGCATGAAACCGTGCTGCGCGGCTCGCACGCTGCGCAGCTCAAGTTCCCGGCCGACATGTATCTCGAAGGATCGGATCAGCATCGCGGCTGGTTCCACTCGTCCTTGTTGACGAGCTGCATGATCAACGGTCGTGCGCCGTATGACCAACTGCTGACGCACGGTTTCGTGGTCGATCAGAACGGTCGCAAAATGAGCAAATCGCTCGGAAATGTCGTGTCGCCGCAGAAGGTGTGCGATTCGCTGGGCGCGGACATCCTGCGTTTGTGGGTCGCGGCGACGGATTACTCGGGCGAGCTTGCGCTGTCTGACGAAATCCTCAAGCGCGTCACCGAGACGTATCGCCGCATCCGCAACACGCTGCGTTTTCTGCTGGCAAACACAGCTGATTTCGACGCATCGAAAGACTTGGTTCCGCTCGAAGAAATGAGCGAAATCGACCGCTACGCTATCGCCATGACACGCGATATGGCGAAGCACGCTGTTGATGCCTACGGTCGCTACGAATTTCACCTCGTGATGCAGGCGATCCAGGGCTTCTGTTCGGAAGACCTCGGTGGTTTCTACCTCGACGTGCTCAAGGATCGCCTCTACACCTGCGGCGCAACGAGCAAGGCGCGACGTTCGGCGCAAAGCGCGTTGCATCTCATCACGCAGCAGTTGGTGCGGCTGATGGCACCGGTGCTGTCGTTCACGGCGGAGGAAATCTGGTCGACGCTGAATCCGGGCAAGAACGTGACGGAAGCTAGCGTGTTTTTTGAGACGTGGAATGAGCCACTGCCTGCGCCTGCGAACGAAGTGGCGCTGGTTGAGCGTTGGAGCCAATTGCGCGAAGTCCGCACGATGGTCACCAAGGCGATCGAAGACGTGCGCACGGCTGGCGGCGTCGGTTCCAGCTTGCAGGCTGAAATCTCGATCACGGCTCCGGCGGCGTTGCTGAGCGAGCTCGAGCGGCTCGGCGACGATCTCAAATTCGTATTCATCACGTCGCAAGCGACGGTGAAAGAGGGCGCGGAACTGAGCGTCGACGTGAAGCCAAGCGCTGCGGCCAAATGCGACCGCTGCTGGCATTACCGCAGCGACGTCGGTGTGGACGCGAGGCATCCCGGCTTCTGCGCGCGCTGCATCAGCAACCTCTACGGCGCGGGTGAAACGAGGGCGTTTGCGTGATCATGGTTGAAATACAGCTTTTGGATGAATCGACCGCTGCATATGGGCTTGGAGCGATAAGAGCTTATTCTCGACTTTACGTGAAAATGGCTGCTATCCCCAATGCGGCCGCCCCTTTACAAAAAAGCTGTAAATGTGGAGACTGGCTGTGAGTGCCGTGCTCGCCCGTCGCTGGAGCGGCGTCATTCTCGTGGTGATCGCGCTCGATCAGATCACCAAGGCCTACTTCCACACGCAATTCGCTCCGGGCGAACGTGTCAACGTACTGCCGTTTTTCGATTGGATCCTCACCTACAACCTCGGCGCAGCGTTCAGTTTTCTGGCCAATGCTGGCGGCTGGCAACGCTGGTTCTTCGTCGGGCTCGCGCTCATCGTGAGCGCATGGTGTTGGCGCTGGCTCAGGCGCGAAGCCGATCCCCGTGTCCAGCTCGCGCTCGCGCTCATCATCGGCGGCGCACTCGGCAACGTCATCGACCGCATCTGGCTCGGAAAAGTCATTGATTTCGTGCTCATTTACTGGGCACCCTGGAACTGGTATTACCCTGCGTTCAATGTCGCCGACTCGGCGATATGCATCGGTGCAGCTTTGATGCTTTGGTCGGCATTTGTCGGCGGTAAACGGTTGGCGCAAGATAAGGAATAAATGATGCAAGCCTCCCCCATCACCTTTCAGCCTAAATCCGTCATCCTCGCCAACCCGCGCGGCTTCTGCGCAGGCGTAGACCGTGCCATCGCAATCGTCGACCGCGCGCTGGAAAAGTTCGGCGCACCGATCTATGTGCGGCACGAAGTCGTCCACAACAAACACGTCGTTGACGATCTCAAATCACGCGGCGCAATCTTCGTTGAAGAGCTAAAAGACGTCCCCGATCTGCCCGGCGGCGCGGTCGTCATCTACTCAGCGCATGGCGTGTCAAAAGCCCTTCAAGCCGAGGCTGCCGAGCGCAAATTCCGTATCTTCGACGCCACCTGCCCACTCGTCACCAAAGTCCACGTCGAGGTCGCCAAGCTGCGCAAAGCAGGGACCGAAATCGTAATGATTGGCCACGAAGGTCACCCCGAAGTCGAAGGCACGATGGGCCAGGCAAACGAGGGAATCTATCTCGTCGAACACGAGGAAGACGTAGCGAACCTGGCCGCCAGCGGCAAAATCAAAGACCCAACCAAACTAGCCTTCGTCACGCAGACCACGCTCTCCGTCGACGACACCGCCCGAGTGGTTGAATCGCTGCAAAAGGCCTTCCCGAACATCCGACCGCCGCGCAAAGACGACATCTGTTACGCGACTACCAATCGCCAGAACGCGGTCAAAGACATCGCGTCGAAGGTTGACGTGTTTATTGTGGTGGGGTCGAAAGCTAGTTCAAACGCCAATCGGCTAAGAGAAGTGGCTGAGCGATTGGGGGCTAGGGCTTATTTGATTGATGACGCCAATGAACTCGATCAAGCGATGTTCGTAGACTTTTCCAAAGTCGCCGTCACGGCGGGAGCCTCGACTCCTGAGCACTTGGTTGACGAGGTGCTCGCCGCGTTGAAAGGCAGAGGATTTGGGGATGCGGTGCTGGTTGGCGGTGAAAGCGAGAGCGTTGAGTTTCGATTGCCGACGGAGCTGCTGGACGGTTAACGCTGTTTCCTCTGGGCTAGTCTGCCGTCTATCCGACCATGCGTCTGGACTTGTCTGAGAAACTGATAATGCTCGAATGGATACAAAAATATCGGGCTTCACACTGATCGAAATGCTTGTGACCATGGCTATTTTGGCAATTTTAGCTGCGGTCGCCACTCCTAACCTTTCGAGATTTCTCGACTCGGGTCGATTTAACGGGTTTTACACGGACATCACTTCCTCCCTTGGATTGGCTCGCTCAGAGGCGATGAAACGCGGTATGACCGTAACTGTCGCCCCAATAGTCGGCAGTGATTTGACCGGCGGGTGGGTCACATTTGTCGACTCCGACACGCCGACGGGCGTATTCCCAACATCTGGTACGGCGATCGCACGTCAGGGCAGTTACGACGCTTCGCTCTCCGGCGTAATTGCTATTACCGGCACGCAAAGTTTTATGTCGTTTGATCGCCTAGGACGCTCGATTTCTCCAAACTCCACTGGCACCATTCCGGGCGCTGGGCGTATTTCATTGACGCTTGGCGACGGCTCAACGATTCGCAAGAGTGGCACCGTCTGCGTCGCTTGGGGTGGACGAACGCGCTTCGTTGCCGACGTTACAGGAACAACCGCATGCTCAAATCAATAGCCCACAGTCGCCGCGCTTCTGCCGAGGGGTTCAGCCTTCTCGAAGTGCTTATCACTATGGTAGTCGTTGCGTTGGGTCTTCTCGGTGTCGCCGGAATGCAGGTGTCGGCAATAAAGCTAGCTGATGCTGCTGACGTCCGCTCCAAAGGCGTCGTTTTCGTGAATGACATTGTTGAACGCATTCTTGCCAATCCGAACAATGCCGATTCTTATGCTGTTAGCCTAAGCGGCGCTCTCACATCTGGTCCCGCGTCGGCCGACGTGACCGCGTGGAAAGCGGCGTTGGCGCTGCGCTTGCCGCTAGGGCAGGGAAGTATCTCGGTCGCGGACGATACGTCATCTTGCGTTAATGACTTGTCGGTTCCCAAATGCAAGTTGGTCACCATCGTGGTGCAATGGGATGAATCTAGGGCGAAGCGATCCGCTATCGGTGCTAATCCTGGCCTTGTAACCTTCACGTCGACAATTAGGGTTTAGCCGTGCGTATCCTTTCTTTTGGGCAACCCAAGATGACGATGCAACCACGCGCACGGGGTTTTCGGCGATTGCAAAATAAGCAGGTCGGTGTCACATTAATTGAGCTCATGGTAGCCATGGCACTTGGTCTGGCCATCATAGCTGCGGTAGGGTATGTGTACGTTTCTGGGTCGCAAGGCTATCGCGTGCAGGACGTTCAGTCGCAGATGCAGGACGACGCCCGCTTCATTACAGAAACGCTCAGCCGTGAAATCCGCATGTCTGGATACTTTGGCTGCGCAAGGGAATCCAGTGAGGCGTTCAGCGGCGGCGCTAAAAAGAAAAGTTACGTCAACATGGCGGCGTCGCAGCCAGTCATGACGTTGAATCTTGACTGGCTTATTTTGGGTGGTAACGACAACACAAATGACCAGCGATTTGTTGACCCCGGTTACTTTTTGCATGGTTTCTCGGCTGCCGCCGCTACCACTCACCCTGGGCTACCGTCCTACGTTAGGGCAGTCGGTACTGCGGTCGGAAGCGTCGGAAGGCTCCCTAACACCGATGTTTTGATGGTGCTACGTCAGGCCGATGATTCGGAATCCGTGTTTCGGCAGGACATCGACACCGATGGGGCGTTAGATACGGGTCGCCTTCAGCTCCCCGCAAGTGCCAAGCGAATAACGGGTGGTAGTAGCAACAACGTTGTCATGGTGGCTTCCAGCTGCCAAAAGGCATACATCTTTAAACCGTCGATAACAGCGCCAGCGTCCGGGCCCGTGACAATGAGCCTTGCCAACGGGTTAAATCGAAACAACGCGTCATCGGGCGAGGCAGACGCAGTTCCAAACACAAACCTGCAGCAGGATGTGTCAGCGACGATTTCCCAGTTTTCGCCGAGCATTTTTTACGTACACCAGGCATCGGCAGCGGGGCTACGGCCAACATTGCGACGAATCAGCATCGCTACGCCTTCTGGCAACTCATACGGGGCATGGGCGACCAACGGGGGCGACATTGTTGCGTCGGGAGTGGAATCGTTTACGACAAGCTACCTTGTGACAACAGGTCTACGCACTCCCGGCGCAGTTACCAGTGAAAAGACCTTGGCTGACATGGAGGCGAGCCCATCGGATTGGGAAAACGTCACTGGCGTTAGGATCCGCTTCGGCTTGGTCGCGCAGAAGGGCAACACTTCGATTAGCACGGCGACCAGTTCTGACGGGTTGCTTCGACAAAATTATGACTTTACCGTCGGTGTTCGCGGTCGGCAGTACGTGGATTGAACCTGTGATTCAAATGAAATATTCCGTCAGAAATTTTCGTACAAAAGCTAATGGATTTGCGTTGATTGTTGCGATGCTGTTCATGGTCGCCTTGTCGTTTATTGGTGTGGCATCGATCCGGAATGTTTCGCTGCAAGAGCGCATGGCGGGCAACAGCTACTACCGCACAATCGCGACGCACGAAAGCGAGGCGTTGCTAAGAATTTCACGACAACTAGCGAAAGTCAGTTGGGTGCAAGATACATTTCCCGCCGAAGACAACAGTTCCGCAACGTTGAGTCCGTGGGGTGGCGTGATACCGCAGTCATCAATCAGCTTTTTTTCTACTGCTTCGAACTGGCTCAGTGCTTCGGTGCCTTCGAGCTTGAGCAGTACGCGTCCCGTATCCGTAAATTCCTCGAATGAAGCGTTTAGCGGGGACAATCCGCGAGGCGGTGTCAGCAACGAAGGCAAAGCGACGTATGTTCGCGCATCAGCACGGGCTACTGATCCTGTTACCGGTGCAAGTGTCGTCACTCAAGACTGGTCAATGTTTCCAAAATGATGAATTTCAAACAACTGATTGCTGCGCCTGGTCGCATTCAAAAAGCCTACGTTCTTGTTCGCACATTGGTGCTGCCAGCGGTTGTCGGTGGCGTCGCTTTTACCGCAAACATCCCCACCGCAACGGCGCTCATGTCGCAGTCGCCGATGACCGTCCAACAGCCGGCTGCACCGTTAGTCATGCTCTCTGTAGGGCGCGACGAGCGCCTCTATTTTCCAGCTTATAACAACTACTCTGACGTCGATGGTGACGGTTCAATCGACACCGACTATAAACCTGCCACCATCACATATTTCGGGTTGTTCGACTCTTATAAATGCTACAACTACGTCGGCGCGAACAAACGTTTTGAGCCCCGTGGAGCGGTGGTCAACGCTACATTAAAAACATGCGGATCGGCGGTCGCTTGGAGCGGTGACTGGCTTAATTACGTGACGACTTCTCGTATGGATGCTCTCCGCCGTGTTTTCTATGGAGGGAAACGCATTGAAACCTCCACTACGACTGTGCTGGAGCGCGCCTACATTCCTCAGGATGCTCATTCGTGGGGGGCGGAGTACAACACGGGTCGATCCGGATACGACATTGCGCAGTACACACCCTTCGCCGCACCAGCTTCTTCCTCCAATCAACACTTGTTCGGAAATACAACGATTAACGGAGGCACTGATCCGCTGCTGCGCGTCTTGCTCAATCGACCCGAGCGCGTTTTCAATTGGGTGGCTAAAGAAGGTCCGGTATTAGATACGCTGATAGATCCCTATGTCGACCAGAACGGTGTGTCGGTAGGCGGCGGCACTGTTGCACCAGTAGACTATGTCATTAGAGTTTTGGTGTGCGTCAATAGCACGAGCATTCCGATGGAGTCCGAGTGCAAAGGCTACCCGACAATCTCGCCGACGGTATGGAGGCCGACAGGCGTGCTTCACGATTACGGCGAAAACAGATCGGTCGCCTTCGGGTTGATCACCGGGTCTTATGATAATTCCCGAGCAGGTGGTGTAGTCCGTAAAAACATGAGCTACTTTGATCAAGAGATCGACGCAAATACGGGAATGTTTGTGACGACATCGACCGGAATAGTGGGGACTTTTGATCGACTCAAAATTGCGCAATGGCAAGCAGGTGGGTACAACTGCAACGGCGGGTGCAAAGATTACGGCAATCCGATAGCCGAAATTATGTATGAAGGCCTACGATACCTCGGCAGTGGCGGAACGCCGACACCTGCGTTTTCCTACTCGGCTGGTGGGACAGATGACGCTCTGGGTTTGCCGAAACCGAGCTGGATTAACCCTTACGCATCCGTCGCCAGTGGTGGCGGTGGTTTCCCCGTATGTTCGCGCCCGACGCAGATGGTGGTAAGTGATGTCAATCCTACCTTCGACTCTGACCAATTGCCCGGGTCGCTATTCGGGGCATTTTCCCCACCCGCTACCCCGACTTCGCTAAGTGCGTTTTCGACAAGTGCTGTAGGACAAAATATTTGGAATGCAGAAGGGCTAGGCAGCAAAAATTACTTTATCGGTGAAAGCCTAGCAAACGTTGGAAACACCTACGACCAGGCGCCGACCCCGAAATTGGCGAATTCATTCGGGAATATTCGCGGCTTGGCCCCTGGTGATCCGACTCGACAGGGAAGCTATGGCGCCGCGGCAGTCGCTAATTTCGGAGCAAAGAACCCGATTACGACGCCGGGCAATAAACCTGTTGACACTTATGCGATAGCGCTTGCTCCGTCAATCCCTACGCTTAAGATTCCCACTTCGCTTGGAACAGTTTCCATAGCGCCATTCGGCAAGAGCACCGGCGGTTGCAACTACGGCGAGTTCGTTGCTGGCACTACCTATCTTACCAACCGCATTGTTGGTTTTTATTTTGACTCTGTTACTAATGTGCCTGGATTTCCGACGAATGCGGCTGTGAATGGAGGACGCGCAATCGGAACTTTTCGTGTGAGCTTCGAAGACAATGAGCAGGGGACTGATGACGACATGGACGCAATTGTCCGGTATGCGTTTCAAGTTAACGCGGATGGTACCCTCAAAATGTCTCTCAAATCCGAATACGCTGCGGGTTGTATTGATCAGAATATGGGATTTGTCATATCAGGAACGACCATCGATGGGGCCTATTTGGGCGTTAGAGATATCGGCGGCGCTGGTAGCGCGTATGTGCTTAACGACTCGGCCAATTCATACGACTTAAATGGGCTTGGGCAACGAGTGCCGGCGACAGGTGGCAAGCTCGGACTCCTTTATGAAAGGACGTTTACGCCGTCTGGGGCAACTACCGCTGGAGGTGCCATCCCACAAAATCCACTTTGGTACGCCGCAAAATACGGGACTTCTGGCGCAATTCCCGACACGTCAACGTTGCCGCCGCCCAACTACGCGTTCGTGAATAATCCGGCTCGGCTTAGAGCCCAAATCGCTTCGGCGCTAGATGCAATCCTTGCTTCAGCGCAAGCGCCTTCGGCCATCGGCACGAGCGGAAGTGTTGTTCGCACTGGTTCTTCTCTGGCGTTCTCAAGCAATTTTTTGTACAGCACGAGATCTGTACTCCGCAGAAACGGGAACCCAATAACTGCATCCGTTTGGAATGGTGGGTTAGATGCATACCGCTTGAACGATAACGGTACGTTAGGCAATACGGTCTGGTCGGCAAATGTCCCCGGGGGCACATCGGCGACGGCAGCGGGCGCAGACTTCGCGAGTCGCCCGGTAGTCACTTGGATCAACGGCGCGTACCGAACTTTGAATGTAGCCAACCTAGCAAGCGACTCGACGTTGATTGCGAAGTTGGCACCGGTTTCCATGCAAACCAGACTCCTGCCAAAGTTAACCGAACTTTTCGGCACGGCGATTCCGGTTGGCATTCAAGCACAGCGAACGGCGGAGGCAGTGGCCAACTACCTGAAGGGAGACCAGAGCCTCGAAATCGGCAACACGCCCAATGGCACGTTGCCCGGTGTGCTCAGAGTTCGAGAGACCGTGCTGGGTGATATCGTCGGGTCCGTTCCAGCGTTTCAGGGGAGAACGGACCTGGGTTATGGTGTGACCACTCAACCAGGCAGCGCGAGTTACGCTGCGTATGCAACCGCGAAACGCTCGTTGCCTGAGCTACTATGGATCGGTGCAAACGACGGGATGCTGCACGCCTTCGATGCCAGGACCGGGAATCTAACTTGGTCATTCATCCCAAAGGCCCTGCAAGGTCAAGTTGTGAACCTAGCGAGCCCGTCTTACCAGCATCAGTATTTCATGAACGGAAAAGTGACCGTTGCAGACATCTTTACGGGAAGTGCATGGAAAACAATCGTTATTGCATCTGCGGGTGCCGGGGCACGCACAATAGTCGCCATCGACGCTACCAACCCGTCATCGCCGTCTGTGCTCTGGGAGGTTGCCGCTGGGGCACCGGGCCAGCCGTTTGATGACTTGGGGTTCGTTCTCGGAAAACTGAATGTTATTCGCGTCAATGACGCTAGTACCAGCACGCAGTGGGCTATAGTTTTCGGCAATGGATATGAATCGTCGACTAGTCCGCCATCGCCTAAAAGCGTAGCTCGCCTGATGGTTCTAGACGCCGTGACCGGAACCGCTCTTGGAACCGCGAGCAAATTGACTGTTCCAGACTCAGCGACCTACAACGGGTTATCTAGTCCAGCGTTGATAGGGGACGATATCAAGACTGCGAGCGCAGACAGGATCACTGTCCAAGCCTGGGCAGGTGACTTGGGTGGAAATTTATGGCGATTCCGTTTGGCTGGTGCACCGTCGACGTGGCAGGTCGACAGTTATTCGTCGTCCTCAAATACGGCAAGGCCGCTGATAACGGTGAAACGATCCCCAACGGGAGGGGGAGCGGCAATTCCGCAGCCTATAACCGCTGAGCCCGAGGTGTTCCGCTCCTTTAGCAGTGGCTATCAAGTGACCTTTGGCACCGGAAAATTCTTTGAAGATGCTGATCGTTCCTCGACTGACATACAGACCGTCTACAGCGTCCGCGATAATGCGACGTTCTTTCGAATCGCCAACGCTAGTGCTTCTCTCATCGCCTCGGAGACCAACTTAGGTCGTGGCAACCTCGGCACTATCGCCATTGCCACCCAGACTGGTGTTGACGGAGGTACTGGGTCGCGGACTTTGTCGGGCAGTGGATCCGCGCGCGGCTGGTATCTGGATTTCGTTTCGCCGGGTGCCTTGACGACGGATCCCGCCGAACGTGTGCTAGCGCGTCCGTCAATTTACTTTCCATTCGTGTACGTGGGTACCTTCAAACCAACGGCCAATTCGTGTTTGGCCGGTTCTTCTGGTTGGCTCATGGCCCTAGACCTTGAAACTGGTCAAGGAACAACGGCCTTTGATACTAACGGCGACGGAACTGCCGAAACGATCGCGAATGGTGCAAGGACGGCAGGCGGAATAGATGGACCGATAAGCTTGGTCGCCAATGCATCCGGCGATAAGATTGTTTTTGCCGGGCTGCCGAGCCCCATTAAGGGAGTTTCTGGAAGCGATGCTAAGTCGGACAGATCAACGGCTCAAGGTGGATTGCTTGGCGTGAAAACCGGGGCCGGGCGGCTGAGCTGGAGGCAAATTCAGTGAAAAGCACATATATACGCTTGCAATCAGGGGATTGTGGTTTCACGCTTATCGAGTTGATGATCACAGTAGCGATCGTGGGCATACTAGCGGCGATTGCCTATCCTAATTATTCAGAATATATAGAGCGAGGACGCCGTAAGGACGCTGTAGCCGTCATGATGGAAGTAGCGCAATTTGCCGAAAGGTACTTTACTGAACGTCGCACCTACGTGGGGGTTGGTGCGGCGCTGCCGACGTCCCTTGCGCAGGCCCCCAGAGAGGGATCTCCTTGGTACAACATTGCGATTTCGTCGGAAGGTTTAAGCACTTACACTGCAACTGCTTCGCCGCGCGCCGGCTGGACTCCGTCGAAATGCGGAGCAATGTCCGTGGACGCAGTCGGAACGAGAACAATAGCCAATCCTACTTCTGCAACTGCGGCGCAAGTTGGCAATTGCTTTAATTAGTAGCTACTTACAGTTCGATGATTGGTACGACATGTAGGAGGCCCGCCTGATCAGCGGGATGTCTGCGTGGCTACAGTCGCAGAACCCGAGATGCTGGACATCGCTGCAGCACCGTACGAATGTTGACTGGTACTCAAACGACCGTTATCGTTCCATCTGACTGCGGCCCGGGCAATTTCTTCAGTTCTATCTTTGATACATCCCTTCTCGAGTGAGACAGGAATAAATCCGGGCGCGCACTTAATTGGCAGTAGAAAAGGCTGAGCAACGGGTTCTGCTTGCGCTTGTGTTCCGAAGCCGAATGTACCCGCCGCGATTGCCGCGATGAAAGTAGGCAAAGTCTTTTCCATTGGTTTCTCGAGAATGGTAGTTTTAGAACAGTATCAATTATCGTGTCCCGCTGCGTTGGAGGCCTACATGAGCGGATCGGCGGCGTATCCGTTCCGACAAAGTCGAATAGGCATCTCCCTTGAAGACTAGGTCTATTCCTAGCGTCTGTCTCTGCATGATTGTTCGTGATGAAGCGGCCGTAATTCGCCGAGCGCTGACAAGCGCCATTCCCTTTATAGACTCATGGTTGATTGTTGACACGGGCTCGTCAGACTCAACTTGCAAAATCGTAAAACAGACAATGAAAGGATTGACTGGCACCTTACTTCAAAGTCCTTGGAAAGGCTTTGCGGGCAGCAGAAATGAAGCATTAGCGGCCGCCCGATCACTAGCTGATTTCGTCCTGTTTCTGGACGCCGACGATTTTCTGGTTGGCAATGCGCAACAAACTCGATCCACGTTGCATCGAGCCGACCTATGGTTATGCTGGGCATACGCTGGATGGGTTCGGCACGCTAGAACGTGCGTTATCCGTAGTGATGTTGATGCGAAGTGGGTGGGTGAACGACACGAGTACTTGAGCGTAGACAAAAACTTGAACCCTTCGGTGGCAACTACTTCGTTTCTCTCGATGAGATATATGCATCAAGGATTCAGGTCGAAGCGTAAAGATACGTTCCTCTACGACATAGCGTCGCTGAAAAAAACGGTCAATTTGCGACGTACAGATAAACGCGAGGCTGCTCGCGCAAAGTTTTACATCGCTCGGTCATATCACGCGGCTGGCGAACTAAGCAATGCCTACGAGCACTATTTGGCCAGATCTCGAGACTGGAACGGCGACGAGGAAGAGCGCTGGTACGCAGAATTTCAAGCATGCATGCTTTCGCTGAAACCTACAAACTTTGAGAGCACCTTGCGCTGGTTAGCTCAGCTTGCGCTGAGCCGTCCGACACGCGCCGAGCCGCTTATCGAGATGGCGTCTATTCTTCACCAGATGGGTGAGTACGACCGAGCTCTGGAGCTGGGGCAACATTGCGCTTCAATGCCTACATCCGGCGATCGATACTTTGTCGACATAAGTTGCACCAGTTGGCGAGCGTGGACTGAAATTGCCACCAATTTGCAATCGGATATACACCTTGATGGGCTCCGGCAGCACTATGCGCTATGCGTTTTGTCGCTTCCAGGGGTACCGAGCAACGTGCGATTTGCGATGCGATATTTAATTGATCGATGTTTGATTCGATCAACCCGACCAGTTGGACTCAATTTCGGCTGACGTTTCGCGTTATGTCCAGCACCGCTGAGCGTTGCCAGTCCGAGCCTAACTCAGAGGCTACCGCTGTCACCCAATCTTCACCTTCTATTCGCAATTGAGATACGCTTTCTGCTCGATTGGAGTCGTAAGGCGACAAAACCCAGGTAGTTTCGTCTCTTTGGTATGTAAGCACGGGTAGATGCTGAGAAGAATCCGGCTGTTGAGCAATGCGTGCCTCTCCGAAATTGCAGAGCACCTCCGTGCCAATAAGAACCATTCCGTCAGTTTCTTCTAACCATCTAACTGCGATAATGGACCAAGGCTCAGCTTCGCTACCGCGTAGACACAGTAATGAACCAACCGACAGCAACGGCTCCTTCACGTCAATTCTCAGCAAAAAGCCACCATCGCTGTGATTGATTACCGTGGCCTCGTGGGTGACGGCTGTTGATTTTCCTTTTGGACCGGCTTTGGACTGCAGTTGAATAGCGTTCCATGCGTCGATAAATCCGACTACGACGGTCACTGTCTCCCGCCTGCCGACGCGCGGGACTAAACGCGCGTTGCTGTAGCCAAACTCGCGCATTGCACGACGAACGAAATCCTGCATTTCCTGATGAGTCAGACCGACTTGCAGTGCCGACTGCAATAGCGATTCGTACACGTCGTTTGGCACAGCGCGCTGCGACGGACTCGTCAATTCACGAATGGTGAACGCTGCGTCTTGTGCATTGATGTAGAGCGGTGCGACGGGCTCCCACATGGCGGGAACTCGCGCGAACGGCATCGGTGGCACGTCACTCATGAGGTCTGCGGCCGCGAGCCCCGACCCAGCGTGAGTGGGGGAGGCGAGGGTGTAGCTACAGGTTTTCGACAGTATTCCCACGAGGCGAACGGCAACGGGCAAGCGGCCCGGCGCGAGTGATAGCGGATTCAGCCAGGCCATGAGCCAAAGTTGCAACGATTGATTGGTTAGTTGCGCGCGGTTGACTCGGTCGGTGAACTTTTCTGAAACCACATAGCCGGTCAGGGCATAGACGGTACGCCAAAATCCAGGCGGCGGGCTTCGATAGCCGAGATTGCAACCGGCATATATGCGCGCCAGCACCCGCATTGCTGTGTCGATCGCTTTGCTGGAAAGCAACGTCGTCCGATACAGCGCCATCGGATGGCCTTGACCTAGACCTGACTTATGCCACAGAGCTTTGCCGATATTGACGCATTCGTCCAAGGATTGAAGGGCGTCGGCAGGTAACGGATGTTCTGCGTTCCAGTAGGACGCTTCCAATACGTCCCACAAAGGATCCGCAAGAATTGCGGTAGTGCCATCGAAGTCGCCCGAGCGCAGCGCTGAAACGAGCGCACGGAGTCGCCCGGCGGCGTCTTCTGGGGGGGTAGATGGAGCAGCTGTCATTTCAAAGTCTGGCGGTGGAATGTCCGATTGGGTTAAGACGCAACCGGCCCAAGACCATGACGCGACGCAAAAAGAACTCTTGCGATGCAGAATGCACTATTTAACATAATATAAATTCCAGAACAAATTGAACATCCAAAAGAAAATCTTACACACCATTGCGCAAACGCTCAATTGCCGCATCGACGCGAACCACGTGATGAAGCAAGTCTTCGTCCACTCGCCCTCGTGCCTGTCGATTAACCGGCGGGCTTACCACCGATGCAAATCCTAGTTTATCGGCTTCCGCGACTCGCAGTGCACTTCCTACTACCGGGCGAACTTCGCCACCCAGACCGATCTCGCCAAAGATTGCAATATCGGCCGATATCGCGATGCCTGATAGCGAAGACCAAATCGCTGCGACGATGGCCAAGTCTGCCGCAGGTTCGGTGACACGCAAGCCGCCCACAACGTTGACGAACACGTCGAAGCCTCCGAGTTCGCTGCCCAAATGTCGATTCATGACCGCTAGCAACATGGCCAGACGTTGAGCGTCGAATCCAGTACATACGCGGCGCGGATTGCCTGCAGCACGATCTACCAGCGCCTGAACTTGCACAAGCATGGGCCGCGATCCTTCTATCGCTGCAAATACGGCGTTTCCGGGCGCAAGTGCTTCGCCGCGTTGCAGGAACATCGCGGAAGGATTGCTAACGCCGCGCAGACCGTCTTCCAGCATCGCGAACACGCCGATCTCGTTGGCAGCGCCAAAGCGATTTTTTAATGCGCGAATGATGCGAAGATTAGAACCCGCTTCGCCTTCGAAATAAATGACCGTGTCAACGAGGTGCTCCAGCACACGCGGGCCAGCGATTGCGCCCTCTTTCGTGACGTGTCCGACCAGAATCATCGCGGTGCCCGTCAGCTTTGCCAATCTGGTCAAGGCTGCGGCACATTCGCGCACCTGCACAACCGATCCAGGGGCCGACGAAAGCTCTTCGTTGAACAACGTCTGAATCGAGTCGATGATCACGACGTGCGGTTGCGACGCTTGAATTTCGCTCAGAATGGCCGACAGCGAAGTCTCGGCCAGCATTTCAATCAGTGCCAGATCAAGGCCCAGTCGTTCGCCACGAGCGGCCACTTGGGCTGCGGACTCTTCGCCTGAAACGTAAAGTGCACGCCGCGAACTCGCCAATGCGGCAACCGCCTGTAGAGTCAACGTTGATTTTCCGATTCCAGGATCACCGCCCAGCAGGATGACACCGCCTGGAACAAGTCCACCACCTAAGGCTCGGTCAAATTCAGGCAAGCCGGTCGGCCAACGCTGAATCGACTCGCGGCTGACTTCTGACAGTTTGATGGCGCGGCGTGGACCGGACGGAACGGCACGGGTTCGCGTGTTCGCATCGGCGCGAGTCTCTTCGAGCGTGTTCCATGCATTACAGCCCGAGCACTGGCCCTGCCATTTGCTTGCGCTGGCTCCGCACTCGCGACAAACGAAAAGTGACTTTAACTTTGAGATAAGTTAATCCAATAAATCAATAGTTTATGAAGTTTAATTAATTTTTCACTTTAATCAAACTTTAGCGAGATATGCGCCCCAATTAGCGGCTAAGCCTGACTACTCGGCCTAGCCGGAGTGCCCATGCGGACAAGGCGCTAGTCGCCCAAAGGTGTCGCACGAAAGCTTTCCCAAGCATTGCAGCCGGGGCATTTCCAGTAATACCTTGGCGCACGGAATCCACATTGACCGCAGTGGAAGCCGGGTACTTTGTCGGTCGCCCGATACAGGAGTTTGGCGGTGTCCAGCATCGTCTTCCCGGCACCCGAATCAACGTTTCCGCTTTCGAGTTCCAGCAAACGCCCAGCTTCACGAGCCGACGGCTGTCGAGACAAAGCCTGTTTTAGTCGGGAAAGGGCAGCAGAGTTGCCCTCAATTTTTAGCGAAGCGTCCATCAGCCGCGACAAACCGAGTGTGGTGGTGGACTCGCTCTGCGCCGCAGCGAGCCGCTCGACGCCAAGCTCGGGGCGTCCAAGTTTTTCGTAAAGCGCGACCACATCCTCGGCGATTAGCACTACCAATTCAGGTTTAACACGCATCAGTGCTTGGAGTGCTGCTTCGGCAGCCGCGGTGTCGCCAGCTTTCATCGCCGCACGAAATGTGATCAGTTGGACGCGCGCACTGTTGCGATTGGCCTCAGTCGCGGCAGTGAGCTGCGTCCGTACCGCATCAATATTTCCGCTCGTTAGTGCTGCTTCAGCCAACTCACAGTGATATTGTGAGATGTAGCGCGCTTGGGGCTCACCGCTTAGTTGTTCGATCCGTTGGCGGGCGGCAATGGCTTTTTCCCAGGCCTTTTCTTGCTCAAGTACGGACGCTAGCCGTGTCACGGCTTCCGATTCGTAAGAGGTACCTTTCAGCGATTCGTAAACCGCTTCAGCACGATCAAATATTCCGGCTGCGTGAAAGTCCTGAGCGAGTTCAAACAGCGCGAGTTCGCGCTTGTCTTTCGGCAAATCGTGGCGATCCACCAGGGATTGGTGAATGCCAGTTGCCTCGCCTAACCTGCCCTGACGGCGGAATAAACTGCCAAGGGCGAGTTGCAAATCCAGCGCATGCGGGTCGCGTCGAGATACATCGACAAAGCTCTCGACGGCTTTGTCATGTTGCTCACGCAGTAAAAAATTGAGCCCTCTGAAATAGGCAGCAGGTAAAGCTCGCGCATCACGCAACACATACGCTATGTCAACGCGCGCAGCGAACCAGCCAAGCGCGAAACAACCAAGCGGAACCAGCAGCCACCAAGCTTCAAATTCCATATCGGTATGTTTTTTCTATGCCACGAACGGCACGCTTTGCCATCACGCCTTGCCGACGGAGGCAGATGAAATCGAAGATTTCGATGAAGAAGCAGATGCGATCATTGGCGGCAATTGATCCACGCGTTCGCGCAGCTCCTTGCCCGCTTTGAAATGCGGCACATGCTTTGCCGGAACGACCACCTGATCACCGGACTTGGGGTTCCGCCCTACGCGGGGCGGGCGGTACGACAGCGCAAAACTGCCGAAACCGCGTACTTCTACTCTGGAGCTTTCGGCGAGTGCATCGCCGATGGCGTCGAGAATCAGGCGAACCGCGAGTTCGGTATCACGCGCCATCAGATGAGGAAAGCGCTCCGACAGCCGGGCAACCAAGCTCGAACGTGTCATTACTCTCTCCTCTTCTGCTGTGCGTGAAAACCAGTTAACTCGCTAACGGCCCTATTCTGCCTTGCCGTCCGTTTTGGCTTTGAGCAACGCGCCCAAGCCAGCCAGACCCGAGCTCGTATTGCTCTCGTCTTTGGCCTCTTTGCTGGCGTGTGCACGGATCGCTTCGGTCTCTTCAGCAGAGTCCTTGGCTTTGATCGACAAGCTGATGTTGCGGGTCTTGCGATCCACGTTGATGATCATCACCTCGACGGTCTCGCCCTCTTTCACGTGGCTGCGGATGTCTTCCACACGATCACGAGATACTTCAGACGCACGCAGATAGCCTTCGACATCATCGGCCAACTGGATGACAGCGCCTTTGGCTTCAGTCGACTTCACGGTGCCGGTAACAATCGCACCCTTGTCGTTGATGCCAACGTAGTTGTTGAACGGATCGCCGTCGAGTTGCTTGATGCCCAGCGAAATA